>JAZRNR010000106.1:0-57488 GCA_045648305.1 Acutalibacteraceae bacterium
TTGTTGAGAATATAATAAGAGAAATAAGCATCATTGCGGGCGGAACAATAAACATCATAAATGAAATTGCACTCTTTGCCGATTCGGTTACAATAGCTGCATCCGCATTTTCTCCGCTGAAATCATAGCTTGTAAGTGCAAATGATGCATACATAATAATACTCTGCACAGTGTACGCCATTTTCTGAAGGAAGCCCTTCATAGAGAATGTAAGACTCTGATTTCTCTTTCCGAGCTTGTACTCACCGTAGTCAACACAGTCAGCGAGCATAACAGTCTGATTTACAAACATACTTGCAGTACCGAGTGATGTTACGATATAGCACAGACCAAGTGCAACTACATTACCGCCGAAGCCATAACCTATTACAGCCATACCCGCATAACCAGTCACAGCCATAAGAAGAGAAAGCTTGTAAATTGAGCGGTTATTCATAAACTTTGAGCAAATCGGCACAACAAGAATACCAAGCACAGAACCTACTGTGCCCATAAGATTAAATGTTGACTGCTTTGCAAGACCACCGCCGACTTCTTCAAAGTAGAATGCACTGATACCCGAAGTCATGTAGAAGCCCGCATTCGAAATCATTGCAAAAAGCATAAAGATAAGAAGCTGGTCATTCTGCTTTATAACACTTATTGCATTTTTGAAAGAAAATTTTTCGTCGTTGTGGATTATGTTTTTCTCTTTTGTAACCAGTACACAAATCAAAGCAAAGACAACCAAAAGAACAGCCGCAATTATTGACCATCTGCCAAAACCGTCTTTGAGAACGTTCTGCGGAAGCTTGTCGAGATCATCCTTCGCAGCACCTGCAAGAAGAGGGATCATAATCGGAGTCAGTATCGAAATAACTCCCTGTCCGAGACCTGAAAAAGCACGTGCAACAGTTGAAATAAGGTTTCTGTCTTTCTCTCCCGTTGCCATTGACGGAATCATAGACCAATAAGGGATATCAGCAAGGGTATTTGTCATACCCCAGAGAACATAGAAAACAGCAACATAAGCCATCATCCATCCTGAGCCCAAAGGTATACCCGGATTATTGAAAAGCAAAGCCAATACAACGGCATTAAGCAAAGCACCTCTGAGAATCCACGGGCGATATTTGCCCATTTTACTGTTACAACGGTCAACGATTGCACCCATCATCGGGTCATTAATTCCGTCCCAGAGTCTTGCAAGCGGTGTAATTATAAGAAGGAACCACGGACTGATACCAAGCACCTTTGCAAGATAGATAGAAAGATATGAATAGAACATACCATAACTCAGGTCGAGGCCGATTGCACCTACACCATATCCGACACCGTTTTTAAGTAATTTCCAGTTCATTTTAATTTCCCTGCTTTCGTTCGCATAGTTAAATATTATTTTATCATATATTACGTGATTGTACAATAGAAAAAAACAGCACTCTGAAAAATTTTCAGAGTGCTGTTAATAATTTGATTTTAAAGTTTGATTTTACCTACAGAAATCTTAAGGATAATCAAAGCGTCCGAAGAGTTAAGCTTTCCGTCACCATTCGGGTCAGCATTAAAGATACCCTGCTTCGGATCAATGTAAACGCTCTTACCAACAGATCTCTGAAGAACAAGAAGTGCGTCAGAAGAATTAACTCTTGAATCAAGGTTTACGTCGGGAACAATCTTATCAGCTTTTGTGTTATGAGCATACGGAGTTGAGCAGATTGCGCAGATTCTGTGCTTAAGACCTGTCTTGTCATATGTCGGAAGTTTATCAATCACCCATTCACCGCCCTGGTGACCCGATGCCTTGATTGTTTCTTCATAAGAATAACCACAGTATGCACACTGACAAATGTTCTTACCGTCTACTGTACAAGTAGGTTTCTTGGATACTGTCTTCTCAATTGTAGAGTGCTTACATACAACACTAAAGCTATTTACATAACCTTCGCCGTATCCATCAATACCTACAACATAAACTTTACCGTTACCTGCAGCGACATTGTTCACATAAACAACCTTATAATCTTTACCTGCTTCAACCTTTTTACCGTTGTTGAGAGTTACCTTAACTTCCGGCTTGTAAGGAGTACCGGTGTACTCAATTTCAGTCTTGATGTTTGAAACCTTACCAAGTGAAATATCTTCAACTGTTTTGATTGTTGCCTTCGGGCAGTTAGTCGCAATGAAAGACGGAAGGTACTTGTTACCCGCAACCGTTGTGAATTCAATTCCTTCAACAAAGCATTGATCAAATGCACCCTTGCCGATTTCAGTTGTATTCTTTGAAATCTTCACCTTGTTGAGTGAAAGACAGTTGTAGAATGCATTAACTCCAATCTTCTTAACCTGGAAAGGAATCTCAATACTCTCAAGGAAGTAACATGCGTAGAAAGTACTTGCCTTGATTTCTGTAAGACCAAGCGGAAGATTTATGATTTCAAGAGCACCGCAGTTTGCAAAAGCTGATTCACCGATTGACTCAACTGAATCAGAAATTTCAACCTTTTGAAGTTTTGAACAAGATGCAAATGCCTGTGTGCCAATTTTAGCAAGATGGTCAGGAAGTACTACACTTACAAGTTCACCGTGGTTATAGAAAACCTTATCTGCAATTTCAACAACGGGAAGTCCTTTGTAAGTTGTCGGTACAGTAAGATTTGCAACAGTTGCACAACGGTAAGCTGTTGCGATATAACCATTCTTTGCAGCGTTAAGTGTAAACTCAAAGTCGTTAACTGAATCACGAATGATTTCAACAGTCTTATCCTCAACAGTTACCTGTGAAGTAATATCAACATAACCTGAGTTAGCTGCGTGAGTAACTTTAAGATCAAATGTTGTCGGTCCGTTAGCCGCACTACCCTTTGCTTTAAAAGTCACAGTTGCAAAAACGCCGTTAAAATCAAAGTTGTTACTACCTGCAAGAACCCAAACTACCTTACCGGGTGTCTTAAGGTTCTGTGAGAAAGCTGTTCCGTTCGGCTGAGCATCAAGAGCCTTTTTAAGACCTGCACCAACCTTGGCACCTACATAGTCAAGCTTAGCCTTATCATAGTTAAGCTCAAGGTTAAGAGCAGCAAGCTTGTTGTATGCTGCAGGGAAATAAACTGTTACAACTATCTCTTCGCCCTGCATATAACTTTCTTCTTTTGTTGAAGCGATCAGGTTTGCTGATGCTGCTGTTACTGAAAAAGCAAATGTGCTCAACACAAGGATCATTGCAAGAACAGTAGAAATGAGTCTTTTGGTAAACTGTTTCATTATTATCACCTTTCCTCAAAAAAATTCCTTATATACACCTAGTATTCTATAATATTTATATCGAAATGTCAATCTTAAATTATCAAAACTATTTTTTCTTTCAAAAGAAAAGTCGTTTATACAACAGAAAATTTGTCAAAATTATTGATTTCACTGTAAAAATCACTTATAATTTTCACCACAGCATTTTTGTATTTCAAAAACGAGGTTGCTTTTATGCCTGAAAAGAATTATAACAAACTCATAAAAATACTTCAGATTGCTTCAGGAGTATTTATGATAGCAATGGTTATCCTTTGCATATATCTTACGCAAAAGTATAATATTAAAGTAACGAACATTCCCGAGCTGAGTCAAAAGCTTCCGAGCGGTACACTCGTCCTTGCAATCGGATTTATCATTTTTTCTGTTGTGAAATCATTCGCACTCATCTTCCCTCCTGCCGTTGTCTTTTCTATCTGTGCTTATATGATTCCGAACGTATGGCTTGCACTTATAATAAATGTTATTTCCGTTTTCCCCAGTCTTTCCATTCCGTACGTACTCGGCAGATTCACAGGTGCAGGTATGGTTGATACATTAAAGAACAAATTCAAGGCAATCAAAAAGATTGATGACTTCGCAGGAGCAAACGAAACAGAAATGACTTTTGCAATCAAGCTCTCAGGTCTTCTCCCGGGTGACCTTTCAAGCCTTCTTTTCGGTGCAATGAATATTTCATATAAAAAATATATGATCGGTTCATTTCTCGGAACGCTTCCGCTTGCAGTTGTTTACACATTCTTTGGTTATGCACTCAAAAATGTCGGTGAACAGCCGTGGGTTGTCGCAATTCCCGTTGTGGTAATTATCGTATTCACTCTCATCGCAGGAGCTATTACCAAGAAGCTTATCGCAAAAACCAAGGCAGCGAAAGAGAATTTATAATTCCTGCTGTTTTGATATAATGTCCGTCCGTAGCATAGCTGGATAATGCAGCAGATTCCGATTCTGAAGATCGGGGGTTCGAATCCCTTCGGGCGGGCCAAAAAAAGAAAGCATCACCATCAGGTGGTGCTTTTTTTCGTTCGAAGGGATTCGAAGTCCGAAGCGGCTATGCCGCAAGAACGGTATATGCAAGGAAACGCCGTAGCAGATACATCCCTTCGGGCGGGTCAAAAAAATAGAGTTTCACTTTTTAGTGAAACTCTATTTTTTATGTTTAATTATTTATACAGTGCAGGAATGTAAGAACGGATTGCTTCAACAATTATTTTTATGAAATTCATAATCATTTCAAAGAAATCGAACTCTGCATTCTGCTCGGGTATTGTTTCTTCTGTTTCAATATCTGCTTCGGGGATATCTGTTTCATCTTCAACCTCAAGTTCCGGAGACTGATTTATGAGTTCTAGATACGCAACATACTCTGCCGATGTTTCAAGAAGAACTTCCTCAGGCTTTGACTGGTCAACATTTGCAAGAAGTGTTCCCGCTTTATTAAGAAGCTCAACGTCCTTCTCATCAATCACGCCATCATGGTTACAGTCAGAAGCCATATAAACAGACTCACTGACATCAGCCTCGGTAAGCATTCCGTTTGCAAGGCAGGAAACGAGAACCGCATCCTGACCGTCATACCAACCGTCACCGTTTACATCACCGAAGATAACTGCTTCATATAAATCAATAACTTCGCCGTTATCCATAACATTGATGAATGTACCCGTTCCGACGGTTGCTGTGCTGAACGTAATAGACATACTGTCATCAGCTGTTTTCAAATAATCATCAACATTCGCAAGATTTGAAGATAAGCCGTATATAATGTTTTTTTCATTATCAACAACTGCTCCGTTAAATGATACCAAGCTAACAACTCTTACAAGACAGAAATCAATATAACCTCCGTCCTCAGTTTCTGCCACAATTGCAGTTGTTCCCGGTTTATTTGCAGTAACCTTGCCGTTATCAACAGAAGCTATCTCAGGATTTCTTGACGACCATATAACGTTTTTATTTTTTGCTGTGTCGGGTATAACTGTCGCACTAAGAGTGAATGAGTCACCTATCTTAACTGTTTCCTTGTCAGACGACAATGTAATACCGGTAACATAATCCGGGGCAAGACAAGGTATTGTAAACTGCTCCAAAACCGTATCGCAGTAATCGCAACGCTTTTCTGCTAAGCCTTCTGATGTCGCTGTCGGATTGATTGCCGTGTGCCATGAAGAAGATGAGTGGTTGAGAGGATCAATATAATTTTCAGTATATGTATCACCGCATCTTGAACATTCATATGTTGTAAAGCCCTGCTCGGTACAGGTCGGTTCAGTCACGCAAGCAACATAATCATGTCCGAGTTCATCGATATCTTCATAGTACACATCGTTACATACAGAACAGGTGTATGTCTTAATACCTTTTTCGGTGCACGTCGGTTGCTGTGTGATTTCTGAGATGTATTCGTGTTCGTGGTCAAGCTCCCATATTGCATATAAAGTCAAATCTGCATTTTCACTGTAAGTGTCACCGGGTTGATATGGCACACCGGTTCCGTCAGCATTTGTGTTCCAACCCAAGAAAATATAGTTTTCCTTTACGGGTGTGATTGAGCTGAGAGTTAAATCTGTGCCATGGATTTTAGTCTGTGCCGAAGGAGCTTCACTGCCACCATTTGTGTTGTATGATACATCATAAGTTGATTTCAGTTTATATCTGCACTCAACCACATTTGCACTACTGTCCTTTTCTGTAGACCAACCGCTTTCCTTGGTGAAATTATAATAGTTTACGGCTTTTTTATCCTGGTATATATATCTCTTATACCACCAACATGATCTTGAAGAATGAGAATTTGACGCATCGCATGTGAGACCGGATGAACAATAGCAATGACCGGACTGAAACGACCAAGCAAGTTTATAGGCAGTATATCTTGAATCGTCGCTATCCACAACGCTACTTTCTTCAACAACCGCACCCGTTTCATAATATGCATCATAATGATTTTGGCTCGAGGTATACGCAAAATTAATGTAGTTTCCCGAACTTGCACCGCACCAATGATAGTAATAATAGCTCGTCAATACTCTTGTGTTTGAAGTTGAAAGAGGGAAATCCGACTCGTAAGTACCACCATTATTAACATACTCAGTTTTAGCCAAAGTACCTTTTATCCAACTGCTGTCCGGTGCAGTAGTTGCAACTTTCTTGTAAATATTATTATATTCAATATCATACAATTCTGCATTAACATGTGACGGGATAGAGTCTGCATATACCCATTCTGATTCATCAACTTTGGGTACTGTTGTACCGCTTTTCAAAAACACATTGCAACCTTTGCAATATGTATCTCCTGTATAGCCTTCCGAAGTATGTGTTGCCTCAACCGCATTTTTAATTACTGTGCCGCCTGCATGGTTATTGGGATTTTTAGCAATAGATTCTGTATAGCTGTTACCGCAAGAACATGTGTAAGTACGTACACCTGTTGCGTTGCAGGTTGCTGATTTAGTTACTGACGACGAATATGAACATGTGTGGGTAGACCAGTTTGGTCTTATATATCCCCAATAAGGATTATTTAAACCATTGTACATATAAGTTACTTTTTCAACATATGAACCACTAAAATTCTGATGGTAGTGAGAACGATCCGATTCGTAAATTGCAACGTGTCCGGCAGGATTAGTACTGTTACCTGAATAAACTAAAATATCTCCGGGCTGCGGTGTTCCACCCTGAACTCTTGTCCACCCACTTGGCAAAGAGTTCCAAGCATAGTCTTTTCCGTCACCACCAGGTGATGTTTCTCCAAGATATGCATAATAATGACAAATAAAGTCTACACACTGATAATAATACTGGTCATAATTGTACTCTAATGATTGTCCAACCTGTGATTTTACCCACGCTAAAGCTTCAGCTTGGGTTTTGTTTGTTGCGAAACTTGTAACAGAAAACGAAGTCACCGAAATCATAACACATAAAACAACTGCAATTGATCGTATAAGAAGTTTTTTCATTAAACTTTCCTCCTAATTCTATAATTAAAAAGAGTTTTGAACTCATTTGAGTTAATAATATCGCAAACAATTGTAAAAGTCAACTTAAAAGAGGTCACTTTTTGTGTGAAAATTGTCTACACTAAAGGTATCTCATTTGAGTTAGGAGGAATAGTTATAACAACGGGAGATGCTGTAAGAAAACGCATAATAGATTTGTGCCAGAGCAACAATATAACAATTAATAAGCTCGCAACCATAAGCGGAGTTACCCAATCAACGGTTAACAATATCGTCAGCAAACGTAACAACAGCGCAACGGTCGCCACAGTAAAAAAACTCTGTGACGGACTTGGAATTACTATTTCGGAATTTTTCGATACTGAATATTTCAACGACCTTGAACAGGAAATAAAATAAGGGACTTAACCAGCAACATCTGTTTACGATGTTTTGATACAGTCCTTTTTATGTTTCTATTGCAGTTTTATGTGAATTTAATATTTCGACAATTTCGGGTTTGTGGAGTTATTTGATTTCGCACAAACTGACTCTGTGCTCGTAGGGACCGGCCTCCCGGACGGTCCGCAGATTCTGCTGAATTAACGGACGGTCGAGGACGCCCGTCCCTACGCAGTTGATTGAAACAGGGTTCGTAGGGCGTGACGTTTACGACGTGCCGATATTCTGCTGTGTTTAACGGTGTGTCGCAAACGTCACACCGTAATTTTCAAGGGTATCGGCATGCCGTTTCTTCTCCCGTGAATTAACGCTGCTTTTTCGGGACTGGAAACCCGTCCCCTACGATCATTGTTCTGAAATCGTGCCTGTAGGGTAACATATTATGTTCCCGAAAAATCGCATAATTTTTGCGGGCAGATGATATCTGCCCCTACGCGAACAGAGATAGATTGTGCGAAATCAAAGAACACCACAACCCTGAAATTTTTATAATGTTCAAATCACCATACTGATGACTGGGTTTCTGCTCGATAAGCTTTAAATGCCTGACAGCCATAAAATTAACGGTGGGATTTTACTCCCACCGTTTTGTTTGAAAAGTATATTGTTTTTACTCTTTATCCTTTTCTTTGTTCATTGTATCAGCATACAAATCAACAGCCTTCTGTTTACCGGCTATCGGGAAGCTTGTTGTCTTTCCAACCGCGTAATTAAGAATATTCAAAGCATCGATAGAATTGACCGTACCGTCACCGTTGTTGTCTGCAGCTTCGAATTTCTTGCCGGTAAGTGTTATCTTACCAACCGCGTGATTAAGACAGTTGAGCGCGTCAACAGAATTAATTTTACCGTCCTCGTTTACGTCACCGTATACAACTTCCTTTAAAGCCTCAAGAAGGATCTCGTTGTTTACACCGACTGTAACATTATCCCACTGCTCGTCTGTTCCGTTATATTCAGCGTCTGTGAGTGAAGAACATTCCATAAACGCACCCTTGCCAATGCTTGCAAGTGATTCGGGAAGGGTTACAGACTTAAGATTTGAACAGTTTCTGAAAGCATAGTTGCCGAGAGATTTAACACCCTCAGGGATTGCGATTTCTTTGATGCCGTCGCAACCATAGAAAGCGTAGTGACCAAGGCTCTTAACGCTCGCGGGAATTTCGATATCCTCAAGGCCTAAGCAGTCACGGAAAGCGGAATCGCCAATCTTTGTAATGCTTTCGGGAAGGTCGATTTCTTCAAGATTCTTACAGCCTATGAACGTATCGTTACCGATTGTTGTAACACCGTCAGCAACGATGAGCTTCTTAATCTTGTCTTTGTATTCATCCCACGGAGCAGGTGATGTTGAGGAATAGTTTGCCATTGCACCCTTACCTGAAATTACGAGTGTACCTGTCTCTTCGTCAAATGACCAGTAAACATCGTTACCGCACTTGTTTGAATCGTCGGGTTCTTCGGGATCTGCAGGTTCTTCAGGATCAGCAGGCTCTTCGGGATCAGCAGGCTCTTCAGGCTCTGAAGGAGAGGTTGTAGGTTCAGTTGTCGGCTCCGTTGAAGGTTCAGATGAAGGTTCAGATGAAGGCTCTGATGAAGGTTCTGTTGATGGTTCTGATGAAGGTTCAGATGAAGGCTCTGATGAAGGTTCTGTTGTAGCCTCTGTTGAAGGTTCAGATGAAGGCTCTGATGAAGGTTCTGATGAAGGCTCTGATGAAGGCTCTGATGAAGGCTCTGTTGAGGGCTCTGTTGAGGGCTCTGTCGAAGGCTCAGTTGTAGGCTCCTCGGGAACATCAGGCTCATCGGGCTCTGTCGGTTCTTCGGGGACCTCAGGTTCAACATTGCCGTAGTGCATTGTTGCCTTAAGAAGTGAACCGTTATCCGCCGCGATGAGGATTACGTCTCCGCCTTCCCACATTTCCTGTGTACCTTCGTAGTATACGTCTGTGATGTTGTTACACTGGCTGAAAGCACCGTAAGAAATGCTTGTAACTGTGTTCGGGATTGTTACGCTTGTGAGGTAATCGCAGGAAGCAAACAAATTCTTGCTGATGTTTGAAACGCCTCTGCCGAATTCAATGCTTTTAAGTCCGCAATTATAGAAAGCTTGACTGCCGATGATTGTAACGCTGTCGGGAATTGCAATGCCCTGAAGGTTATAGCAATAGGAGAATGCATCACTGCCGATATTTTTTACACTGTTTCCGAGTGTAACTGTTGTGAGATAATAGCAATCATGGAACGCAGAGTTTCCGATAGTTGTAACACCATTACCGATTGTAACTGTTTTGATACCGTCACAATTATAGAAAGCAGCGTTGCCGATTGTTGTAACACCATTACCGATTGTAACTGTTTTGATACCGTCACAATTATAGAAAGCACAGTCACCGATTGATGTAACGTTGTCGGGAATTGTAACCTCTTTAAGCTTAGCACTGTAAGCGAATGCAGAATAACCGATAGTCTTAACATTCTTTCCGAATGTAACATCTTCAAGATAATCTGCATTATCGAAAGCATAGTATATGATATCAACAACGCTGTCGGGGATAACATAGCTTGTTCTTTCGTTACCTACGGGGTAGTTGATAAGCACTGTCTTATCCTTGTTGAAAAGCGTGCCGAATTCATCGCTTGAAAATGCTGTGTTTCCCGCGTCAACGGTATAATCCGTAACGCTGTAGCAACCGTAAAATACAGAGCCGCCGATGCCTACAACGCCCTTACCGATTGTAACTGTCTTGATACTGCTGCAGCCGTCGAAAGCATAGTTGCCGATGCTTTCGGTGCTGTCGGGGATTGCGATGCCTGTAAGGCTGACGCAATATCTGAAAGCTCCATCACCGATGCTCGTAATCGCATTGCCGAGAGTTACCTTTACAAGACTGTCGCAGGAGTCAAAAGCATAGTTACCGATACTTGCAGGGCTGTCGTTAAAAATTACCTTCATAAGACTGTCGCAGTCATAGAAAGCTTCATCACCGATGCTTGTAACACCGTCACCGATTGTTACTGCTTTAATTTCATCTTCATAAGATCCCCAGGGACGATTATAATCATGATAATTATACATCGCACCCTCACCGCTGATGGTGAGTTCACCCGTATCCGGGTTGAATGTCCATGTCAGGTTTTTACCGCACGTGCCGCTTAACGGCTCTGCAGCAAAAACAGAAACAGACATTGTTGTCAGCATCATAACAATTGCCAACAAAACAGAAATAATCTTTTTCATTTTAATTTTTCTTCCTTTCTTTTACTCCTGAACACCGTAGTGCTCAATAAGTGTTTTATATTCGTCTTCAGTTATCGCAACAACTGAACCGTGACGCGGTTTAAGGTGGTCAATCTCCATCGATGAACGCTGGAACTGCCTGAAGTTTTCAAAGTCCCTTGTCATCTGTGCAAAGAATGTACCGTTGCCGTATTCGTCCATAATCATCATCCAGGCGTCTGTACCTGTGATCCGGTACATCGAGCTTCCCTCAACACCGAACCAGTTGAGCGAGCAGATTGTGTAATCCGTGTTGTACGGTCCCGTAAGATTCTTTGATCTGACGTAGGCAATTTTCTGGGTTAAGTCTTCCTTGAAATAAAGGTAATAATAACCGTCTTTTTCGTTGTATATAATGTCACCGTCGATGCATTGGATGTTCATAACTTCGTCACGCTCGGGGACGTATTCGTTCCAACGTCCGAAAAGCACCTGCGGCTCGGTTTCAAATGTCTTGAAATCCTTTGTATAAGCGTAGTAATGGCCTGCGCAGTCATTTTCTGCGGTCGAGTTTGCCCAGTATACCATGTACATACCCTTGCTCTCGTCCCATATTGCCTGCGGTGCCCACGCTCTGTTTGTTGTTTCAAAACCTTCAAACTGACGGATGTCGATAACAGTTTCATCAATCCAGTTAACAAGGTCGTAGGATTTCCAGGTTGTAAGACTGTGGTTGGAAAGCCAGCCGAGGCCTGCATCCATATCCGTAGCGATGATGAAGAAGCATTCCTTGCCGTTTTCGTCAACACCTTTAAGTATGTACGGGTCACGGACACATTTCGTGCCGAGAGTCTGCGTGATGACCGCTTCGTTGTTGTTAAGTGCCTTGAAATGGTAGCCGTCCGTGCTGACAGCGAAATGAAGTGTCTGGTTTTCAATTTCATTTCCCGTAAAGTAACAGAAAAGGTATGCACCCGACGTGCTGTAAGCAGGGTAGGCATAGTTATTGAATGCGTAGTTGAAAAGATAATACGGCATCATAAGTATCGCCATAAGAAGCCGGGTGAAGGATAACCAGGTCAAAAAACCACCTCCGAATTCATTAAAGATCATTTTAACACAGTAAATGGGAAAAGTAAAGCCAAAAATTTCTTTTTAAAACACAAGCTGAACGAGTTGCATATAACTGACTGTGCCTGTAAAAATGCTGAGAAGAGTGTCTTGTTCCGTATTTTTCATTTTGCATAAAAATTTTTTTGTAAAAAGGCATTATTTTTACACTCTCGTTTTCAATTTTTATTGACAATAAAAATCAAAAGTGATATTCTTTTCTGTGTAAGAAATGTGGAAAGTTCGGCTTTTCTTAAACTCTATTTGATAAGGAGAATGAAACCATGGAAATGATGTACAAAGGTAAGACAAAGGACGTTTATAAGCTTGAAAACGGCAACGTAATGCTCAAGTTCAAGGACGATTGCACAGGTAAAGACGGTGTTTTCGATCCGGGCGAGAATTCAGTCGGCTTAACAATTGATGGTATCGGAAAGGCAAATCTTGAAACATCAGTTTACTATTTTGAAATGCTCAAGGATGCAGGCATCAAGACTCACTATGTAGGCGCTGATATCGACAACGCAACAATGGAAGTTCTTCCTGCAACAGTATTCGGTCACGGTCTTGAAGTTATCTGCCGTCTTGTTGCAACAGGCAGCTTCATCCGCCGTTACGGTGAGTATATCGCTGACGGTACAGTTCTTGAGGGCGGTTATGTTGAATGCACATTCAAAAACGACGAGAAGGGTGATCCCCTTGTAACAGGCGAAGGCCTTGCAGCTCTCGGTGTTATGACTCCCGACCTCTTTGAAAGCATGAAGGAGCAGACACTCAAAATCACAAAGATCGTTGCTGACGACCTTAAGACAATCGGTCTTGACCTCTGGGATATCAAGTTCGAGTTCGGTTACAACAACGGCGAGGTTATCCTCATCGACGAAATCGCATCAGGTAACATGAGAGTTTACAAGGGCGACACAATCGTTGAACCCGTTGAGCTCACAAAGCTTATCCTTAACAGATAATTATATTGAATTTACAGCAGAAGCTTCAATGAGGCTTCTGCTTTTTTGTTGCCTTTTTAGGCGTGGAAGTAAACTCAGGTTCTGCCGTAGGTGGAAGATAAAAAGGTGGAGTAAATCCTTACCTTCCCTTATCAGGGTGAGCTATATCTTCGGTCGAGCTATAAACAAGCCCTGCGACATTGTTTTTAACAAAAATTTTTCCACATTATGTATATACAACTGTGATTTTCAAAATAATGATAAAATTTATTTAAAAATATCCTTTTTTACTATTGACAAAAAGAGATAACTTGTGTTAAAATACATCACGTTGCAGACACGCGGGTGTAGTTTAGTGGTAGAATTCTAGCCTTCCAAGCTAGTCGTGTGGGTTCGATTCCCATCACCCGCTCCATTCTCCCCTAAGCCTCTGCAATAGCAATGAGGGGTCACATATGCGCTTGTAGCTCAGGTGGATAGAGCAACTGCCTTCTAAGCAGTGGGTCAGGGGTTCGAGTCCCTTCAAGCGCGCCATATGGTGGGTATAGCTTAGTTGGTTAAAGCGCCAGTTTGTGGCACTGGAGACCGTCGGTTCGAATCCGACTATCCACCCCACTTAAAAGTCTGCAGGACTAGTTCTTGCAGACTTATCTTTTAAAATCAGATATTGGGGTGTCGTCAAGCGGTAAGACACAGCACTTTGACTGCTGCATTCGCTGGTTCGAATCCAGCCATCCCAGCCAGCAAAAAAGCACTTGCAAATGCAAGTGCTTTTTTGCATATTGTTTACGGATTATAAGTAGTAATAACTGCGCTTGTTTCGGCATCTGCAATGGTGATATTGCAGTTCATACCAAGCTGTGCGTACATCTGGTAAATCATTGACGGAAGCGACACCGCTGAAGTAATTGAAGCTCCGTCGGCAGAATTGAATCCTGCGCGGTCAACCTTCACGATGATATCGGACAGGTCGTCGCTGCAGTTAACATCTTTTACATATGAATAAGAAGCAAGATCGTTTTCAATTTCTGTAACAATTTCATATCTGTAGTTACGGAGAAAAACTTTGTAGTCAGCCTTGGAAATTATGTATGTTACAGAACTGTTACCGTCAGATAAAGCAGATTTGAAGCCTGCTTCCTTTTGCTCTTTTGTAAGCTGAGAGTTAGCGTTGATATCTTCAAGGATAAAAGAGATAGGTATCTTGATTTCAACATCAATCAGCGCATCGCCGTCAACTGTAATATCTTCGTTCTGAACAGCTGCTGTATATTTTGTTGCTGAGGTTTGTTCAAAAAACTCTCTGTTCGTTCTTTCATATGAGGTGTCACCCTTAAAAATGACAACCCACAAAAAACTGCATGTGATTATTACCACTGCAACGAGCATAAATATAATTGTCGATTTCTTGAATTTTCCGTTATTGTTCATCTGAGTCACTCCTAACGGATACATTCTATCACTATTAATACTCTCCGTCAAGAATCTGAGATGGGTTGAAAGCGGGACTTAAAACTATTATTCAGTGTTTAAACTTCAACTGACTCTTTTTCAAGCTTATTGATTTCATCAAGATTTTTCTGTCTGCGCTCATTGAGAGCAGCAACAATTTCCTTATGCTTCTTTCCTGAGAGCTTATAGAAGAACATCGGGATTACTGCAAAGTAGCAGAAAATGGCAGGACAGATTGCAAAGATATAAAGAAGAATTGCCTTTGAATCTGTCGGCATAAGCTCGGGTGTATCAGCGTATGCTGTGTATCCGACATACACAAGCAAAAGATTTGTAACGTAGTTTGTGCAGTTGCCGAGGATTCTTGAAAGTGTATTCTTCATTGAGCTGACTGTAGCTTCGTTTCTTTCACCGTATTTATACTCCGCGTAGTCATATGCCGCCATCTGAATAAGTCCCGGAACAGTCTGATAGAAACCTGTTGTAAGTCCGTGAATCGCGTACCAGATAACAATTCGCACAAAAATCTGTGCAGGTGTATGTGCACTGAACGGGAAAACAGAAAGGAACATAGCTGTGTAGCAGACTGCAGTGCCGAGTCTTGTGCACATATAAAGGATTTTGTCGTCGACCCATTTTCTGATGATAGGAGCAAGAAAGAGTGAAATTCCCGTTGTTACAAGCGACGAGATTGAGGCAAGCGAAAGAAGCGCCATAAAATTATCGCCGTCATAAACATATTCAAACTGAATTGCCGTATCTCTGAAAAACGTGAGAGTGAACGGTGTGTTCTTGAAGCAAACGATGAATGCATATGTCATAAGGCCGTAACCGACAGACATACCGTGACCGAAGATTTCGGAAATCATATACATCATCAAAGGTTTGTTCTTGACAATCTGTCTGTAAACATCACGAAGCTTTGGTGCTTCTGCCTTCGGAGGCTCTGAAATTCGTTCTTTTGTAACAACAATATTCCATATTGTAAGCGGAATTGCAAGAATCGTGATTATGCTGTAGCTGTAGAAATATCTTCCTGCTTCACTTGCATTCGGAAGAATATAAGGAAGAACAGCCGCAATGTATGTACCGCAGGCACCGATTGTTGAACTTAGTATGCTCTCGATTGCAGCAAGGTAACCACGTTCCATATTGTCTGTGGTTAGTCTTGCATTAAGTGCGGTCAATGCAGCGTTGTAGAATGTACTGAATGCATCATTCAGGAAAAATAAAAGTACAAGGTATGTAATTTTGAACACATCGCTGATTTCGGGGAACCAAGCTCTGAGAGGTGCAGTCTGCATTATAACAACAAGATTGCACGGGATAATCATAAGCATAAGCCACGGTTTAAAGCGTCCCCAGTTGCCGTAGGTTTTTCTTGTTTTGTCAAGAAAGCTGGAGACGATAACATCGTTTGCAATATCCCAGAAACCGAGAATGAAAATTATTGTGCTGTAAAGCTTAAATGATTCGTCGCTCAATCCCATATAGGTTGATGCAACAAGACCGCCAAGCGCACCGCTCAACGCTGTCGCCGCCTTTGAAACGGCTGTACTTGAGCCGAAGGCTATGTACTCGCGTTTGGTAATTTTTTCGTTTACGTCGGTGGCAAGGTTATTTTTAATTCTTTTCATAAGTCACCTCGTCAGTTAATCTGATTTTAATCTCACGGTCACAGCCTGTTCTTGTGTTATGAACAAGAGGCACTGCAAGCTCCCACAGACTGTCGATTCCGTTAATATACCTTGAAAGCTTTATTCCGAGCGTTTTCATAATTCTGTCGCCTCTTAGCAAAGCACCGTGAATCACCTTATGCTCATAGGTGTCGGGCGTATAGGGTGCATCGCCCTGAAAAAAGTGATCGAGAATTACAAAAATAACATCGATCAGCTTTTCGTCCTTATGTTTCTTAATTTCGGCTTTATTAAGCCCCGAATATTTTTTACCGACCTTACCGGCAAAAGACATATTGATTGAAGAAAAAGCCTTTAATGCAGGTTTTATAATTGCACGGTATTTTTTTGCTTTATCTGCAGGCACAAGCCCGTGACCGAGTTTTATGAAAGCATCGTAGTCCTTGACTGCTGTATCAATAAGTCTGCGGTAATAACCGCCGAAGCAGGATTCTGCAATCTGGCTGCTTCCGCCGGGGATGCCTTCGATTTTTTCGGGTAAATCAACCGTTGTTATATCTGCAATACCGTTTTCAAGAGTAACCTTACGTATTTTTCCGTACGCTGAAACAGTTGAGGTTGTGCCGATATCAAACACTTCGTGTTCACCGTCCGTAATTTTGCGGATTGTATGTACGTGTGTGTGGCCTGTGAAAACAACCTTTACACCGTGCTTCATCATCATTTTTTTTAGAACAGGATGTCTGCCGTACATTTCCGTCGGTGCCGCAGCCTCATAAACGGGGTAAGGAGTTATAACAGGATGATGAGTGAAAAGAATCACAGGTTCATTGTTAGTCTTTGCTTTAATGAATTCGTTTTCAAGCCACTTGTTTCCATCATCGTCAAGACCGCAGTCCGTATGACCGTTTCCGTCGTCGTTAAGGAGAATGAAACGGTATCCTTCTATATTAAGCGAATAGGACATATCGTATTCACTTTCAGCCTTGTCTCTGCCGAATGGACGGTAAATCTCATCAAGCTCGCAACGCTTTGTGTTAGGTACATGATAGGTATCGTTCTCGCTATAACCCGTTGCAACGAATCCGTTTTCATCTTCGCCACAACCGTTGTAATCGTGAGTAGCGGTAAGAACAAGAACACGTTTACCTTTTTGCTGTAACTGCCTGAGCCTTTCCGTGAATTCCTCGTGGCAAAGCTTTTCACCTAAATTTATCAGGTCACCGATAAGGACAACCGTATCGGTTTCGGTATCATTTTCAATCAGCTTGAAAAAAGCTTCGTTGATTTCGGGTGATTCCTTTAACACCACCTGATCAGTATGGCTTCGTGCTTCAATAGCCCTACCTTCAACCCACAGCTTTTTTGAAAAATAGTGAGTATCTGCTATTACATAAAACTGAATTTTTTTCATAATTCACCATTATTCGCTGTAGCCTGGATAAGGGATAGAGTAATCAATTCCGAACTGGTCAATATCAACAAGAATATTTTCAGCTGAGAGTGTACCGTCAGAAGAAAGAGTGAAAACTTTACCGCCGTTAACTTCTTTTTCATAATAGCTGCCGACGCCTGTCTTAACCGCATAGTGAAGCCATACGCCTTCATAAGGAATACTGCTGTA
Source organism: Acutalibacteraceae bacterium (assembly GCA_045648305.1). Classification (GTDB taxonomy): domain Bacteria; phylum Bacillota; class Clostridia; order Oscillospirales; family Acutalibacteraceae; genus CAG-488. Next base: position 17,679 of record JAZRNR010000106.1, read on the forward strand.
ATTTCTGTGGTTATGGCCGCAGATGATGTGCTTTGTGCTGCCCATTTCCTTAACAACGTCAAAGAAACCGTTGTTTACGGGAGCTGAAGAAACACCTTCCATATTGTAACCGAATGCACCTTCAAATTCGGGTCTGAAATCCTGTGCCCAATAGTCATAGGAAGCGTTCCATGCATTGTAGTATTCTACGTTCGGAATGTGGTAAATAACCGTACTGTCAACTGTAGCTCCGTTTTCCTGTGTTGTGCCGTTAATAGCCCACTTGTACCATTCAATCTGACTGTCGCGAAGGTGTGAATATCCTTCGTATGTATAGCCGTCAACCTCATATGTTGCTCTGTTGTGTGTATCCATCATATAAAGCTGGTGAATCGGTTTTCCGTTTTCTGTGATTGTAATAATGTAGTTTCCGTAACCCATGTCCCTGGGGCCGAATTCAAATATAGCGTATTCAGAAAACTTGTCGACCTGGAATGCGCACCACGAAGCATATGTTGCTGATTCACCGTCGTGATTGCCAAAAACAGGAGCCCACGGTATTTTATAGCTGTCGAGCAGGTCGATAAGCCATATCCAACCGAGCCATCCGTAAACATTATCACCTGAAAGGGTGATGAGATCGGGTTGTGTATCCGTGATGAGTTTATCGATTAATGCTTCTGCAAGTTCACCGAAGTAACCGTGAGCATCCTCGTCAGAAAGCTGAATATCGGAAAGATTAAGGATAACAAAATCCTTGTCCGGGTCTTTTTCAATTACAAAAGTGTTATCTGTAACAGAAAAGGAATCCTCTGCTGACCAGTCATAAAAAAATCTGTCATCGTTCTTATCGTTGCAGAAAACGATACCGCTTAAAATCTGCAGACCTGAAAGAGCATAAATAAGTCCGAGCTTGATATAAAAGAATACAACTTCCATTTACCGTACCTCCGTAATGTAATTATAATTGTATAACTGAATTATATCAGTTTTATACTAATCACGTCAACCTTTTGAAAGTTTTTTGTGCTAAATTATTAAATGATAACACTCCTTTGATTTCGTTGCACTGAGATAAAAATCAAAGGAGTGTTGCTTATTACAATAGTTTCAGTTTGGTTGAAACGCCACCTGAAACAATCAGAAAATTTTATCTGTATAAACAACAGCCATAATCGCCCCCCTGTGAGGTGCGGTTATGACTGTTAATTCTAACTATTTTATCATATCATTGAGGTCTGCTTCGGAAATTATTGTGATTCCAAGGTCGGTTGCTTTTTTCAGCTTACTTCCCGCTTCTTCGCCTGCAAGAACGTAATCGGTTTTCTTTGAAACAGAAGACGCTGTCTTGCCTCCGAAGCTTTCGATGATTTCAGCCGCCTCTTTTCGTGAATACGTCGGCAAAGTTCCCGTAAGTACGAAAGTCTTGCCTGCAAAACGCATATCCTTGACTTCCTTGAGCGATTTCATATTAAGACCTGCTGACATAAGTCTATCAATAAGTTCTTTTGTCTGTGGCATATTGAAATAATCAACAACGCTTTCTGCCATAATCTTACCGAAGCCGTCAATTGTCATTATGTCGTCAAAGGTTGCTTCCATAATCCCTGTCATTGTACCGAAACGCTCAGAAAGAAGCTTTGCCGCCTTCTGACCTATGTGACGGATTCCGAGAGCAAACACAAGCTTTGAAAGATCGTTTTCCTTTGATTTGTTGACAGCATCAACAATGTTTTTTGCAGACTGTTCTGCCATTCTTTCAAGAGGAATAATCTGTTCTTCTTTTATTGAATAGATGTCTGCGGGAGTTTTTATCAGCCCTTCATTCGCAAAAAGCTCAAGATTACTGTCACCCAGACCTTCGATATCCATAGCATCCCTTGAACAGAAATGGATAAGATTTCGAAGCAACTGTGCCGGACATTCTGTATTAAGGCAACGTACAGCGGCTTCGCCCTCTTCACGTACAACCTTTGCTCCGCAGGACGGACAGATTTCAGGCATAACGTAAGGCTCTGCACCTTCACCGTGGCTGACAACATTCAGCACCTCAGGGATGATGTCGCCCGCTTTACGGATGATTACGGTATCACCGATGCGGATGTCCTTTTCACGGATAAAATCCTGATTATGAAGCGTGGCACGGCTTACCGTTGACCCTGCAACAAGTACAGGCTCAAAAACAGCCGTCGGAGTGAGCACACCCGTTCTGCCGACATTAATTTCTATGTCGATAACCTTTGTCTGCTTCTCCTCGGGAGGATATTTGAATGCAACCGCCCATTTAGGGAACTTCGATGTACTTCCGAGCTGTTCACGGTGAGCGAAATTATCAACCTTGATAACTGCACCGTCAATATCAAAAGGCAGAGTACCTCTTATTTCACCGATACGGTTAATTTCTGCAATTGCTTCATCGATATTTTTACAAAGAGTGTAGAAAGGAACGGTCTTGAAGCCAAGCTCCTTAAGGTAATCAAGCGACTGTTTATGGCTTGTAAGCTCCTTGCCCTCTACCCTCTGGATATTGAAAACAAAAATATCAAGCTTTCTTGTTGCCGTTATTTTAGGATTTTTCTGACGGAGTGAGCCTGCGGCAGCATTACGCGGATTTTTGAAAGGTTTCTCTTCGTTATTCTCCTGCTGTTCAACAAGCTTTATAAACACGTCACGCGGCATATAAACTTCTCCGCGGACCTCAATTGACGGAAGATTCTCTTTTATTTTTAATGGAATTGAACCGACCGTGCAAAGGTTTGCACTGACATTTTCTCCGACTATACCGTCACCTCTTGTTGACCCACGAAAGAACACACCGTTTTCGTACTCAACAGAAACTGAAAGACCGTCAATTTTAGGTTCAACAACATAAACGGCATCGCTGACAACTTCACGGACTCTTTTATCAAATGCAATAAGCTCATCAACGCTGAATGCATCCTGTAAGCTTGCCATCTGAACGCTGTGTTCAACAGGCTCAAACTGACCGTCAGCATTACCGCCGACTCTCCTTGTCGGTGAATCGGGAGTTACAAGCTCGGGATATTTATCTTCAATATCCGAAAGCTCACGCATAAGCCTGTCGTATTCAAAGTCCTCAATTTCAGGGCTGTCCTCGACATAATATTTATGGCTGTGGTAGTTGAGAATATCCCTCAGCTCCTCAGCTCTTTTTTTTGCATTTTCAAAATCTGCCATAGTGACACTTCCCTATCGGTTATATAGATTTATTATACCAAAAAGCCGACCGTTTTACAATATTAAAAATCCGCAAATGTGTCCGGAGTTACACCGACGATTATACTTTCGGCTATAAAAACATCGGAGTTGTATTCAACGATACTCACCTTTCCTGCAAAAACAATATTCGTTTTTACAGTAACATCAAGCACAATCCTGTGTCGTGTCTGATTTACTCCTGCCGATTCAAAATGATTTTCAAACTTTGTCGATGTAAGGCCTCTCATTGTTATATAAAACGATATATGAGGACCGATACCTGAAAATAACTGTCCGCCAAGAAGCGATGTCAGAGGAAGAGAAACCTTGTATGTTCCGATGTTGTCTATATATTTATCTGTGTTTGAGCCTATCTGACCGCCAAGACTGTTAAGTGCCACCATATCCGTTGAAAGAGATTTTATGTTACCCTCGGAATCGTATGTGAAGCTGACTATGTCATCGTAATTCAGCTTATAATCAGAAAGTGCTTTTTCAAGTCCTGCCGAAAGTGCCGAGGAGGATATACTGTTCGCTTCAAGAATTGATATATCTTCCCTGACACTTTTTATTCTTAACTCCAAAAAGACGAAAAACCCGACTGCTGCGAGCGAAATCACTGCAACAGTCGGGATTATTATTTTTCTGCGCCGTTTCATTTTTTCACCTCATAGTATTTTATGCGGCGAAACGGTGTTTGTTATTAATCAAGGAAGTCCTTAAGCTTCTTGCTTCTGCTCGGATGACGGAGCTTACGAAGAGCCTTAGCTTCAATCTGACGGATACGCTCACGTGTAACGTCAAATTCCTTACCAACCTCTTCAAGAGTATGAGGATGTCCGCCCTCAAGACCAAAACGAAGCATAAGAACCTTTGCTTCTCTCGGAGTAAGAGTCTTAAGAACCTCGTCAAGCTGTTCCTTAAGAAGAAGGATTGAAGCTGCATCTGCCGGTGCCGGAGCATCATCGTCGGGGATGAAATCGCCAAGATGGCTGTCTTCCTCTTCACCGATCGGCGTTTCAAGAGAAACAGGCTCCTGAGCAACACGAAGAATTTCTCTTACCTTTGCAACAGGCATACCGAGCTCGGCTGCAATTTCTTCAGCACTCGGGTCTCTGCCGTTTTTATGAAGAAGCTGGCTGTTTGTCTTCTTAACCTTGTTGATAGTTTCAACCATATGAACGGGAATACGGATTGTTCTTGCCTGGTCAGCGATAGCTCTTGTGATAGCCTGTCTGATCCACCATGTTGCATAAGTTGAGAACTTGAAGCCCTTTGTATAGTCGAACTTATCAACCGCCTTGATAAGACCGAGGTTACCTTCCTGAATAAGATCAAGGAAGTGCATGCCTCTGCCGACATATCTCTTTGCGATTGAAACAACAAGACGAAGGTTAGCCTCAGCAAGTCTTTTCTTTGCACTTTCGTCATCGTCTACGATACGGACAGCAAGTTCGATTTCTTCCTCAGCTGTAAGAAGAGGAATACGTCCGATTTCCTTAAGGTAAACCTTAACGGGGTCGTCATTACCCTGACCCTTGTCGTCAACGTCCTCTGTTGAAAGTTCAGCAGATTTCGGCATATCCATATTGAAATCTACGCTTTCAAGGTCGATGTTTGAAAGGTCGTCTATAAGCTCAATATTCTGATTTTCAAGAGTTTCATAAAACTTGTCAAGCTCTTCAATATCGATATCCATATCGATAAGAGCCTGGTCAATTTCGTGAGAAGTGAGCTTTCCGGTCACCTTACCCTTTTCAAGAAGGAGCTTAAGAGGTGATTTTTTCTCCGTTGTCGGTGTGGGTGTTAATTTTTCCATGAACAGTTCTCCTTTATTTGTCGTCCGTTTTTTTAAACAGATTTCTGAAATCTTCATCGCTGAGCTCCGCAGCATTTACTGACGAGGCTTTCGCTTTTTCTTGTTTTAAAACTTTTATACAATCGTTGCATTCGGCAACGGTATTGCTGATAGCATTTCCCATAGCTTCAAACTGAGCAAGTCTGCCCATTTCTTCGGGAGTGAATTCTGCACAGAACATTGAAAGCTCAATGCTCCTGCCCTCATCAAGTCGGGTTGATAACGCTTTATAAACCCTTTTATTGAAGTCCGTTATAAACAAGTCCTCACTAAGCTCGTCCTTGATTTTTTTGTAAAAATCAGGATTGAGCATAAGGCTTGAAAGCAAGGTTTCTTCCGCTTTCGTTGCTCTTATATGCTTTGCTCTTTCAGGATTTATTTCATCCTTCGGGGTAACGGTTTCCTTGACTATCTCGTTAAAGCGAAGCTTTTTGTCAGCCTCAGCTTTACGTTTATATGCCCGTTTTATTTCGAGCATTATCGCATCCTTGCTTATCTGCATTTCGGAAGCAAGCTTTGCCGCATACGCATCCTGCTCAATCGGATTTGCCGAAGCAAGAGTTGCCGCAATTGCAGTAAGGAATTTCGTTTTACCGTCGATTGAATCGAGGTCATATTTATCGCGCTCACGAAGGATACTGTATTCAATATCATTCGCCGCACCGTCGATTAAACTTCGGAATTTTTCTTTGCCGAACTTTTTGATAATTTCGTCGGGGTCCTTACCGCCCGTAAGCTTAAGGACACGGATTTTGACACCCGTTTTGCTGAAAATTTCAATTGCACGCTTTGTCGCTTTTTGTCCTGCTTCGTCCGAGTCGTAAGAAAGCACAACCTCATCCGCATAACGTGCAACAAGCCTTGCCTGCTCCTGCGTAAGTGCCGTACCGAGACAAGCAATCGCATTTGTAAAGCCTGCCTGATGCAAGGCGATAACGTCCATATAACCTTCTGCAACTATCATCTGCGAAGGGTTGCCGTTTTTTGCAAAATTCAGTGCAAAAACACCGTTACTCTTTTTGTAAACCATCGTGTCGGAGGTGTTGATATACTTAGGCTTTGAATCGTCAAGGACTCGTCCGCCAAAGGCAATCACGTTTCCGCGAAGGTCGATAATCGGCACCATTGCTCTGTTTTTAAAATTATCGTAATAATGTGTTTTTTCGCCCTTAGTACTCATTCTTACAAGGTTAGCGTCGAAAAGCTCCTGATTAGTGAAGCCTTTTGAACGCATATGTTTAAGAAGAGCATCCCATGAATCAGGTGCATAGCCAAGACCGAAATGCCTGATTGTCTGCATTGTAAGACCTCTGCCGAGAAAATAATCAAGTCCGATTTTACCCTGCGGCGACATCATAGTGCTGTGAAAAAACTTAGCCGCTTCTCGGTTTGCTGCAAGAATCCTCTGCCTGTGCTTTGCAATAGAATCGTCATATCCGTCCTCGGGCATCTTCATTCCTGCACGCTCGGCAAGAACCTTAACAGCTTCAACATAGTCAAGATTTTCGATTCTGCGTACAAAGGTTATTGCATCTCCGCCTGCACCGCAACCGAAGCAGAAGAATGACTGACTGTCCGTATAAATCGTAAATGACGGTGTTTTTTCGTTATGGAAAGGGCAAAGACCCTTAACAAGTCTGCCTCTTTTTGAAAGATTTACGTAGGGAGAAATAACACTTTCTATGTCTGTCCTTGCTCTTAATTCAGCGAGGAATTCGTCACTTATTGCCATTTCAATCCCCCTTCATAACCACCCAAGAGCGAGGAACAAAGAGTTCTTCAAAGGTATGAACAGCGTATCTGTCCGTCATACCCGCAATATAGTCGCAGGCCGCACGTTCAACGCCTTCTTTTTCACGGATCACCTTGTATTCCGACGGCATTTCGTCGGGATTCATAAGGAAGTATTCATAAAGCCATTTAATCATTTCAATCGCTCTTGCTTCCTCACCCTTACAAACGGGATTCGTATACACTCTTTCGAACATAAAGCTGTGCAAGGTTGCAAAAGCATCTGCACAATCCTCACCGAGAATGATATCGTTTTTACTGTTATTTACAGCAGAAAGAACAAGCTTGTTAATTCGCTGTGATTTATTCTGACCCAAAGTTTCGCGGATATCTGTCGGGATATCGGTTTCTTTGAGCACACGAGCATGGACAGCATCATCAATGTCGTGATTTATGTATGCAATGCGGTCGGCAAGACGGACAATTCTTCCTTCAAGCGTAAAAGCTTCCTTACCCGAAGTGTGGCGTTCAATTCCGTCACGCACCTCCAGAGTAAGATTAAGTCCTCTGCCTTCCTTTTCAATTACATCTGCAACTCTTAGACTCTGCTCATAGTGACGGAAACCACCGTCGCAAACGCTGTTGAGTGCTCTTTCACCTGCGTGACCGAAGGGCGTATGTCCCAGATCGTGTCCGAGTGAAATTGCCTCTGTCAGGGTTTCATTAAGACCGAGTGCAATTGCGATTGTCCTTGCAATCTGCGCAACTTCGAGAGTATGAGTAAGTCTTGTTCGGTAATAGTCACCCTGAGGCGACAGGAAAACCTGAGTTTTATGTTTAAGCCTACGGAAAGAATTCGAGTGAATTACACGGTCACGGTCGCGCTGAAAGCAGGTGCGGAGCTCACATTCCTCTTCTGGACGCATTCTTCCGCGGCTTTCGTCAGCAAAGGAAGCGTTTGCACTCAAGATTTTATGCTCATTTTCGCAAGTAATCTCTCTTACCGTTTTCACTGTCATCCCTCCTGTTTTACTTCTCTATTTATTATATACTCCAAAAAAGTTATTTTTCCTTCAAGAAATTTAAAAATATTTAAATTCTTCGCCAATTTCTTCTGTATGGAACTTACCGAAGCTCATATCAACAAGTTTCGCGTCGAAAGAAGCTACATCACCGACAGGCAATTTGAAGGTAACTGTTACGTTATCCGCAAACTCCGTATCGTCAATCACTCCGCCCATTTCAGGAATAAATGAATTGAGTCTGCCGTAAAAATTATAGTCACAGGTTACCTTAAGCACTTTGCAGAGCTTCATTGTTATAACCTGACCTGCATCAACGGCAATTTTCGCTGTATGTGAATAGGCACGTACCAGTCCGCCTGCACCGAGAAGTGTGCCTCCGAAATATCTTGTTGCAACAACAACACAGTCAGTAACGTTTTCTTTAAGCAAAACATCAAGCACGGGAATTCCTGCCGTACCCTGAGGCTCACCGTCATCGGAATATCGGCGTACCTGCCCTTCACGAAGAACATAAGCATAAACATTATGGGTTGCATCCCAGTGCTTTGACTTTATTTCATTTATAAAGCTGACAGCCTCTTCCTGCGTTGTGACGGGCTTTATATAGCCTATAAACCTTGATTTTCTTTCGATGAACTCATCACTAGACTCGTTAAGTATTGTCCTGTATTCCAACTGTGTCACCACCTAAAAAATATGGCGGTGCGCAAATGCACCGCCTTATCTTCATCAAATTATTTTGACAAATTGAAACGCTTATTGAAACGATCAACACGTCCGCCTGTATCAACAAGCTTCTGCTTACCTGTGAAGAACGGATGACATTTTGAGCAAATATCAACACGCAAATTCTCCTTGGTAGAACGAGTTTCTATCTCATTACCGCAAGCACAACGAACAACTGTCTTTTCGTACTTAGGATGGATTCCTTCCTTCATTAGTGTCACCTCTTTCGTAATATTCACGCAGAAGCTATTCTATCACACAATTTTCAAAAATGCAACTGTTTTTTTTATTTTTTATAAAGCAATATATTCTGCGTTTTCAAAAGAGTAAATCAGCGTACCTCTGACAGCCATTCCCGTACACTCGGAAAGTGCAAATTCATACATTTTAAGCTGTCCCCTGTATCGCTCACAGAGCTCCTGCATCGTTACTCCTCTGTCTGTTTTATAGTCAACTATAACAAGCTCACCGTTTTCAACGAATGCACAGTCAACGTAACCCTGCACAACAACAAGCTCACCGCGAAGATTTTCGGGAAGCTCGGGATAAAGCTCGCCTGCCTTTATGCCGACAGTTACCTTTTTCTCCCTGAAAAGCTTCGGTGAATTTTTAATACGCTGTGCGATTTCACTTTCAAAGAACTTTTTAAGCTTGTTTCTTTCAAGCACATCTGCCTCAGCTTCGGTAAGATGCCTTTCTTCGACCATACGTGCAATCTGCATATCAACATCAAACGAAGCATTATAATCAAAGAATTCCATAAATTTATGGGTTGCCGTACCTCTTGAAGCAGGATTCATTCCCGACTTGCTGAGGAACTGCGGTTTTCTTGAGGCAAAATACTGAGTGCTGAAACCGCGGGCATCAATGTCGGACGGAGCTGTTTTTGCCATAACAAAGGCAAGGTCAGCATACGGGTACACATACTCTGCCCTTTTCCTGATTTCAGCAAGCAATTCCTCGTCAGGCTTTACACTTTCTTCAGCATCCGCTGTTTTTTCAGCTTCGCTTACAGAATTTACAACACTTACCGAAAGCCTTTGTGTGCAAGGAAGGGTTTTCATTTCATCATAGCCTGCCATAACACGAAGCTTCGAGGCATCGGGATGACGAAGGAAAGACATAAGAATCCAGTCAGCCATTGAGTTTTTATTAAGCACGTCGAAAGAATTGATTGACTGTTCTTCACCGACACAAAGTGCAAGATCTGCCAGTTTGTTTTCGATATTATCATAACGGGTAACGCAGATAAGACGTTCTTTGGCTCGTGTCATTGCAACATAAAGAACACGAAGCTCTTCAGAAGCAGAAGACGCTTTTTCTGCAAGAACGAGTGCTTTTTTGCCTACGGTTGAATATTTACACTTTGTCTGCGAATCCCTTCGGTCAAAACAGATGCCGAAATCGGGATGAAATGCAGCTACACTTCTCTGATTATCGTTTGTAAACGAGTTGTTAAGATCGGCAAGTATACAGACAGGGAATTCAAGACCCTTACTTTTGTGAATCGTCATAATACGGACAACATCCGCTGCCTCCGAAACATCGGATGCACTTTCAAGGTCTCCGTCCTGACGCTGAACCTTATCAATAAACCTTATAAATCCCGAAAGCCCTCTTTTTCCCGACTCTTCATACTTAGCGGCATAATCAAGAAGCATATTAAGATTTGCATTACGCTGAGAGCCGTTCTTAAGTGCCGATGCAATCGCCTTGAAGCCCGTTACCTCATAAAGCTCACGGACAAATTCCGCACAGGAAAGAGTTGATGAAAGCATTCTGAGATTATCAAGCTTTTCAAGGAAGCCGATGCATTTTTTATTGCCGTTATCTGCTGCATTAAGCACACAATGATAAAGCGGTTTCTTTCTTTCATCGATTCGCATTTTTGCAAGCTCATCTGCCGTGAAGCCGTAAATCGGTGAAAGCATTACTGCAAGAAGAGGTATATCCTGAAGCGGATTGTCCACGATTCGCATAAGATTTATAACAGTGCTTACCTCTGTTGAAGAGAAAAAGCCCGTTTTATTCGAAACATATGCAGGAATGTTGTTCTGCGCAAGAACATCTGCATAAAGCTCTGCTCTTCCGCCGCCCGTTGCTCTCATAAGAATACAGAAATCCCTGTATGTAGCCGGTCGTTGGCCTTCCTTATCGCTTACAAGCATACCGTCTCTGATTATCGAGTTAATTGTTTCGGCAATGTGCTGTGCTTCGATTTCACGGCTTACACTGTTACCGTCCTCAAGTGAGCCTACTATATGAAGCTCAGCCTGCGGAAACCCGCATTCCTTATAATCTTTAGCTCCTGCAACAAGAGCCTCTTTTTCATCATAATCAAGTCCGCCGACCTCCGTTGACATAAGCTGACGGAAAACGAAGTTAATATTTTCGGTTACACCCTCACGGCTTCGGAAATTACGGTCAAGCGTGATTTTTGCAGGATAATTGTTTTCCACATAATCTTCAAGCACATCGCGACGGCTGAGAAAAATCTCAGGCATTGCCTGACGGAAACGGTAAATACTCTGCTTCACGTCGCCAACCATAAACATATTGCTGTCGTCTTTTGAAACTGCACTGAACAAAGTATTCTGCAATTCATTGATATCCTGAAATTCATCGACGAGTATTTCATCGAACTTTTCCGAAAACTCTTTTGCAAGGTCAGTTTTGTGTGCATTGCCTTCTTCATCAAAAGAAACAAGCAATTTAAGTGCAAGGTGTGTTATATCTGAAAAATCCACACCATTGATTTTCGTCTTTTCTTCCCAAAGGATTTCCGAATACCTTTTGACAACGCTGATCAGCTTACCGGCTATCGGTTCAAGATATTCCATATCTCCCTTATGTTCCTCTTCGGTTACGCAGAAATATGGCGGAAGCTTTTTCTTGAGCTGTTCCGTAACTGCTTTTTTCTGTGCTTTTATAAACTCAGCCTGTGGTGAAGAATAACCCTTAGGAAGTCTGCCGAGTGAAGGCAATTTAAGAGCCTGCAAGGCTTCAATTGTTTCGTCCCATTTGTTATTAAGCATAAGCTCATACAGCTCACGGACACACATATCTGTTTCACGGACACTCGCACCATACTTTTCGTTGACAGTTTCGTCTTCATCAAGGCATTTAAGCATCATTTCTACAATACGTAAACACCTGCCGACTACATTCAGCGCGTGAAGAAGAACAACTCTTCCCCAGCTTGTCTGAGTTAAAGAGCCTTTCTCGCGATACGGCATCATCAGCGAATCAAGACAAGCATCCGGCCTTGCGAAAGCCATTGAATGTCGGTAAAGCTTCAGAATCAACTCGCTAAGTGAGCTGTCATCCGTACCGCTTGCAAGAACATTAACGAGCTCACAGAACTCAGGAGAATTCTCTTTATAGAATTCATCAAGAGTTCTGCTGACAGCTTCCGATTCAAGTATTTTCAGCTGCGCACCCTCAATCAGCTTATAATCAGGCGAAAGCTCAAGCTCGTGAAAATTAGCTTTGACTATATCGTTACAGAAGCTGTCAATCGTGCTGATTTTAGCAAAGGGAAGCATCATAAGCTGACGTTTGAGATGCTCATCGGAAGGATTCTTCTTAAGCTCTTCGCTGATCGCTTTGAAGATTCTTTCCTTCATCTGCTGAGTTGCCGCACGAGTGAACGTTACAATAAGAAGCTTATCAGCAGAACAAGGCTTTTCCCTGTCCATAAGCCGACGGATAACTCGTTCAACGAGCACAGCGGTTTTACCTGAGCCTGCAGCAGCGGAAACAAGGACAGTGCCGTTACGCGAGTCTATTGCATTTTTCTGTTCAGGGGTCCATTCAGGCATCATCCTCACCTCCAAGCATTCTGAGGCTGTCATCGTGTTTTATTTTGAAAATTTCTTTTTTCTTTGTATCTTCGTCAAGTCCGCAGACATCCTTATAATCACAGTACTTACATACATCGTGATACGGACTGGTAGTAGTTTGTGCAAATGCAGGACGGACTGCAATTTCACCTTCGTGAAGACTTACCGCCATATCCTCAAGGATTTTTTCAACCCTTTTCATAAGAAGTCCCATCTGCTTGAGTGAAATGAGCGTACCTGAATTTTCTCCGTCTTTTTTAACGGATGCAGGAACAATATCGCCCGAAAGTCGGCTGTCCATCGCATAGATAACACGGCTGTCATCAAGCACCATTCCGCTCATCTTCGTCGCTTTCTGTTTCTGTGCCTGAATCTCGTCCTCGCCCTCGTCACGGCCGACACTTGCATACGGAGCGTTGACGGGCATATACAGAATTCCTGCAGGCTTTATATCCTTATAATCTCTGAATCCGCTTCGCCAGATTGCAAAAAGATAAATCAGCATCTGCATATTAAGACCGTTGAAAACCTCGTTAAGGTCAAACTTTTTACCGCCTGACTTGTAGTCAACGACGCGTACAAGCGCTTCGTCTTTCTGAGTCATAACGTCAACTCTGTCTATCGAGCCTTTGATTTTAAGTGTTCCGCCGTCACGAAGTTCAATTTCGTAAGCAGGAATTTCACCGTCGTTATCTATTTTAAGCTCAAATGCAACAGGTTCAAATTCGCTTACCGAGAATTCGGCAACAAGCCTGTCCACAACCTCGCAGACAATGAAACCGAGCTGACGGTAAAGATAATTGAAACGTTCGCCCATATCCTCACCGGGAACAAGAATTTCGCTGAAATAAGCTTCAAGCATATCGATAACACATTTATCTCGTTGTTCCTTGCTCATTTCGCAAAGGCCGTTGCTGCCGTAAGCCGCAATAAGATTTTCAAGGATGTAGTGAATAGCAGTACCCTTCTGCATCGGGTCAAGCTCCGCAACCTTTCTCGGCTGAGCATTGAGTCCGTATTTGCAGAAATACTGGAACGGGCATTTATGGAACACTTCTACCCTTGAAGCTGACATATACATATCCATTCCGAAAAGCTTTTTCGAAATATCTTTATCTTCTATTGAAAAATCGTCTTTTTTAACAGCACGCTTCAGGGAGGCAAGCCTGTCCTTGTAGTCATCTCTTGAAGAAAAATATTTTTCAAGAGTTTTCTGCATAACACCGCCTTTCGGTGTCAGCCTTGCCATAAGCTCAAAAGCCGCTGCATCGCCCTCAACAAAATCGATTTCGGGAGTTACTACCGTGTCAACAACAGTTACCTTCGGAAAAATCTGCTTAATCTGTGTCACAAGCTCCGAATATGTAAGCTGTGCACCCGTGATATCCTTTCGAGAATATGTAACATAAAGCTTATCTGACGGACTGCAGAGTGTACTGTATGCGATGAAACGCTCCTCCATCATTTTTTCTTCAAAGTTATCGTCCATCTTAAGGTCGAGCTCAGAAAGAACCCGACGGTCCTCATCCGTAAGGATTCCGTTCGCTGTCGGAATCATCGGGAACAATCCGTCATTTACACCAACAGCAAAAACAACCTTCGGTGCAGTTGTTTTCACTCTGTCGGCACTGCCTATGACAATTTCGTCAAGTCCCTGTGGAACGTTACCTATTGTATACATCGATACAATAAGATTAAGAAGCTCGCTGAATCGCTTCGGCTGAAGACTTGTTTTCTCAAGTGAAGCCGCGATGCGGTCAAGAATTTCAATAACCACATCCCATATTCTGTCCTGCTCATTTGCAAGGTCAGTTTCGCCCTTTTCATGAAGGTGCAAAGCAAGAGTTTTAAGATTTGCAGGCACATTCATTTTCACAAGAAGTCTGTAAATTGCCTGTGCCGCTGTAAGACCGTTACATTCTCTGAGTTCAAATCTTAACTTCTGCAGTTCTTCAACAACCGCTTTTCTTGAAAGGTTTATTTTGTCAAGCTTAGCCTGATCTTTTTCAAGCATCTTTTCGCCAAGTCCGTCAGGATGTGCTGTCCAATCATCAAGCCACTTGTTGCCGTTAATCTGCCACATAAGTGCGTAATTTTCAAGCTCCGATATTTCTTCTACCGAAAGGTCTGTAAGACCCGTTTTCAGCACGCGCATAACGCTGTCGCAGGAAAATCCGCTGACCGCAATATCCACGGCACTCAGCACAAATTCAACAAGAGGCTGAGTCTGTATCGGCTGGCGTCTGTCATCAAAAACAGGCACACCGTGCTTTTTAAGAGCAGCACGGAGCTGACGGGTATAGTTATTCTCGCTTCGGCTGATGATTGCAATATCCCTGCATCTCAGATTTTCGGTACGGATAAGCTTTTTGACCGTGTGTGCAACAAAATTGCACTCACTTTCAAAATCTTCCGCAGAGCATACAACTATATTCTCCGTCGGATTTTCATATATTTCATATTCATCCTCAAACAAGCTTTTTTCAAGTAAAGCAAGCTCGGGATTTGTATATCTTTTTTCGTTAAATTCATCTGCAACCTCAACAGGTGCGATTGCAACTGAATTTTCTTTTGCAATGTTTATAAGCTTACGTAAGGTGCGTTTTGTGTGTGCAAAGGATGAAAAATCATCGGTTTCAGAAGTTTTATCCACACACAATGTAACATAAACATCATCTGACTGTGCAAGGATACGTTTCATAACATCCAGCTGCTGGCTTGTGTATCCGCGGAAGCCGTCGAAGAAAACTGTTTTCCCCGCAAAATCTTTATTTTCATCGATGACTTTACAAAGAATATCAAGTGCACATTCTTCATCAAAATAGCTGTTTTCAACAATTGCCGTATACGCTTCAGTTACCAAAGAAAGCTCGTCGACCTTTGACTTAAGAAGGCTGTTCCCGAGCTTAAGCGAAGCTTCGTGAAGCATCTGTGCAGAAACTGAGCACTGCCTTAATTCCTTGATCATTTTAAGCATCTGCGTTATAACTGCCGCCGAATATCTGTGCTTACCGTAAACCTGCAGAGAATCGTGAACGCTTTCAAGTGCAAGACTCATCATCAACGCTCTTGTACTGTCATCAAGACGCGGCAAAGAATTAAGCCCGTATTTTTTAAGAAGCTTCTCGGCGAGGAAGGAAAAGCTCTGCACTTCGACCTTGTCCGCACCTTTGGCTCCGAGCATTTCGAGCATAGTCTTTTCCGTTTTAAAGGAATACTGCTCCGGGACGATAAGCATTACGCTTTCATCCTTTTCAACCATAGTTCTGATTTTTTCGTATATCCTTGTTGTTTTGCCGCCCGATATGCGTCCAGTAATAAGTCTGAGCATAAAATCTCTCCGTACTTAATTTAATGTTTAAATTATACTATAATCAGCTCAAATTTGCAACAAGTGCATATTGCAATTAAGTACTGAAAATGGTACAATAACAGATAATTATTATAACTTTCAGAGGTTTATACTATGGCAGTCAAGAGTTATATCAAAAAAGCAAATTCGGTTGTTCCCTCAAAGGCACAGCTTGAATTTATGGACACAGAATTCATCGCCTTCATTCACTACGGAATGAATACATTCACAAACACCGAATGGGGTTCGGGACGCGAGCCTGAAAAATATTTCAAGCCTGCGGATTTTTCTGCAAAGCAATGGGTCAAGGGAATTAAGTCAGCAGGAATGAAGGGTCTTATCCTTACCTGTAAATTTTCGGACGGCTTCTGCCTTTGGCCGAGTACATATACCGAGCACAGCGTAAAAAATTCACCGTGGCTTGACGGCGAGGGTGATATGGTAAAAGAGCTCAGCGAAGAATGCAGAAACGAAGATATCAAGTTCGGAATTTACCTTTCTCCGTACGATATGCACGAACCAACCTTCGGTACAGAGAAATACAACGACTTTTTTGTGAATCAGCTTACAGAGCTTTGTACAAATTACGGTGACATTTTCTGCGTTTGGTTTGAGCGTGACGAAAGCGGTAAACAGCCTTACGCTTGGGAAAGATATTACAAAACTATCCGCGAGCTTCAGCCGAATGCAATGATATGCAACTGCGGTCCCGATATCCGTTGGTGCGGTAACCATTCGGGAATCGGCAGACAGAGCGAATGGAGCGTTGTTTCCAAAGAGCTTATCAACGATGCTCCTGCAGTAAAGCTTGTTCAGACTGACCTCGGCAGCCGTAAAAAGATAAAGAAGGCTAAGGAGCTTGTATGGTTCCCTGCGATTATGGATATGAAGATGCGTCCAGGATGGTTCTTCCACGACCACGAAACCTCAAGCCTTCAGGTTCTTTCAACAGCTGTTATGAGCTATTTCAAATCTGTCGGCAATAACGGTACTTTTATCCTTAATGTTTCACCTTCCCACACGGGACGTATTGACACGAAGGACCTTGAACAGCTTGTCACACTCGGCGCACAGCTTGAGCTTGAATTTAAAGAAAACTTCACGGAAGGTGCAGAGTTCACGTCAAACGGATGCAGTGACGAGCTTCATTCTGAAAAGTTCATTAATTCAGGCAAATCACATTTCAAATCTTCCCCCGATAACCGCAAGACTTCAATCATTGTCGATATGAAAGAGGTTCGTTCAATTGATAAAATTGTTCTTGCAGAAAATGTAGCAACAGGACAGCAGATTGAAAAATTCTCGCTTTACTATTACTACGATAAGCGTTGGCACAAAATATACAAAGGCACAACAATCGGCAGAAAGAAGATTTGCATAATTGCTCCGATGGAAGCAAGACGAATTAAACTCGTAATTGAAAAAACCAGAGAATTTGCTACAATTTCTGAATTTAAAGTATATTAATTGTAAAAAATCAACAGTCTTCATTATTTCCGATGAAGGCTGTTGATTCGTTTTTCGTCAATATTTACAATAAATCAGGCAATTTGTTCCATTTTATATTGATAATATTCACATCACTTCACATAGTGTTTCGTGATTATTAACAAACAATTCATATATTCTTTGTGCAAAACGCTTGACAAAGGTAAAATATGGTGCTATAATAAAGCCACGGTAAGAGAAATACCGAAACAAAAGAAAGGAATGAATCATATGTCAAACGAAAAAATGTATTATGAGGCTCAGGAAGTATTGCTCAGTGAGATCGCGAAAGAAAAGTCTCTCTTTTCATTCCGCACAATTATCAAGCTTCTTACAGCAAACGCAATTGCAAGAAACTTCTGATAATTGCAAGCCGCAAGGCTTCATAATCTAAAAAACGGGGTTGTCGAATGACAACCCCTTAATTTTTTATTATTTAACTGTTTCCATAAGGCTGATGAAAGCTTCGATTGTATTTGAGCCTGCTTTGTTACCTGAAGCAACAATTTCTTCATTTTCACCTGCAAGAAGGCTCTTGAATTCGTTGTCAGGAAGGATGTAACCAACCTGATCGTTCATAAGACCGAACACAAGGAGCTTCTTATCCTCGCCTACAACTTCCTGCATTGAAGGATAGTCAAAGTCTTCGTATGTCCATGAATCGTCTGCACCAAGGCATCCGCCGTATGCGATTGCAGCTTCAAGCTCACCCGGAACAAGAGCAACAGCGATATCTGTACCCAATTCAAGGTAACCGATTTCTGTAAGAATCTCTGCTTCACGGTCCATTGCATCAAGGCCGACAACAGTATTTGAAATTGCACCAAGCTTACCTGCGAAGAGGAGAATCTGGTTTGTTACAGGAACGTAATACTGAGCCATCTTGAAGTTAAGAAGAGGAGCAACCTCTACTTCTTCAGTTGATTCTTCAACAAGACGTCTTACAAGCTCTGTAGCGTAAGCATTGATGCCCTCAATGCTTTCATAATTCTCAGGGAGATTGAGCGGTTTGTAGTCTGAAGAGATTGCAAGCTCTGCACCAAGAACCATCATAAAGTTAGCATTTTCCTGTTTATTGATAATCTGCTCCATATAGTACGGATAGTCACCTGTAACTTCTGTACCTGCAGCACCGTTACCTACACAGTGGCTCGGAGAGTCAACAATCCATGTTTCTTTGCTACCGTCAGCGGGAACAAAACGGAAACGGTGAAGATCGCCGTCAACAACGTAAGGATCTCTCTTCTCTCTGAGAAGGTCTTCTATATCAGCTGTTGAGTAGTACATCTTACCCTCTTCCATTGTTTCGACAGCAGTCTTGACAGCCTGCTCTGTTACATTGTAAAGGTTTGCCATAAACTCCGGATTTCTACCGTCAAGGAGCTTGAGGTCTGTACCGAAAAGCTTATTTGCTACGTTTGCAGCAGGGTTTGTGAACACCATCTTAAGAAGGTCACCGTTCATACCGAATGTGTCAACACAGCTATGCTGATGAAGAACAGCGATATTGATACCAACGATGTTGTTTGCCTTTGCATAATCTGCAAGCTGTGCACGGATACCTGCAACGTCTGTATTTGAAAGACCGAACGCGTCAACAACCGCAAAAACAACAGTGCCTCTGCCGCTGCCATCGTTAAGAGCTACACAACGTACACGCTGATCGTCATAAACAGCAGAAACTGTCTTCGGGCTCGGGAAAGAAAGGCTGCCGCCGACATAATGCTTGCCGTCCATCTCGTTACCTGTCTGGATTGAGCCGCTACCGTAACCTAAGTTCCATACAGCACCAGGTGCGGGAGCTTCAAGATATTCATCCATACCCGGATAGAACTGATCGTTAACGTATGTTTCCTTGTCAGGGAAGTCAATTGACGGAACAACAAGGTTGATTGCCTTGAGAAGCACGTCGATGAGCTTATCAACGATACCGTAAAGGAATTTAAGAAGCATATCTGTAAATTCATCAGCATCTGACGGGAATTTCATACTGTCAAGACCAAGTGAGCCTATCCAGAATGCAAGCTCGCCCATAATGAATTCTGAATCAACAGAAATTTCAGGCATTATGGGAGCCTCAGGAGCTTCTGCTTCAGCAAATGCATTAACATTGAAGCAAACGCTGCCGATTGAGAAAACCATAACAGCTGAAAGAATGAGTGAAATTAATTTTTTCATAATTACACACCTTTCATAATATTATTGTACAGATATATTTTAACATAAAATCAAATCATTTACAATAACAATCCCCTTGTTAATAACAAACAAAATGAATGGTAGGTTTTTGTATGAGTTGCTGTATCGCTGAATTAAGAAACAAAGAAGTCATCTGTAAATCCAACGGTGCAAGACTTGGCAACGTTGATGATGTTGAAATTGATATTGCAAACGGAAAGCTTGTTTCGATTGTAATTTACGGAAAAAGCAGAATGATGGGTTTCTTAGGCAAATGTGAGGATATAGTTATCCCCTGGTGTGACATTGACATAATCGGTGAGGACACAATACTCGTCAACTGCAACTGTCAGCAACAGATAAACAATCAGCAGCGTAATCGATGGTAATAAACCGCACATTCAGCAGACCGTACTCAATTCACTTAATTAACGAAAAGACGTTTTCATAATTTTTCTTTGCAAGTGCGATTTGCTTTTCTGATGAATCCCTAAGAGTTTCAATAGTTTCTTCCCTTGCTTCGTATAAATCCTGCAAATCAGAAATTGGCATCGCTTTATTGTAAGGCCAACATCCCCATGTTTTCACGAAATTGTCAAGCTTCGCGGACGAATTATGCGCCCCAAGCGCCATGTACGGCACAGAAAAAGACATTGCCGTAACAATTCCATGAAGCGACGTACCCAAGAAAAATGATGCCCTTGCTATAAGATACATTATTTCTTTTACAGTGAGTTTTTCTATAAGAATAGTTTCCGAAATTTTCGCTTTCAACTCTTTCAATGCCACAAGATCATCGTGAAGTATCGCATAACCTATCGGTACGAGAACAATTTTTATATCCTTGTGTTCTTCTTTGAAACCTTTCAACGTTTCAATAATTTCGCTTTCATGCTGTCTGTAATAGCTTAAGCTGAACTGAATTGCAATGTAGTTTCCTTTTATATTTCTGACTTCCTCGCTAACTTCCTTTTCAATGCGTTCATACGGAAAAAGATCAGACATCAGCACAGCACCATCAGGAACAAGTACAACGCTCTGTTTGTACTTGCAGTTTTTCTCAAAGCTCTGCGAATCTCTGACAGAAAAATAATCAGCATTTCTGATTTCACTGACAGCTTCGTGTTCATCCTCAGTTATAAATCCGCCGACATTGCTGTAAACAATCTTACAATCACTTTTCATATTTTTCCGTGAAATGATATAAGGATATTTTGTCTTACAGCCAAAGCGCTTTATCAGAAGCTCGTCTCTACTTTTGCCTAACTTTGACAAGGCAAAATATCTTATAAGATCTGCATACAATGAGATCTTATTTGATTTAAGAAATTTAAAAAGAACTTCTATATTTGCACCTATAACCTGTCCGCCCGCAACAACAGTAATAGAATTTTCAGCAAAATCTTTTTCATAAAGAGAACTGACAGGCAAAGTTTTCAGACCTCCTACATACGTAAGATCTGAGGATATTATTCCGTAGTGTTCAATTTCATAACTATTATATATATCAGGTTCATATTTTTTCAGATATTCGCTCACAACAACAGCATAAAGCACGTCACCGTAATTATATCTGTCACCTGCGCTGATAATATTTATGCTTGGCTTTTCCATAAAACTCACCCCTGATTTTTATTTTATCATTTAATCTCTGACCCGTCAACATTGTTGACAGTCATTTATGTCAATGTTATAATGATAAAAACATATTTCTCTTCAGGAGGTAAAGTTATGAACCTAAAAAAGTATATCGCTGAGTTCATCGGTACAATGGTGCTCGTGCTCTTCGGTTGCGGAACCGCAGTTGTTACAGGAGGACTTTCCGGGGGTACAGGTAACGGAACACTCGGTGTTCTCGCAATTGCACTCGCATTCGGTCTTTCAATCGTTGCTGCCGCATATGCAATCGGTCACATTTCAGGTTGTCACGTGAACCCTGCCGTTTCCCTTGCTGTGCTTATCAACGGTGGTCTCAGCTTTCCTGATTTCATCGGTTACATTATCGCACAGATTGCAGGTGCGTTTGCAGGAAGCGGAATTCTTGCTTTAATAACTAAAAATTCAGAGCTTACAGGTTTCGGAAGTAATGGCTTCGGCGAACTTAGTGCAGTTAATCTGACCTCAACAGGTGCAGTCATTGTTGAAATTGTTCTCACTTTTGTTTTTGTCTTGACAATTCTCGGAGTTACTTCAAACGAGAAAACATCCAATATTGCAGGGATTGTAATCGGTCTTACACTCACTTTTGTTCACATCATCGGTATTCCTCTCACAGGAACATCTGTAAATCCTGCAAGAAGCCTCGCCCCTGCTGTTTTAGAAGGCGGTACAGCTCTCAGCCAGGTTTGGGTATTCATTCTCGCTCCTCTTGTTGGTGCAGCACTTGCAGCACTTGTTTTCAAATATGTTATTTCTCCCAAAACAGAGAAATAATTTAGTCTGAAATATTTAAACCCTGAAACAGAAGCAACTGTTTCAGGGGTTTATTCATATAGTTTCAAGCAGATTTACAAATTCAACAGCCTTTGAATAAGCCTTGTTGACATATTCCTGTGATGATAAAATTTTATAAATATCGTTATCCGTTCTTGTCGGTCTGCCTTTTGAAATAACTTCAAAAGAAAGCGTTCCGTTATAATCAAACGACTTTATTCTTTTTGCTATTCCGTTCCAATCGGCAATTCCGTCAAACGGAAGAAGATGAGAATCATCATAAAATGTCAGTTCATCACCTGTCATTCCCCTATTATCGTTAAGATGAGTAACAAAAAGACGCTCACCGTACTTAGAAAGAATATCCTTACCGTAGTTATAACAAAGCTCGTGACCTGAATCAAAGCAGAAGCCGATATTTTTAACATCTCTGTATCGGTTGAGGATCGCCTCAAGGTACATCTCGCCTTCCGTATTTTCAAAAGCAAGGCAAACATTCTTTTTCACGGCATAATCAACAACATCATCAAGACGTTCAAGTCCGAGAGATGTCGGATTGCAGTTATCCATACCGATAATAGCGTGAATAACGGCATACTTAACACCAAAATCACTGCAGTCATTAATTGTGGCATACAGGTCTTTGAGCATAACTTCAGCAAGCTCCCCGCTTTCATCGTGCCAGATATCATCCATTCCGTAAAACGGTGCGTGTATATATTCGCAGGATAAATCAAGCTTTTCGGCTTTTTTCATCAGCACCTCAGTTAATTCTGAGGTGCCGTTTTTTTCTCTGTCAAAAGCAAACCGATCAAAGCCTGCTGTCTTAAGCAGTTCCGGCTGGTCAATTACAGGGACATCAAGCTGCATTCCGAGAGCCAGACACAAGGATTTATTTCCTGTCATAAATTACACTTCCTCAAAAACATAGCTGCCTGCACCAAGCTTGATTACGGCACAGTCACCCTGCTTTTCAAACTCATCAAAGCTGTGTTCAACACCGTTGATTATAACATTACTTGTGAAAACAGGAAGAAGAAGCGTTGCAGATGACTCTTCAGGGACCGTACATTCATAAACAAAGCTTTCGTCGTTTCGCCAGTTACTTTCAATAAGACCTGCAACTGAATTGTATGAACAGCGTATCCACTTCATTCTCTGCTGACCGTCAGGAAGCTCGTCAGCAGTTCTTGTATCAACTCTTGGCTGAAGAAGAATGTTTTTGAATGCAACACCGTCAGTTTCAATACCTGCCATATAGCGGTACATCCATTCCTGAACAGAACCGTAAGCATAGTGGTTAAAGGAGTTCATGCCAACATCGCCGAAGCCCTTGTCTAACGTATATGAATTCCAACGCTCCCAGATTGTTGTTGCTCCCTGATCAACACTGTAAAGCCATGAAGGCTCGTTTCTCTGCATCAGAAGAGTATATGCAAGGTTGTCTTCACCGATTTTTGAAAGAACGGGACAAAGGTTGTAAGTGCCTACAAAGCCGGTTGAAAGACGATTTCCGTTATCTTTAATCTTCTGCACAAGCTCTTCTGAAGCCTGCTTAAGATAATCACCCTCGATAAGGTCAAATGCAATTGCAATAACATAGTCTGTCTGAGTTTTTCCGATAAGCTCACCGTTTTCCATAAATGTATCAACGAAATACTTGTGAGCCTCTTTTCTCAACGCTCTGTAATGCTCAGCTCTGTCTGCTTTGCCGAGCTCCTCGCTCATAAATATCATCATATCGATATCGTGTACAAGAAAAGCTGATGCAAGATATTCATTCTTACAGTAATCATATGCAAGCCAATCACCGTAACGAGGAATCGGACCTTCAAAACCATAGTTTTCGATAAGGTTAGCAATATACTTTTCCATTGAAAGATAGTGTTCTTCAATGAATTCCTTGTCACCGTAGAGCTTATAAAGGTTGTAAGGAATAATAACACCTGCATCGCCCCAGGCGGTTGCATTGTCAGCGCTGCAGTACGATACTCTTGGTGCGATATCGCCGTATGCACCCTCATCACTCTGTGCATCACGCATATCCTGCATCCATTTTTTGAAGAATCCGCTGACATCAGCATTGTAAGCCGCAGTTACGCTGAATGCCTGAGCATCACCTGTCCAACCAAGTCTTTCATCACGCTGCGGACAGTCTGTCGGGATAAAGAGATAGTTACTTCTCTGACCCCAGATAACGTTGGATATAAGCTTATTCACAAGCTCGTCTGAAGTTTCCATACAGCCGATTTCTTTTGTATCTGAACCTACAACTTCAGCCTTGAAGCCTGTGATTTCGACATCACCGTCTACAGAAATTTCTACATATCGGAAGCCGAAGAAAGTAAACGTCGGTCTGTAAACTTCTTCACCGTTACCATTGAGCACATAATGGCTCTTGCCCTTTGCTGAACGAAGGTTAACAGTATATACGCTTCCTTTAGGACCGTCATTTCCGCGTTCAATATCGCCTGAATCGTTAAGAAATTCAGCATAGCGAACCTTGACTGTTGTTCCCTTCTCACCTTTGAGCTTAAGGTTTACCCAACCAACAACTTCCTGAGTTATGTCAACAACAAGCTTCTGTCCTTTTTTGAGAACAACAGGAAGATTTCCGGGTTCTGCCACAACATCAATTTCACCGAACTTTGTACCGTTATCCTTTGTGTTTTCGTAAACGGTCATTTTTTCAGCACCGAAGCCAAGACCGTCTCTTACACGGACAGTAGG
The DNA here is from genome assembly GCA_045648305.1 of Acutalibacteraceae bacterium. Taxonomy (GTDB): domain Bacteria; phylum Bacillota; class Clostridia; order Oscillospirales; family Acutalibacteraceae; genus CAG-488. Next base: position 42,240 of record JAZRNR010000106.1, read on the forward strand.
ACCGACAAACGGAGTGATTTCACCGTCAAAGTAATCACAGATTTCAGCCTGCTTCCAACCCGAAATATCATAATCGGCACAGGAAATCTTTTCATAGCTGTCAAATCTTCCGTCGCGATATTCACCGTCCCAGATGTCCGCTGTGCGAATCTGTCCGCCACAGGTAGCCTTCCAGCTTTCGTCTGTAATAAAAGTTGTTTTTGACTTGTCGTTTTCAACTGTTACGCAAACCATTACAGCAGGCATATGCACACCATAGTAACCGCCACATATTCTTCCCTGATACCAACCTGGCGCCGCAACAAGAAGGATTCGGTTTTTACCTTCAGCGATATATGACGTTATGTCATATTCATAATAAAGAGTTCTCTTATTATAATTAGTCCAGCCGGGTTTAAGCTCATCGTTACCTACCCTTTTGCCGTTGATATAGATATCAATACAACCGAGAGCCGTAAAGCTTAATTTTACTGATGAAAAACTTTCAACCTCGAAATCCGTCGCAAACATCGGCATACCGTCGTCACAACGAACATCAGAAAACTGAAATTTTGCCTTTTCCTCGTCGTCTGCCCACGGTGAATTTTCGAAATCGGCATAGTGCTTCATATCTGTCTCGATTAATTTTGCATTATTCCAATACTCAGCGTTATATTTATACATAGCTTTTTCTCCTGTTAAAACGGACGGCAGACTTATAAACAAATTATTAAGTCTGACCGTCCTTTACTTATTTATTCAAAATATACGGGTTTACCTGTCTTTGCAGATTCATAGATTGCTTCAAGAATCTGAGTAACAACAAGTGACTGTTCAGGCTTTGTCGGAACTTCTGTTTCATTGATAATTGCCTGATAGAAACCGTTTGCCTCAAGCACTTCGGGATCTGTGCTGTCGCCGTCGTAGAAAGCAACACCGCCACAGTCGAAGTTAGGAGTTTCGATAACCTGACGTCCGTTCTTTACGAAGTTGATACGAAGGTCATCTTCACCCATTGTGTCTGCACCGCCCTTGTCACCGCAGATCATAACAGTTGCTTCCATCGGGTCTGCAATGTTAAGAGCCCAGCTTGATTCAACAGAAACTGTTGCACCGTTTTTCATAACAACAAAGCCGAAAGCTGAATCTTCAACAGTAAACTTTTCTGTGTCCCAGTCACCCCATGCGTTAGCTGTGCCGACCTGCTTACCGAGCTTTTTGTATGATGTACCGACTACCATCTTCGGTTCGTGGTTATCCATAAGCCAGAGTGTGAGGTCAAGAGCGTGAGTACCGATATCGATAAGCGGTCCGCCACCCTGCTCATATTCGTTAAGGAAAACGCCCCATGTCGGAACAGCACGTCTGCGAAGTGCAATTGCTCTGCCGTAGTAGATATCACCAAGTTCACCGTCTTCACAGGCCTTTTTGAGGTAGAGGTATTCGTCTCTCCAACGGCTCTGATAACCGATTGTAAGCTTTTTGCCCGTTCTCTTTGCCGCATCAAGCATAGCCTGAGCTTCCGCAGCAGTTTTAGCCATCGGCTTTTCACACATAACGTGCTTGCCTGCCTCAAGAGCATCGATTGTTATAAAGCTGTGTGAACGGTTCGGAGTAAGAACGTGAACAACCTCGATTGATTCGTCCTTAAGGAGCTCTTTGTAATCCTCATAAACCGCTACATTTTCACCAAGATTAAATTTATCTCTTGTTTCATAAGCACGCTCAACGATGATATCGCAAAGAGCAACAATTTCAACATAGTTAAGGCTTGTAAGTGCCTTCATATGCTTACCGTTACAGATACCGCCGCATCCGATAATACCAACTTTAACTTTTCTTTCCATTTTTACACCGCCTGTATAATTTAAAATTAATTATTTAAGAAAAAGATTGCCGAGAGCAATAATTCCTGTGAATCTGAGAACAAAAGCAAGAGCTTTTATAAGTGTGTCACAGATAAGAGTTGCCGGTAAGCCGAGGTCAATAAAGAATGTGTCCTCTGCTTCAGGTGCACCCTCATACTCAAGTGTAAATGCCTGAGTGTAAAGCACACCGCCTTCACCGATAACCTCAGCTCTTACGTATGAGCCGATTTTATCTGAATAATCGTCGAGGTCGATTGTGTTACCTGTTGCAATGAATTCACCGTCAGCAATCCAATGAACCATATAAGCGTCCTTTGTGCCGATTGTGATTGTGTCTGCATTTTCGTCAACCGCAACGTTTGTTACCATAGGAACCTTTGCACTCTGGTCAAATTCAAACTTTGTATCCTGACCGCCGTTCTTTTCCTCTTCAACGATTGTTTCGTATGTTGCCTGAAGCTTTGCTGCAAACTCGGGTTCAACACCTGCCGCTGCAAGTTCAGAAGCCCACGCTCTGATTTCCTCGCGGCTGCCCATATAATAGCTTGCGGAGAAGAATGCACCGTCTTCCATTGATGTTCTCAATGCATCTGTTGTAAGCTCGGGCATAACCATCCATGTGTAGCCTGAATTTACGATATTCGGGTTATGAGCGTCGGATGTTGCGATGCCGTAAACGTTTCTGCCGTGAGGAACAACCTTCTGAAGAAGGATATCCCAGAGCTTTCTGTCAAAACGTGTTCTGCTGTCGCCCTTACTGTTGATATCAATACCGATACAAGAATCGTACTTAAGAAGAAGGTTTGCAAACTTATTGATAACATAGCTGTAGTGAATGTTATCCATATCGTATGCATCTTCAAAGCATTCTTCGTCCCTTGCATTTGTGTATTCGCCCGGATGATTGATTACAGAAAGTCCGCCAAGTGCATCAATCTTTCTGATAGGTGTTGCATAATCGCTTGTACCGCCGACAACATCGTTACCGTAATCAGCAAACCATGTGTTTACGTGAGCGTTATTGAACGATGTCGGATTCTGCTCGTTTGCATAAGGAACTCTCATCATTGTGTGAAGAGCATTTCCGTTTTCGTCATACTGTTTGTAGTAGTCATCAGCATATGTATAGTCAAGGCCTGCATCCGTAACGCCTGAAGCCTTAAGCGGATCAATCGGGCGGTTGCCTTCCTTAACTGAGAGAACAACGCGGATAGTCTTAGCTTCGGTGTCCTTATCCCAGCCGTAATCAACTGTGCCGTGGTCACTGAGTGCCATAATATCAAAGCCGTGTGAATAGTGAGCTTCAACCTGCTCTCGGATTGTCTGATCACCGTCAGAAACCGTTGAGTGAGAATGAAGGTCAGTCTTGTACTGATTGTAAGTGTTCCAATCAACGTTTGCATAGGTATTGTTGATTGTGTAATCAACACCGTCTGCAGCATATGCGCCGACAGCTGTACCTGTTGCAAGCATAACCATTGCCAACAACACAGCAAATGCTTTTTTGATTTTCATAAGAAATACCTCCTGAAATTGTATAAAGCTACGTAATGATTTTAGCACATTAAAAGGCTGAATTCCAGCAAAAATTTGCCGATTTTGCAAAACTATCAAATTGCACTAATCGAAGCTTTTATTTTGACAAAAATGACAAAAGAAAAAGATGGAGCATTACTCCATCTTTTTGAAAATGTTTATTTTTCTGTGCTTGCTGCAAGCAATTCAAACAGTGCAATGAAGTCAACATCCGTACTCTGCGTGTCTGAATTTTCCTTTGTAAGCGGTTCAAGTGCTTCCGTTTCCTGATTGTTAAGCATAAACTGCGGATACTGCGGGAAAGTATGTATTGTTTCCTGACCCGGTGTGTAGATGAGTGTATAGACAAACTCGTGATAACCGTCAGAATACCAGGTGTGCATCATATCCTTTACAAACCACGTAATTTCAGGAAATGCACAGGTTGAAGCATCGATTACGTTATCGGGAGAAACGTGATTGTGACCGTCATCAAACTTCTGCACGTAGCCTTCACCGAGAGTCTGACCGTAATCAGCACAGGTTGCACCCATCGAAGTATGCTTTGTATCAATGAGGAAATCGCTCATGTTTGTGCTCTGTGAACCGAGAGGCACTGCCGCCTTACCATAGTTTGAAATAATTGCGAAGTTAACACCGTTTGCCATTGCATCTTCAATTATTTCTTCCTTACAGTTCATTACCTCGTAATGATACTTATCAATTTTCTTTATAAGCTCTGCATTCACTTCTTCGTCAAGCATAAACTCTTTTGCTTCTTCGTAAGATTCTTCCGAAACAAATGCCCAGATTCCGGGGATATAACCGAAGAGCGACTTGATACAATCCTCATAAACAACATCTTTGATTTTTGAAATAAGTGCAGTATCGAGGAACTTCACAACAGGATTGAAGGCAAGAGCCGCAAAAGTATTGTAAAGTGCACGGTAAAACACCATATCAGCCGCATTTCCTTCAAGGAAATTGCCGACATAATTCATAACCGATTTCGGGTCAAGAGTGAGGTCACCGACAAAAAGAGATGTCATCATTTCGATTCCCTCAAAGGCCGAAGACTGCATAACAACAGTTTCAACACTGTCGTAACCGTAAGTGTAAAGATACGCCATTGTTATGGCACCGCCCATGCTTTCGGCACGAAGAGCAACCTTACTGTGTCCCGTAAGTCGCTTGGTTTCTTCAATATAATCGTTAAGCTCGGCAGCAATATCAAAGATATCCTTACGCCAGTCGTAACGGAACACCGTACGTGTATTTCTGAAATGATACGGTGACGGTGGCTCGTAAATTTCGATATCAACCGTCGGATTGTTCGGATTTCCGTTCACGTCACAGCTTGCATCGTAGAAAAGGTCATTAACCTCTGCACTGAGTGTGTGTGCAAATTTATCGTAGTTGCCTGTAAGAATAAGACCAAACAGCGGAAGAATAAGTCTTTTAATCATATCCGTTATCGCTTCGGTTTCAACACCGAATGCACCGTATTCCTCTTCTGTACCTGCATTTGCAACAAGCTCGGTATATGCAAATCCTGTTACGAAAATTACGGGAATATTGCCGCACTGACATTCATCAGACTCCGCCTGAGCAAAAATTGACAAGCTGAGTGAAAAAGCAATAATAGCCGAAAGTAAAACTGCAAGAATTTTTTTCATAAAAACTCCTCCTTTGCAGGGATTATATCACAAAAGAATTATATTTTCAATTCTTAAAAACAGTTCGGTTGAATATAGTTTATCGGAGTGATTATATGTCTGGCGCTAAAAAACTTTTACATAACACCTTGCTTCTGACAGCAACCTCTTTTCTTATGAGGACAATTGCCGTCAGCTTCAACATATACCTTACGGACAAAATCGGAACGGACGGAATCGGGCTTTTTCAGCTTATAAGCTCCGTTTATGCTATGGCAATCACCTTCGCTTCGGCTGGAATAAAGCTTGCATCAATGCGGCTTGTCGCGGACAACAGGGTTTCTTCACATCTTTCGGAAAGGCAGATTATGAGAACGTGCCTGTTTTATGCATTTGCCTGCGGAACAATTGTTGCAATTATTCTTTATGAGTTTTCGGGATTTATCGGTACAAAATGGATTGGTGACGAAAGAAGTATCTCTTCATTGAAGGTGTTGAGCTTGAGTCTGCCTTTTATATCTGCTTCGGCGGCACTCGGCGGATATTTTACTGCAATCGGCAAGGTTTTCCGTTACACCTTTGTTCAGCTTTGCGAACAGCTTTTAAAAATCACCGTTACTGTTTTTGCTTTGAGAAGTGTTGTTTCCTACGGCTTGGAAGCCTCGTGCATTGCAATTGTCAGCGGAATGACGGTTACGGAAATCTTTTCTGCAACTGCATCGGCTGTCCTTTACCGAATCACAAGCAAAAAATCAGAATTCACAGACAAACTGAAAAATATATCAAAAAAGCTTCTTCATATTGCAATTCCTGATGCCATCGGTTCAGAGATGCGTTCTGTTTTAATGACGGTCGAGCATCTGCTTATTCCCGTCGGTTTTAAAAAATCAGGTATCAATCCGCAATCAGCAATGTCAACATACGGCATTATTCACGGAATGAGCCTGCCGTTGGTTTTATATCCCTCTGCTCTTCTTTCCTCGCTTTCGGGGTTGCTTGTACCCGAAATTTCGGCACAGCACAGCGAAGGAAACCGCACACGAATAAGCTATATGACCGCAAGGGTTTTGCACATTGCACTTCTTTTTTCGATCGGCACAGCAGGAATAATTTATTACAATGCACACGAAATTTCTGTTGGTGTTTATTCGGACGAGAACGTTACATTTTACACCCGTCTGCTCTCCCCTCTTATCCCTGTTATGTATCTTGATATGACAATCGACGGTATACTCAAGGGGCTTGACCAGCAGAAAAGCTATATGCGTTACAACATCATCGATGCAAGCATATGCGTTGCTTTAGTATATTTTCTTGTTCCCGTTTTTTCAGTTAAAGGATACATCTTCGTTATTTTCATCAGCGAGATAATCAATTTCGCACTCAGCTTCAGACGGCTCACCGTTGTCAGCGAGGTAAGAGTTGACCTTTTCAGGGATATTGTTGTGCCTCTCGGCTGTGTTATCTGCACGGGTGCTGTCAAAAACATTGTTTCCCCTATTGTTTTCGCAGGTACAGGCGACAAGCTTCTTGCAATTTTTTCAGTTTCGTTAAGTGTGATTGTTTATCTTATCTTCCTTAAAATTTTCAGTTCGATTGACAACGAAGAAATCGCCTGGGCAAAAAACATTACTGTCAGAAAAATAAAAAACCACTGATTGAGTTCAGTGGTTTTTCTGTATAACAATTTACTTTATCTGTACCTCGACATATGACGATGCAACTTCTGTGCCCTCAGCATCGTAAAGTACAGCCTTAAGTCTTGTTTCACCCTTTGAGTTAGCTGTTACAACTCCGTCGCTGTCAACACTTATAATTTCGTCAGATTCACTTGACCATTCAAGCCTTCCGCCGGGAATAAGGTTTTCAGAATCAATTTTGCCCTTACTGCCCTTATCCAACAAAAGATAATAACAGTTAAGTCTTAACGGAGCATCGATATCGCTGTTAAGTTCAAGCATCTGCTCTTCGGTAAGAAGACGCATCCACGTCATCTGCACATACGGCTGATGAACATTAAGTGCTGTATAAAACTGTGTAAAAACTGACGTTACGCTTCCGAAATTTTCTTCGATCCACTTAATAAGCTTTTCAAGAATTTCAAAAAGTCTTTCTGTTTCTTCGTCTGTTAATTCTTCACACGTACCGCTTGCTTTGAGCTCATCTGAAATATAAGCAACAAAGCCTTCAGCATCAATTACCGCTGAATTTGAAGGTGCAACACCCTTAACGGAAGCCGTTGCGATAACTCCGAACGAGCCGAACAGCTCACCTATGCTCTTGTTTTTTCCCATATACTGTCCCGCGAAATAAACCATAGGCTTTTCAAGATTTTCGGCATAGTATTCCCTGCTTATCATAACATCCGTTGCAAGGGCATGGAAAAGATAATTGAACATTGCTTCACAGGATACGGAATTTTCCTTCGAATAGAAGCAATTATCGGCTTTTTTACCCATACGTGTCATAAACGACTCAAATTCCGTACACGCCGAATTGTAAAAATCATCGTAATTTTCACAGCGTGAAACAGAAGGAAGATAAAGCTTTCTGCCGTAACAGGTAAAATCATAAACATCCATAACAAACATCGAGAAATAATCGTTTGGGTTTATAATGTTGAATATATTATGGTAAATTTCATCGTTTGCCGACGGGTCACTTGTGCATTGAGGAATCTCGTAAAAATAGGAATAAATATTTTCTTTTTTCAGAGAAGCTTTTGAGATATTATTTTCAACATCACCAAGTGTTTCAACGTAGCTTCCGTCAACAAGCTCCGCTGAAAAAAGATTTCCGATTGATGAACCTCGGCTGTAACCCGCAACAAGGAGCTTAACCTCACCATACGGCTCAAAATCTTCAAAATACTCGTTGAAGTAAAGCATAATTTTTTCTTTTGAAATGTCAAAGCCTTCGTGATGCACGCCCGTGCCTATGCGCAAGTTGCCGCCCCACTCCATACCGTAGTTACCGCTTCTTACGGCTGCTACGAGCAATGTTGTTTTCTTGCCGTCGAGTTCAAGATCCTTACGTCCCACAGCAAGTGCAATTTCATCATAACCCGCAGTTTCGTAAGCAAAGCTTTCGAACTCATAACCGCACTCATTAAGCATTTTGCGGATATGCTCGTCAGGCTGTGAAACATCAAATGAATTAAACGACGCCATTGAAACACCGAGTGCATACCTTGCCAACTCGTGGTTGTATTCGTATGCTTCTCTTTCAAAGTAAGAGTCAGAATAAGTGTACGGATAAATGAGCGATTCACCGAACCAGTCGCACCTGAATTCGCTCTCCAATGCAATTCTGGGTTCTTCCTTCTTTGAAGCCGATCCCGTCTGCAAAGACAATGTAAGAAGAAAAACAGCAAGAACAACAGCAAAAACTTTTCTGTGCTTTTGAGCTGCTATTTTTCTTTTTTCTTTTCTGAGCTGCTTTATTTCCGTTTTCTGCTCAGGTGTATTTTTTTCTTTAGGTTTCACTGTCATCCCTCCCTTTCTTCAGTATTTTTATACTTTTACGGTTTTATCAATTCAAATTCACCGCTTCTGAGAATGCGAAGCAAATCATCATTAGTGCGGATTTTTTCGTTTGTAAGAATACCCGTCATATTCGGAATGTGAGATTCTCTGTGAAAATCAGTTCCTGCGACGCGGATTTTCATATTATTTTTTTCTGCCCAGGCTTCTGCTCTTTCATTAATATCCGTTCCTGCACCTTTACCGTTAAACACTTCGCAACCGTCGAGGTATTTAGGGTTGGTCCTGGTTATCATGGGCCTGAACGGATGTGCCTGAAGAAACAGCATATTATTTTCCTTGCAAAGCTTATAGAACTTGCGCGGATAATGAGCCATAAGATTTCCGTGTTTTCTTATGAATTCCGGTGTCATACCGTAAACGAGATAATCGTTTATTGTACCGTAAAAGCGGATTTCCATTCCGAGAAGAACGGTAAAATCATCCCCTGCCGCAGCAAGAGCTTTTTCGTAACCGCTTAAATAAAAGTCTGCTTCCTTCTGAGGTGCAAAAAGATGCCTGTCAAGAAAAGTCTGCGGTGAATAATGGTCGGTTATAACAATACCGTCATATCCCTTGGACTTGTAAATCTCAACTGCCTTTTCTGCAGGACAGGCAGCACAACGGCTGACATCCCCTGTATGACAATGTAATTCATACTTATACTTCATAGAAAACCTCTTGAAAGCAGTACAGCTTTCACCGTACTGCTTTAGTGTTGATTTTTATTTTACTCTGCTCATAATATCGGCAAATGCATTTGAAAGAGTTTTTGCCGCTGAATAGCCGAGTGAATTTGTTTCGTGATAATGACCACGGTCAAACTTATCCTTACCTGTGCTGAGGTACGGCTCTGTTTTGTGAAGAATGAAGTCATTCGGCGGAACAACATAACCCGTGAAGTCGTTACTTACACCGAACACAAGGAGATTTTCGTCGCCTGCAACCTCGATGAATGACGGCGGATTGATTTCCGGACCTCTGCCTGTCGGTGATTCTTCTGCAGATGCAGCACCGCCATAAGCGATTTCAGGGAATGCTTCACCAGGAATAATAAGAACCTGCTGTGTACCGACCTTCATATATGTCATTTCTGAAACTAGTGCCATTCCGAGTTCTGACTCGTTACTTGCAACCATCTTTGAGCTCATAACCTTGAGCATTGCAAGGAAAGCGAGAACACCGTTATCAGCGTGATAATAGAACGGCTGCTGAAGAACTGTGATTTCTGCAGGCATTTTTTCATCGTTATCAATGCGGAGTGCACCTGCTGCAAGAGCCTTACCCTGCTTTTCTGTACGTACCCATCTGTCTTCTTCATCGTCAAAAGCACCCGGATCAACCGCACCGATTGCACCGATACCGAAGAGAATGTTTACGTCCTTCTCAGCATAAATTGCCTGTCGAAGGAAGTAAGGATAGTCAGCACTGCAGAGTGTGTTTCCGCCACCGAGTGTATTGGGATGAGCGGCAAAGTTAAGAAGCCATGTTTCCTTTGAACCGTCATCGGGAACAAAACGGAATCTTGTAAGCGTATCATGAAGAACAAAGGGCGGACGTCTGTCATTTTGAGCCTCGGGAACGTGAGTTGTGCCAAGATAGAGGTCGCCTGTCTTTCTGTTTTCGTAAGCCTCGATACAGATTTCCTTAATTGTCTTAAAAATCTTCTGCATATATGAGTCAACCTTGCCTGTAAAGGGAAGTCTTCCCCAATAGCCGACAGTATCAAAACCGGCGTGCTGATGAGTACAGCAGATGTTGATTGCCTTGCACTTTGCTTTTTCGCAGAAATCAGCAAGACTTGCACGGATGAGTGCAACCTCAGTGTTTGTAAGACCGATGATATCGGCAGTTACCATAATGATACCGCCTTCTTCACCAACACCGAGCCACATCGCACTTGCAGTAAGGTTGTCGTGAATACCTGTCATATCCTGAGCCATTCTGTGACCTGCTATGTAATATTTCTGCTTACCGAAGTCATCAGGCATAATTTCTCTCATTGCGAAACCGACATCGTACTTTGAATCTTTATTGTTCTTGATAGTTGTCGGCATTACCTTCTCCAACTCGGGAGCAGGACCTTTTTTCTTGAGCTTATTGCCCTTGTTTGTTGCAATTTTTTTAACGGCAGAAGCCGCAAGCTTTCCTATATCCATAAAATAACCTCCGTATATTTTGTAAATATATTTCCGTCTATATTATATCATAACAGTAGTAATCATACAAGTAAATTTTATATTAACAAATATGGTAAATCCGATTGAAAGAACAGATAAAGTCTGTTATAATGTTGTCACATTATTGAAAGAGGCGATTTTATGAAATACGTTCTTTACGTTGTTCTTGCCGTTGTTGCAATTCTTTTGCTTTTGCTTCTTGCGGCAGTTATAAGAACAGCGCTTATGAAAACCAAAAAAGCAGATTATGTACCCAACCCTGACCCGAAGCGTACAGATGAGTATGTTAAAAAGCTTTCTGAAATGGTACAGTACGAAACTATTTCGAAGCGCGGAGAGGTTAACACAGAAAAGTTCCTTGGCTTCCATAAGGTTCTTGAAAATCTTTTCCCCACAGTTCACGAAAAGCTTGAAAAAACCGAGATTGACGGCAACCTTCTTTTCAAATGGAAGGGTAAATCAAGCGATAAGCCTATTCTTATTATGAGCCACCAGGACGTTGTTGAAGCAACAGGCGAATGGAAATATCCTCCGTTCAGCGGTGAAGTTGCTGAGGGCAAGGTATGGGGACGCGGAACTTCAGATACAAAATGTACTGTTATGGCGTTCCTTCAGGCTGCTGAAGAGCTCCTTAAAGAAGGCTACACTCCCGACTGCGACGTTTACATCGCAAGCAGCTGTACAGAAGAAATCGGTGGTGACGGTGCTCCGAAAATTGTTGATTACCTTGACAAACAGGGCGTCAGACTTTTCCTCGTATGTGACGAAGGCGGTGGAATTATTCAGGACCCGATGGCAGGCATCAAGGGTAATTTCGCGATGGTCGGTGTTTTTGAAAAAGGCTACGGCGACGTTAAGTTCATCGCACGTTCAACAGGCGGTCACGCAAGTGCTCCCCCGAAAAACACTCCGATTGCAAGACTTTCAAAGTTCGTTGCAGCAGTTGATAAAAAGAACCCGTTCAACGTTGAATTTATGCCTGAAGTTGAGGCTATGTTCTCAAAGCTTGCTCCGTATGCAGGCTTCGGTTTAAGACTTATCTTCGGTAACCTCTGGCTTTTCAAGCCGCTTATGAAGAAGCTTCTCCCGATGATCAGTGCACAGGCAGGTGCAATGCTTTCAACAACAATTGCATTTACAATGTCTGAAGGCTCAAACGGCTACAACGTTATTCCGCAGGAAGCTTCAATCTGTGCAAATATGAGATTTATTCCTCATCAGGGTACAGACAACAGCCTTGAGGTTATCACAAACCTTGCAAAGAAATACAACATCGAAACTGAAGTTGTTTACAGAGGTTATCCCTCCCCCAGCGTTGACATCAACGGTGAAGCTTTCAAGATGGTTGAAAGTGCAATCAACGAATGTTTCCCCGGTGTTGGATGCAGTCCGTATGTTGTTACAGGTGCAACAGATGCTCGTTTCTACTCAAAAATCTGTGACAGCTGTGTACGTTTTGCTCCCGTTATTTACGGTCCCGAGCAGATGAAGGGTATGCACGGTCTTAACGAAAACATCGAGTGCAACACACTCGCAGGTGCAGTTGATTTCTATAAAAAGATTATCACAATGCAGAAGAGATAACAAAAAATCAAGCAGTATTGAGCACGAGCTCAATACTGCTTAATTTTATTTGTTGATATGTGTTCTTTTAATCTTTTTGGTTGTTGTCTTCGGAAATTCAGTATCTGTAAACTTAACTCTTGAAACCCTTTTGTAAAGAGGCAATTTCTGATTGACCTCATTCACTTTCTCATTAATAATTCTCTGAACATTTTCAATTTCAAGATCCGGATATATTTCAGCGACAATGATGTCATCCTCACCGTAAACTATAACTTCTTTGACTTCCGGAATATTGTTTTCGATATAGCTTTCAATTTCCTCCGGAACAACATTTTTGCCGTTTGAAAGAATTATGAGATTCTTCTTTCTTCCCTCGATATAAAGAAGTCCGTCCTCATCAATACTTCCGAGGTCACCTGTTTTGAACCATTCACCATCAAACGCTTCTTTGGTCGCTTCTTCATTTTTATAATATCCGAGAAAAACCGTCGGACCCTTAACCTGTACTTCTCCGTCAACAACCCTTGCATCAATCTCAGGGTGAATTGCACCGACACTCTTCGGTGCATAGTGCTTGTTTCTCATCGTTGCAACAAGCGGAGAGCACTCCGTGATACCGTATCCGTTAGTTACCTTTATTCCGATATCTCTGAAGCCTTTGATATACTTTTCATCAATGGATGAGCCACCGGTTATAATCATTTCAAGATTACCGCCAAAAGCATCAAACACTTGTTTAAACGCTTTGCGTCTGATGTCAATTCCGAACTTAAGAAGCACGTTACTGACCTTTATCATATTTTTGAAAAGCTTTTCTTTGCCCGAACTGCGAACATTACTCCATATCTTATTGTACATAACAATAAGTAGCATGGGTACAACGGCTATATGTGTCGGTGCAGCATACTTTATATCATCAAAAGCACGTTTAAGACTTGTATTGATATATACAGTAAAACCTTTCAGCAACTGTCCGATGACACATGCCATAAATCCAAACGTGTGATAAAACGGAAGCAAAGCAACCGTACCGTCGGGAATACTGAGATTTTTCGCGCCGTTCAAAGCATCCTTCATAAGATTCTTATGACTGAGCATAACACCTTTAGGCGCAGAAGTTGTGCCCGAAGTGAAAACGATTGCACACATTTTCTCTTCATTAATCTCTACGCTATCAAAACTGTTATCACCACCTGCGACAAGTTCATTTCCCTTCGCAATAAGCGCATCGTAAGAATTAAAACAGATACTTTCCTTTCCGCAATATTCTGCAATATCAGCATATGTAGATGAATAAAGCAACAAGTCTGTGTCGCTGTGCATCAGCTGAAAATTAACAGCCTCTGCGGTATTCTCTTTATCAATCGGTACTATAACATTACCGCTGTTTACAACCGCAAAATACGATATGAGCCACTCATAGCTATTTTCGCCGATAAGAGCGATATGTTTATTTTTATATCCGGCATTGAGAAGATAGGTTCCCAGCGCCCTGATATCAGCCTCAACCTGTCTGAAAGATTTACGCACTTCATTTTTTCTTATTCTGTACCAAAATGCAGTTTTATCACCGTTCTTTTCAGCACTGTAACTGATCAGTTCTTTCAGATCCTTCAGAACCGGCACTTCATTATACGGATATTTTTTATTTGCCATCTAAAGCTCTCCTTTATCGCAAACTTAAGCAACCAACCATTTATATTTTTCCACGCTATAAAGCGGAATGAACGGAACCATAATAGGCACTGTTTTGACATATTTCTGATATTCGGAATCTTTACCGTAATTTTTATTCTGACGGATTTCAAGTCTTCGTGCTCCGCTGAACATTACAAAAATAATACCTATGTAACCAATTGCTACAATCGCCCACTGCCATCCGCTGACAGCACCGATACCTGAAAGAAGTACACCTGTCCAGAAAATCATTTCACCAAGATAGTTGGGGCAACGGACAAATTTATAAAGTCCTGTGTCAACAAAGCGTTTCGGATTGACTTTTTTTGCCTTATTCTTCTGAATATCTGCAACAGATTCAAGCACAAGACCGAGAAGCATAACAGCAGCACCGATATATACCCAAACATTGTCAGCTGATTTATTGTCAAGGCGATAGAAAACACCCGCAACCTGTGTTACGTAAAGAAGTGCACAAGTCACCCAGATTGCTATTTTCACTCCGAACGGCACTGATTTGCCGTCCTTAATTTCACCTTTCATATTCTTCTTATAAGAAGAGCTTTTGAATTCGCGGAAAGCAAGATATCCGCCAAGTCGCAAGCCATAAATAATAAACAGCACACTGCAAATAATTGTTCCCGGTGTAAGCGATTTGCCGTAAAGAATCGGCATCAGCAAGCCCTCACCTGCGATTGAAAGACCGTAGCCAATAGAAATAAACCAAACATAATTTTTAAAGCCGATTGATGAAATCACCATAGCGGCAACAAAAAGAAACAGCAGATTAAGAGTAAAAACAGCCATATTCATCATTCCTTTTTGACAATTTAACAAAAATGTACATAACGGTTAAATTTTACCATTTATACAATAATATGTCAATGTAATAAATCCAAAAACCATTCTCCTTTTTACGGTATTTTAAATCCCGCTATTTTTAACATGCAAGCGTCAGCATTAACGTTCACAAAACAAGAGTGCTGAAGGCACAACAAATTCGGGTTTGTTGAACAAATTTTAAATTATTATTGTAGGGGACGACGTCCTCGACGTCCCGTCAGAAATGTGCAAAATGTCGGGCAGATGATATCTGCCCCTACGAACCCTGTTTCAATCAACTGCGTAGGGACGGGCGTCTTCGACCGTCCGTTACCTCATCAGAATCTGCGGACCGTCCGGGAGGCCGGTCCCTACGAGCACAGAGTCAGATTGTGCAAAATCAAAGAACTCTACAAACCCGAATTTGTAACGTAAAAACGGAGCGGGTTATCCGCTCCGTTTTGTG
>JAZRNR010000107.1:0-6754 GCA_045648305.1 Acutalibacteraceae bacterium
AAAGCAGTTTTGAAAGAGGAGATTTTTGACTCGGCAAGGCAAAAATCTGCAGATATACTGACGTATTTCAAGGATTTTTAACGAAGTCGAGGCGAAAATATACCTTTCAAAACCTTATGGCTTGTTGGCAATTAAAGTATACTTTTCTTACATCTTAATCAAAATTTTGAAATAAACTACACAAACAGCAAAACTCCCCCCCTGAATAAAGAATACCTGATTATATCCATCCTTGTCTTTTTAACTGTTTTATGATACAATTACGTCATAAAAATCAGGAGGAATTTAGCAATGGCTGATTTAAAGAACTCACCAATCGGAGTATTTTTAAGAAAAAATAAAATCTGTCCGATATGCACAGCGAAGAAGCTTGCGGCATCAACACAGATTCATCTTAACGGAGCAGATAAATTTTCAAACGGTACAGCTCTCACTCCCCCGATGGGTTGGGCAAGCTGGAACCTTTTCCGAAACCGAATCAACGAAACACTTATTGAAGATATAGCAAAAGCTATGCGTGACTCGGGACTTGCCGACTGCGGATACACCTATGTCAATGTTGACGACTGCTGGATGTCCTCAACAAGAGATGCAAACGGACGACTTCAGGGTGACCTTGCAACATTCCCGTCAGGAATCAAGGCTCTTGTTGAAAAAGTGAATGCCCTCGGTCTTAAGCTCGGCATTTACACATCAAACGGAACACTCACCTGTGAGGATCTGCCGTCAAGCCTTTATCACGAGCGTACGGATGCTGAAACCTTTGCAGAATGGGGTGTTGAATATTTCAAATACGATTTCTGCCACAACATTCCGATACCGACCAATGCACCTGAAATTTCAACAGTCACGCTCACAAAGCCCGGCACATCCGAAGGCATTACACTTTATGCCGAAGATGCTGAGCTTCGCGGAAACGCAATGCTTCTTACCGACCCCAAAATGGCTGACACGGGCAGATATGTAACAGGACTTGAAGCCGGCAGCGGTTCAATGTATTTCAGCAATATTGACATTCCCGAAGACGGTAACTATGCACTAACGCTCGGTCTTCACAAGGCAGGTCTTAAGGATAAATACCTTGAAATTGTTATCAACGACACAGATGTTTACTCATTAATTGAACCCGGCACAAAGGGATTTACTCACGACGGCAGAAATCAGATTACAGTAACACTTAAAAAGGGTCTGAATTCGTTCAAGTTTCATAACCCCGTTGCTTCAAGAATGGACTCGGCTGCAAAGCAGTACCGCAATATGGGTAAAGAGCTTCAGCGTGCAACAAAGCTTGTTGCCGAAAAAGAGGGACGCGAAGAAAAGCCGATCTGCTTCTCCATCTGTGAATGGGGTTGGAACAAACCGTGGATATGGGGTCACACTGCAGGTAATCTTTGGCGTACAACTCCCGACATCAAGCCGAACTGGCTTTCAATTATCGGCATTTATGAAGCAACCGTCCGTCTTTATAAACACGCAGGACCGGGCAACTGGAACGACCCCGATATGCTTGAGGTCGGCAACGGAAGCCTTACGGACGATGAAAACAAAGCACATTTTTCACTCTGGTGTATGCTCGCCGCTCCGCTTATTCTCGGTAACGATTTAAGACAGTTTATCCGTCCCGACGGAAGCATTGATAAGGACAACAAGGTACTTAAAATTGTATCAAATAAAGCGGCAATCTCAATCAATCAGGACAAGCTCGGCATACAGTGCCGTAAAGTTAAGTCGAACGGTCTTTGCGATGTGCTTGTAAAGCCACTTGAAAACAATAAAATTGCAGTCTGCTTCCTTAACAAAGGGCCGATTGAAATGGAAATTTCTTGCAATATGCAGGACATCGTGAAGGAAAGCTTTGCGATTCTTCCCCGTTCAGATAAATATGAGGTTTACGACATTTGGGACGACAAGGAGTTTGAAATCAGAAACAGTCTTTCTTCCAAGGTTGCACCTCACAGCGTTAAGCTTTACAGAATCAAGGCGGATGATTGATATGATTAAAATTATGTTTGTCTGTCACGGCAACATCTGCCGTTCACCTATGGCAGAGTTTATAATGAAAAAGCTTGTCAACGACAGCGGTCTTGAAGATGAATTTCTTATCCGCTCTTCTGCTACGAGTACGGAAGAAATATGGAACGGAATAGGCAATCCCGTCTACCCTCCCGCAAAGGCTGAACTGAAAAAGCACGGCATTTCCTGCGAAGGAAAGCAAGCTGTTCAGCTTACATTTTATGATTACGACAAGTTTGACCTGTTCATCGGTATGGACAGCGCGAACATCCGTAATATGACGCGGATTTTAAACGGTGACCCTGAAAATAAAATCCGCAAGCTTATGGATTATACCGACCGTGGCGGTGACGTTGCCGACCCGTGGTATACGCGGAGCTTTGACGTGACATACCGCGATATCCTTGACGGATGCACGGCTTTGCTTGAAGAGCTTAGAGGTTGATTTACAGTCAGATATGCTAAAAAATCCTCGTACAACAGTACGAGGATTTTTGTATGTCTGGTCAGATTTTATTTGATTTTTTACCAAGCTGATAGAAAGCTACAGCGGAAGCTGCTGCGACATTCAGCGAATCAACACCGTGATACATTGGTATTTTTACGGTAAAATCACAGCCGTCAATAGTTTGGTCTGAAAGTCCGTCACCCTCAGTTCCCATTATGACAGCGAGCTTATTTTCAGCTGTAAGCCTCTGGTCATCAATTGAAATTGAATCGTCTTTAAGAGCCATTGCTACGGTTTTAAATCCGAGTGACTTTATTTCATCAAGGCTGTCATCGTTCAAAAACGTCCATTCAATCTGGAATACAGTGCCCATGCTTACTCTTGCGGCACGTCTGTACAGAGGGTCGGAGCATCCGGGTGTGAGGAGCACGGCATCCATTCCGAGAGCTGCAGCCGAGCGGATTATTGCACCCACGTTTGTCGGGTTCATAACCTTATCGAGTATAACTACCCTGCTTTTGTTTTCGCAGAGCTCCTTTACAGTCGGCAAGAGCTTTCGTTTCATCGCACAGAGCATACCTCGTGTCAGTTTGAAGCCTGTAAGCTGTGTAAGAACATCAAATTCAGCACAAAAAACGGGAACATTATTTATTCTTTCAAGAATATGCTTACCCTCGCCCTCAATATGCTTTTTCTCCATAAGACAAGAGACAGGCTCATATCCTGCATCAAGAGCGCGTTCAATCACCTTCGGACTTTCCGCTATAAACAAGCCTTTTTCGGGAAACTCCCTGTTTAACAGCTGAGCTTCGGTCAGTCGTGCATAGACGTCCAGCTCAGGAGCATTAAAATCTGTTATTTCAATAATATTTTCCATATTGCTCTCCATTAAGTTGCTGTATATTTTTAGAATTATTACTCTGTGTACAAACCAATCGAAAACATAGATTTATTTTTTACGATAATTGTGGTTGCCGATTTTTTTCATGTATTTCTTAAAAAGCTTTTGTGAGATTTCACCACCTGAATAAACAGGCATATCATCCCAGGTACTCAAATAATGCTCCTCCAAAAAATAATGTTCTTCTCCTGCATTATCAATGCGAACCCAAATTTCGGTATCCCAATCATACCAACTGTTATCGGGGCAAAAATAATCCAAAACAGTTCTCACCAGAATTATATCAACTGTTTTCAAATCGTCGCACGACACATCAGACACCTTATTGTGATTTCTGTTATAGTGTGCCTCATCTACAGCTTTTGTCCAAAAAGAATGATCAACCTTAGGCTTAGAAACGTTATAATAAAAACGGACTTTATCTTCGCCAATTTCAAATAACGGATAGTCAGTGGCTGTTCTTTTAATGTCCATAATATCCTCCCGAAAACAAACGGTTAAAAAGAGTATTCACAGAACAAATCCATTTTGAATACTCATAATGCAATGTCATCACCGAACGGAGCTGAATTGAAGTAAAAGTAGTGCAACGGATCTATTGACAAATTTCATTTTTCTAATAGAATATACCATACATCCGCTTTGATTTCAATGATATATCGCTGATGCGATATGATATATTTGCTACGCAAATGTTATATAATATCCGACGTATATTATTGCAAAAAACATCCGACACCCTGACGGGTAGCGGATGTTTTAGTTAACTATACATATTAAATTACATTCTTTTCTATGCAATCAATCAGGAACTCGCTTACTATCGTATTCGCCCACGCAAACCAGACCCTTGTAAATTCATCCGGATTATCCACATTAAATCCTTCGTGCATATACCACTCGCCTGCATGAGTTGACAATATAAAATCAAGGAGCATCTTTTTCTCCTGCAAATCATTGGTTGTAAGCCCCTGCATCGCAAGAGCAATATGCCAGATATAATTTTCGGGAGTATGCGGACTGCCGATTCCCTTTGCAGCCGAACCTTCAAAATAAAAAGGATTAGCCTTTGAAAGGAGCATTTTTCTTGTATTCTGATATATTTCATCGTTAATATCACAATAGCCAAGATACGGAGCTGAAATAAGCGAAGGCACATTTGCATCATCCATAAAGAGTGTATTACCGAGACCGTCCACTTCGTATGCATAAACTTTCCCGAACTCTTCCGTTTCAATGACTGCATATTTTCTGATACCCTCATCGATTTCGTCACGAAGAGTCAGGGCCTTGCCCGCCAGCTCTTCATCGCCGTAACCTGCAACAACCATTTCCGCCATTTCCTTAAGAGCCACTACTGCAAACATATTTGCAGGAACAAGATATCCGTAAACGCAGGCATCATCACTCGGTCTGAATCCTGACCATGTCATACCTGTGTATGCAACCGGATTGCCCTTACCATCGTTATGAAGGGTGTCACTGTACGGACAATTGTGACGTGTAAAACGGTACGGCGAATTTTCGTGATTCTGTTCTGTTTTCCATGTGTTCAGAATAAGCTCCATCGCCTTCTTAAATTCATCCGTAAACATAGTTTTATCGTCAGTTATTTTATAATACTGATAAGCAAGATGTATCGCATAGCAAAGTGAATCTATTTCGTACTTACGCTCCCACACCCACGGGCTCATATCTGTAATATCATCGGTATGTCCGTGGCCGTTATCTTCAAAGTTGAATGCATTAGCATACGGATCCATAACAACAGAATGCATCTGACGTGCAATCACCTTTGATATTACGGACTTTATCTCATCACACTCAGGCATTATCGGAAGATAATTCTTAACCTGAGCCGCCGAGTCACGAAGCCACATTGCAGGAATATCACCCGTTATAACGAATGCATCGTTTTCGCTTATCTGAATCGTTGTTGTCCATGTATTAACAAATGTATTGTTTAAAAGCTTTTTAATATCCTCGCTTTCGGTTTTTGCGAGAATCTTATCCATATATTCTCTCATTTTAGCAGGAACCGGATTGGTCGGTTCAGGTACTTTAATGCTCATTTCTCTTATCCTTCCATTAATTTCTTGATTTTTATTATATGGGTTACGGTTAAAAAACGCAAGGGTAAAGGTGTTTTAAAAACAAAAAAATATCCGACACCCTAATGGGTATCGGATAACATTGGTTGCGGAGGCCGGATTTGAACCAACGACCTTCGGGTTAGAGGTTTCTATATTTTGCCTAAAAGTCTTATTTTTCAATAGTTTCAGCAGATTTGACTTGCACGTTGACTTGCACGTTAAGTTTTATAACCAAATTACAAAAAGCTGTTATTATTCTGTTTTGGTATTGATTAATTTTCTCGTAAATGATAAAGTTTAATAAATCTTAATTTAAGGAGGAATCACATATGATTCTATTTATTGTCGAGACACTCGATAATGAAAAAGACAAAGAACTGATTTTAATGATCTATGAAAAGTATGCACCCTGGCTGAGGTCAAGAGCTTACAAAATTACACAAGATTATGAAATCAGCAACGATCTTGTTCACGACTGCATCATCAACCTGATCAGGCACGTTGACAAGTTGCAAGGCTTCAACGATATTCAATTGAGGGCTTACCTCGCAATCGCAATTGACAACACTTCTAAAAACCACATCAAGCACTCTTCGAAAGTAAGTCTTATGTCTGAAACTGAAGAGTGTTTTCTTTATGGTGTGAAAGATGAAGATATTGACCCTGAAGAGATTATTGAAGACAAATTCAGGTATGAAGCCGTTCAGCAGAATATCAGCAAACTATCCGAACGTGACCGCACGGTTATTATTCTGAGGTATTCTCTTGATATGACAGATAAGGACATTGCGCCGATTATCGGCATAAGTGAAAACAGTGTAAGATCTATTCTCTCTCGCAGTGTAAGAAGATTAGGTGAAAAGGTTAAGGAGGTTGTAGGCAATGACTGAGTATAACAAGAGAGTTATTAAGAACGTACTTGAAGATATGTGTGAGGAGAACGACAAGGTATTCCTCAAAGAAATTGAAGAAAGCAAAAACGAGCCACGTTTTGCAAATACAAAAGATACTGACAAAAAGATTCAAAAGGCTCTGAACGACAGCGCGAAAGGCATAAAGAAAAAGCATCGAAAGAAAGCTATTGTCCGTGTTGCTTCTGTTATCCTTGTGCTTCTGGCTTGCGTTTCCGTTGCTACGCTTTCCGTTAAGGGATTCAGGGAGAAGATATGGGAGTTCCTCACCAACATAGGTAATCCGTCATATTCGCTGTTTGTTTCCTCGGGCGACGACGACGCTAACAAGCTTTCTGCTTACGAAGGGCAGTATATACCGACTTGGATTCCTGACGGGTATGAGATA
>JAZRNR010000108.1:0-10353 GCA_045648305.1 Acutalibacteraceae bacterium
TATCCCACAGACGAACTCAGCCTTGCCTGGAGAAAGATTCTTACAAATCAGTTCCATGACTCACTTCCCGGAACACACATCACAGAAGTTTTCGGCAAGCTTATGGGCACTTATGACGAGGTTATTGCTACGGGTGAAAGAGTACGTAAGGAAGCTCTTGAGCTCATCGCAAAGAACATCGGCTTTGATGCTGAAAAAGGCAAGCCTTTCGCACTCTTCAACTCTCTCGGAGTTGCTTCAACTTCAAAGGTTGAGCTTGACTGGCAGGACGTTGAAATTCTTGATGAGAATGGCAACAAGGTTCCCGTTCAGCTTTATGAAAAGTTCAACGGTGAAAAGAAGCTTGTATTCATCGCTAAGGACATCCCTGCTGTAGGTTATAAGGTATTCTACAAGGTTCCTGCATCAGCTAAGCCTGCATACAATGAGACAAACGGCAAGGAAATCGAAAATGCAAGATTCAAGCTTGTATTCGACGACAACGCTGTTCTTACATCAATCTACGATAAAACAAACAGCCGTGAGGTTCTTTCAAAGGGCGGTAAGGGTAACAACTTCAGACTCTTCGAAGATATGCCCGGCGGTTACGATGCTTGGGATATCGTTGCTACATATGTTGACCGTGAGTACGACCTCAAGGACGGTTTTGTAAAGGATATCGTATCAGGCGATGTTTACACGATGATTTCTATCGAAAAGCCTGTTCTTAAGTCAGTTATTCATCAGAATATCATCATTTACAACGATCTTGACAGAATCGACTTTGATACACATATCAGCTGGCACGAAGACCAGAAGCTTCTCAAGGTATTCTTTGACGTAGACCTCCAGACAAAGAACTACACGAGAGATATTGCTTACGCTACAATGGAATGCTGCTCATACAGATACAATCCGTATGACAAGGCTAAGTTTGAGGTTAATGCACACAACTGGATTGATATGTCTGACGAAGACTACGGTGTATCTCTTCTTAACGATTGTAAGTACGGTCACGAGGTTAACGAGCACAAGATGATCCTTACTCTTCTTAAGGCTCCCATCAAGCCCGACCCGACTTCAGACCGCGGCGAGCACTACTTCACATATTCAATCTATCCTCATGCCGATACATGGAAGAAGGCTCAGACACTTACAAGAGGTCTTGAAATCAACAATCCTCTCGTTCCCGTTGAGCTTGAAAACAGCGGTGATATGGGTACAAGCAATTCATTCATCACTCTTACAGCTGACAATATGACAATTGAAGCTGTTAAGAAGTGTGAAGAGGAAGACGCTTACATCATCCGTATGGTTGAGAAGAAGGGTAAGAGCGTTGACGCTACAGTTAAATTCTTTGCTCCCCTCACCTACGCTGCAGAATGTGACCTTATTGAAAGAAACGATGAACCCGTTGCTTACGAAGGCGATTCAATCAGCTTCCATGCAACCCCGTTCGAAATCAAGAACTTTAAGGTTAAAATCAAATAATTACGCTTTTCTCCCCTCTGTTAATTCAGAGGGGAGTTTGCAAACCAAATAATACTATCGACAGGTGCATTATGACCACACGTGAAAGGCTTCTTGCCGAGCTGACAGACATAGCAAATAACCCTCAGAATGAATATGATAAAATAATTGCCGAAAACAAACGTTTTCTTCTGGTTTTGCCGTTGAAGGATCTGAACGCTCTTTCCTGGAGAAGAAAAAGAGCCTGCAAGCTTTGCAAAGCAATTCCGTACACTCGTGAAGATCTTCAGCCTCTTTTTGAAAACAACGAAGTAACACCGTTTGAGCTTATTGCCGAACTTGAAGATACACTTGCAATAGTTGAGTATATTTTTTCAAAAGTAAACGGCAAAAAATATTAAATAAATAATTAAAATATTTTTACAAAAAGACTTGACATTTCAGTCTAAATAATATATTATATTCAAGCGTCAAATGCGCATCACGATTCACTAGCTCAGTTGGCAGAGCACTTGACTTTTAATCAAGGTGTCCGGGGTTCGAATCCCCGGTGAGTCACCAAAGAAAATCCGTTCTCGTAAGAGAGCGCATTTCTTTGTTTTTATAAACATCTTGATATGTGCAAACTGTTTTTGTTGACAAAAATTTTTCTTAATGTTAAAATTAAAAAAATGTCCGAAAGAGGTTGGAGTATGAAAAAGTTTATTTCAGTAGTTCTTTCAATCGCATTGTTGTTATCAACCGTTGCTCTTGCTGTTTCAGCTGCTGACGACGGAGTTATGTCATTTGCGGTTGCATCAGACCTTCATTATGTTGAACCGACAGAACCTGTTGAGCACAACAACGATGACCCGATTTATTATTATGCAAACCGTCGCGCTCAGATGGAGCACGAAAGCGGTTTTATTATTGACGAATTTCTCCGTCAGTGTGCTGAAGATGAGAACTGCGAATTCGTCCTCATCCCCGGTGACCTTGCAAACGACGGTAAAGTAGTTCTTCAGCAGCACCTTGACGTTGCAGAAAAGCTCAGACGCTTTGAAAAAGAAACAGGCAAACCTGTTTATGTTATCTCCGGCAACCACGACGTAGGTGTTGACTGTGAAACAACGATTGACGTTTTCAAAGATGTATATTACGAGTTCGGTTACGACGAAGCACTCGAGGTTGTTGAATCTGACTGCTCATATACAGCAGATATAGGCGATAAATACAGACTTATTGCTGCTGACAGTTGTGACCCGAGCAAATCAACTGAAGACGGTCTTACAACAGACAGACTTTCATGGATTGTTGACCAGGCAAAGAAAGCAAAGGAAGACGGCAGATATCCTATCCTTATGATGCACCACAACCTTCTTGATCACCTTCCCGTACAGAGACTTATCAGCCGTAACTTCATTATCAGATGGCATATTTCTACAGCTGAAATTCTCGCTAACTGCGGAATCAAGCTTGTTTTCACAGGTCACGAGCACTGCAGTGACGCTGCAACCTACACAAGCACACTCGGCAACGTTATTTATGACTTTGCAACGACATCGCTTACAATGTACCCTCTTGAGTACAGAATGTTCCATATAACTGACGAGGAAATCAAATACGAAAACAAAAAGATCACAAGCATTGATACAGCTGCCCTTGACAAAGCTGTGCCTGACCTTACAGATGAGCAGATCACTCTTATGGAAAAAGATTTTGAAGCTTACGCTGCTGAATTCTTCCACCACGGTATTAAGTACAGACTCGGTCGTGACCTCTACTTTGATAAAATGGGAATTGAAGAAGACGCAGTTTACTACAACTTTGTTAAAGCTGCCGTTACAGGTCTTACAGACATACTTGATATGCCTTTCTACGGCGAAAACAGCGTTCAGGAGCTTGCAGCTGAATACGGTCTTGTTATTCCTGAAAGCGATTACAAAACACCCTGGCATCTTGTAACTGCACTTGTCGGTATGCACTACGCAGGTTCTGAATATTACGAACTTGAAAGCACTGAAGTTACAATGCTTCTCAGAACACTCGTTCTTATTCTCAGAGATGATTTTGCAGGTATCGCGGATTCACTCTTCCTTGTTAATCTCGTTAACAAAGTTCTTTCAAACATCGGAATCGACTCACTCCCCAAGGAACTTACACAGCTCGGTATTAAAGTTTTCGGCGAAGTAAATGCCGCTGAATTCGCAATACTCGGTCTCATCTCACCTTTGCTTTATAAGTTTGCTTATGACAATGACGGTGTTGACGACAACAACGGCATTCTCCCCGGTTACGGCACAGTTAATGTTCAGAACAACCTTAACAACGTAGCAGAAAAATATACAAACCTCGTTGAAAAAGCTGTATTCTATGTTTCAATGATGCTCAAATATGCTCTTAAAGGTATAACAATTGCATAACCTGAAAACTAAACACATACCTTCCCGGGAGGTGGATGTTCTGAAAAACAAACACAGAGTACACGGATTTCTTGTTAACTCCGTACGTCGTATGTTTGGTCATATTATATTAAGATACTGCCACGCAAAAATCGAAACTTATAAGCCAAAGCACAAGGCATTCATTATCGTCGGCAACCACGCTGACGGAATGGACCCCGGATACGAACTGATGGCATTAAAACGGTATATGCGTATCGTTGTCAGCGACCATCTTACCAACAACAAATTTTCCGAGTTTTTTCTCAAGAAATTCGCGGGTGTTATTGTAAAGCACAGAGATCAGCCAACCTCACACGTGGTTGAACAGATCATTGCCAGCATCAAAGAAGGTGTACCTGTCAGCATTTATCCTGAAGGTGCCATGACACCAAACGGTGAAACAGGTTTCTTCTCTCCCCGTACGGGTCAGATGATTAAAGACAGCGGTGCTGCTCTGATCACATTTAAGCTTACAGGCGGTTATCTTCATGCACCGAAATGGGCAAAGAAGCTCAGACGCGGACCTGTTCATGGTCACGTTGTAAGAGAGTATTCCCCCGACGAAATTGCTGCAATGACAGTTGATGAGGTCAATGAAACAATCACAAGAGATATCTATCACAACGACTATGCATTGCAAAAAGAAAAGCGTAACGAATACCGCGGCAAACGTCTTGCTGAATGTGTAGAGCGCATTCTTTACCTTTGTCCCGAATGTCACAGCGTCGGCAAATTACACTCAAGCGGAAACTTCCTTGAATGTGATTGCGGATATAAAGTCGAGTTGAAATTTGACGGATTTTTCCACAATACAGGAACAGGTCTTCACTTTGAATCAATCCTTGATTGGGACAAATGGCAAAAGAATGCCTGGAAACAGATTGTATTAGGAACGCCGAAGGGTGAACTTATTTACTCTGAAAACCGACAGATAATTTCTATGTTTGTCAAACACCGTAAACAATTGATAAACAAGGACGCTGAGTTCAGACTGTTTACGGACAAGTTTGAAATTGCATATGACGGTGAAACAAAAATCACTATTCCTATGGATAAAATCAAGCTTGTACTCAACGT
This sequence comes from Acutalibacteraceae bacterium, assembly GCA_045648305.1. Lineage (GTDB taxonomy): Bacteria > Bacillota > Clostridia > Oscillospirales > Acutalibacteraceae > CAG-488. The sequence continues at coordinate 4,950 of JAZRNR010000108.1, forward strand.
TTCAATTGAAGCTTTGATTATCGTTACAGATGACCATTATCTTTACATTCAGAGCCAATATCCGCGTGCAGCAGCCAAATATGTTGCCGCTTGGAGATTCCTTACAAACAAAGATTACAAATAACAAACACGGCTTGAACAGAGCAAATCTGTACAAGCCGTGTTTAATTTTATACTGTAAAACTTTCTGCCATTATCCTTGAATATGCTTCTGCCTGTTCAATAACCCTGACAGCATCGGTATAAGGTTTAACTGCTCTGTAATAAAGAGCGTGTAAATTCTCTCTTTCTTTGACAGCTTTTGCAGCTTTTTTCTTTTCAACCTTAATCCACATCAGCTGTTCATTCAATTCTTTAACAGCCTTTCTGTCGTGGGACTCTTTTGCATTTTTGAGTTCAGCGCAAAGCTTTGTGAATTCATCAATTACAGCATTTTCTTTTTCATAAAGCTTTTCAAGTTCACTTTCACCAAAATCAGATACACCGTCTGTAAAATAACGCTGCATAGCTTTCTTCGCCGCTTTGATGTTTTCATTCCTTACCAATGCATCGCGTCTGAAATTTGCCTGTATCTGCGTCTTCGAAGGCATAAGCTTGATTTCATTCTTAGAAGGTAATTTAATTTGAGGGAAACCGTCAGGGCCAGCCTCTGCGATTCGCTGTGCCTCCCCTAACCACGCTTTTCCTTCTTCAGTATTGTACTTGTTCAGCTCTTCAAGAATAAATCGTGAAATTTCTATTTCTTCATTTTCTTTCTTGACTTTATTGAATTCATTTCCTTTAAAAGTTTTTCTTAATTCTCTTAACGGTTTAATTTCCTTATCAGAAAGAACCTTGGATATTTTAATCAGTTCACAGACTTCTTTATAATCATCATTTACTTCACCGGTTTTTGAATAATCTTCAAATGCTGCGCGGATTTTAAGCACACTCACAATTGCCTTTTGTTTGATTTCAGTAAAATCATAAAAGAAATATGGAATTGCATTTAATGCGGCACCAACAGCTGAAGCGATAATAAGAACCGAACATATGCTTATAAAATAACTCCTGTTATAAAGCACTTCATAAACATTGTTTACATCATAACCGAGCATTCCTGCAACATCTTTATTAAGACCTGCTTTTGAATAAATCGCAGGAAGAGCCATGCCTGTTATCATTGTAATCGCATTTCCGATAAGACCTACAGCTGAAAACATTCCGTCAATTCTTTCACCACTTATATAATGCTGATAATCTCTGATATCTGCATTTACACCAGGTCCTAAAAGATGTCCGAGCGATGTTATGAACTGATTTATGAATGTTACAGCAAGCAAAACCCAGATTGCATACGGTTTGCCCGAACTGTGAATCACGGGAAGCATTGCAAGAATAAACACAACACTCATAAGATTTGTCCAAATCAGAATCTTCTTTTTGCCGTATTTTCTTATAAGAATGGGTCCTACAAGATTCGGCCAGAACGAAGCATTACCTGCAATTGCCGTAACAACGGCATACTGTCCTGCCGTGCAAGCTCCCTGATAATTGTACATCCATTCCATAATCTTATGGAAGCCGACCTCAAGAAATCCGATCCAACCTGCAAGTGAAATTATCCAGAAATACTTATTTCTTGCAACAGCCCTGAAAGCATCAGTAAACTTAATCTGCACGTTTCTGGACTTTGGCTGAACAATTTTCTCGGTCGTATTAAAGTAAATTATCATTGAAACAAGGAATCCAGCAAACAGCATCGGCGGATACAGATATCTGTAAATCTTGATATCATAAAGTGTATCCTCACCTGTTATCAATTTTGCAAGTAATGGGAAAATAATACCCACAATCGACGGAGAAAGATTTTCAACAATGTAGCGGATTGAAAGTACATCCGAACGTTCAATGCTGTTCGGAGAAAGAACGTTAATCAGGCTGTCGTACGAATCCTGGAAAAAGCTGAAAAAGAACTGAAATGCTACATTGAAACCAAGAACAACGGCACATTTCCAAAACAGACTCATATTCTCATACGGCATCCAGAGGAACAGGGAGCCGAGAACAGCGGTAGGCAAGCCCATTGTAAGTATATACGGTCTGTATTTACCTTTCATACTCTTTGTGTTGTCTATCATTTTTGCTCTCAGTGCCGTAAGCGGAACCGCAGTAATCAGACTTATCATATAAATAATCTGTAACGGCATAGGATCAATACCGATTGTATTTCCCAACAAAGAGTTGCCTGTGGAAATAATCAGCTGAGCAAAACAATAAGTGATTATTCTGACACCTATTCCACCCGTAGCAAGAGAAGCAATTTCTTTATAGCTCATGTATCTGCCTTCGGGAGGCTTCTTCCAATAATTCTTAAATGAAAGAATAAAGTTCAGAATAATTTCTTTGATATGTTTAATCATAACTACCCTCATTCATAACAATTGTTGTGACCGATTCGGGAGAAATTACAACCTCAGAACCGCATTTTACGCTTGTTTCTTTCAGATCATTATCTTTATCTGTTACAGCCCAAAGTGCATCACAGGGCGTCCTGCAGCTTTTTTCTGCAGTTGTAGGATTAATCACGATAACAATTGTTTTTTCTTCATTTTTAAACGCGATTATTTTAACATCTTTATCATCGCATACAGCATAAAAACGAACTGCACCGAGAGGTATGTATTTTGAAAAATTACCTGTAACGTAATATCTCTTCGTCATTTCATAACTCTGCTTCTCAAGATCAAGATATATAAGTCCGTCGTGGTAATCATAATGTGAACAAGCAAGCCAGTGCTGCCAGGATGTAACATTAAGAATTGTCATATCCTCATACATCACCTTTGCCGTTTCAAGAGCTGAATCCATACCGCAGTTCTTGCCCCCGACCATATGTGTCCATTCGCTCATCTTCACAGGCATATCGGGATATTTTCTGTCGAGCCATTTCCTGTACCTTTTAAGAAATTTCACTCTGTCATTAAAAAAAGGAATCGGCATATGAAGACAGTAAGAATGAAGATCGATTGAATCAATACAGTCAACAACTTCCTTATATTTCAGTAAGTGTCGTGTATATGATTTGTTAAACCAACGTATATCACCGTTTTCAACACCTGAAAGCTTAACCGAATCAAGAGTTTTACGTTCTCTTAATTTCCGTGCAATACAGCGCATTACCTGACCTGCCTGTCGAGGACTGTAATGGCAGCCTTCCTGTCCGCCCGTCCATATCCAGAACGGTTCGTTTATCGGCGAAAGATATTTTACAGGTAAACCTTCTTTCACAAAATGCTCTGTTACATCAAGGCAATAATCTGCAAAAGTACTGTAATTTTTTCTGCTGAGGTTAGTTCGGAAAGCCTGATTTTTCTTCAGGTGTGCCCAACCGTTTTTTGTAAGACGTTCAATCGGAGAATTAACAAAAAGTATAACCTCGTCTGCACCGTCGCGAACAGCCTGCTTCATCATATAAACCGCATTTGCATCGCGTGAAAAATCATATTTCCCGTCATCAGTATCAAACGATTCAGCACGGCGTGCAAAATCTGAATACACTCCGTTTCCGCTCTGAGCAGAGCCGCCACCAATATTGTAGCGGTATATATTCATACCTATACCGTTCTCTTTGCTATACAGAAGACGAGAAATAACATTACGGACTTCTTCTCCGTTAGCATCAGTATTTGTCCATCCACCGACAATCTGCGCCCACCAGGCACCGCTAGCACCGATACCTTCATATTTCTGATATACTTTGTCAGGATTAAGGGTAATCTTCATCAAACAACTCCTCAGTCTTGTTTTTGTCATTATAGCATAAAGCTACTTAATTTACAATAAACAGTATAATAAGTAAAATCACCTGACCTTATTCAGTTCAAGTTATTTTCTTTCAGACTTACTTTAATTCATCATAAAACTCGCTCAGATAAACTCTGCGGTTTTCTTTCATTGAAATATTTGCCGCCATTCCAATACCTATGGACATCATACCTGCACGAACATCCGCCATTTGCCCGAGCGGATCATTTTCACAACCGACAAACAGATTATCTCTGATTTTTTCATCTGCACCGCCGTGACCACCGGGTAAATCCTGCGGTGCATTTATGGTAATCTTCTCACCAATGCGGTTATAAATCGTAATAACATTATTCACACCCTGACCGAAATCCGAATATCTTCCGTCAAGCTTGCTGAATTCCAGACGACCTTCAGTGCCGTTGAATGCAATTCTTAATCCCTCATATGGTGAATGGGCTGTCAGAGAATAGCTCATAACCGCACCTTTTTTATAAAGTACATTAACACTTACTGTGTCTTCAATGTCAATCTCTTCCGAGAAAATACAGTTGTCCCTATAATATCCGTCAACATCTTCACAAGCAAGATAAAGCTTATCCATTGGCGGTTGATTTATATCAAGATAAAATTCGCAGCTCTTTTTAAACTGACACGTAAGGCATCTCTGTGAACGTTTATCACGTGTTGGTCCGTAAAAACTTCTTGAACCGAAAGCATTTACGGCAATCGGATCATCATCAAGAAACCAGTTAACCAGATCAAAATGATGTGTAGATTTATGTACGAGTAAAGAGCCTGAATTTTCTCTTTGTCTGTGCCAACGTCTGAAATAATCAGCTCCGTGCTGAGTGTCAAGCAACCATTCAAAATGGACACTTAGCACATCACCTATGACTCCGCTTTTGAGCAGTTCTTTGACTCTTGCAAAAAACGGAAGATATCTGAGGTTAAAAACTACAGTAACCGTCTTACCTGACTTTTCTTCAGCCACTTTTATAGCATTTGCCTTTTCAAAAGTAGTTGTCAATGGTTTTTCGACAATAACATCGCAACCGGCTTCAAGTGCCTTAATTGCATAAAAATCGTGCATACTGTCCTTGGTTGTTACGATAACGGTGTCCGGTTCTGTCACACGAAGCATCTCGTCAAAATCATCAAACACAGGAACTGCAACATCCGAGTATTCACTAACAAGTGCGGCACGTTTATAATTGATGTCATAAACACCGCAAAGCTGAATCTGATCTTTATAATCTTTCAATATAGGTTCAGCATATCCCTCTATACCGCGTATTCCGCATCCGACCTGTACAAATTTTTTCATAACAAACACCCCTTAAGTGTAATTGTTTGAATATATTTTATCACAGTAAAGTCAGAAACACAAGTTGCTAAAAAAGAAATAACTTGTTAAATATATAAAAACTATCATCATATATCAGCATAGCCTCAGACTTACCATCTTAGTGCTAAAGTCCCTATACCAACAAAAAAGGACACCGTACGGTGTCCTTTCGTTGGTCGGAGTGTTCATAAGGGATTATATTTTAGTGGTATTGCGAGTTCGTCCGAATTCTATTTTTTCGTAACGGAAGTGATATTAAAAACTTGCGGT
>JAZRNR010000109.1:0-10096 GCA_045648305.1 Acutalibacteraceae bacterium
ATTCGGACAAATTTTCGTAACATATCAAACCCATACAGAACAAAGAAAAAAGCCAGGGAACACCTAGTGTTTCCTGACTTTGTTTTTATGGTCGGAGTGGCGGGATTTGAAGCGTTAAAAACACTCCGAGAAATCAAGTAAAATCAACGAATCAGGGCATCAAAACCCCATTTCGCCGACGTCACGCCGACGACAAAATTGAGGAAATTTTGCTTGAATTTTCACACTGAAACAGGGGAGATGATGTGAAACGAGAAAATGATTGCACCCTTAAAGTCTATAAAAGCCGTGACTGCTTACCGACGATGCAACAGCTAAAAAGTGTAAAAAATAAGTGTTGGTTTTTGGTACAGTTTACGATTGAATTCTATTTTTAGAAGTAGTACAATTAAACTGTATAAAAATGGAGAAATATATATTTTACGAATAAGATTCCAGTACATATAACTTGTCCTTTGAGGAGGAATTGTAAATGAAAACTTTTAAAAGATTTTTAGCTTCACTTATGGTAGCGGTTATGGTATTGAGCGCCGCACCGCTGAGCGGATTTGTGGGACTTGAACTGCCGTCATTGAGCGAGTTGGTTTCCACAAAAGCAAGTGCTGAAGAAAACACAAGCGGTGTTTATAAAAGTGGAGACGGCTGGACAATGTATAACGATGGCGAATTGGTTATTACAAAAAACTTGGAAGTGGAATACTTTGTAAGCGGTACGGACACTTCTATATCTTCAGATGACAGATACAATTTTTCGTGGCCGTGGACAGGTGCGTTTTATACCGGACCTTGGGGTGAGGATTATTATACATATGGATACACTGATGGATCAGGTTCCCATTGGTTTTATGGAGATTTGACTAATCGTCCTGAATTTAGTTTTGTAACAAAGGTTACTGTTGTTGAGGGAGTTACGTCAATAGGAGAATTGATGTTTGTTCATATGGTGAATTTGAAAAGTGTTACAATTCCTGAAACAGTGACATTTATTGGTGGAGGTGCTTTTTACGGGTGCACATCTTTGGAAACTGTTGATGTAAAGTCAGGCATGGTATCGTTATTATCTTTCGGCTCAGTATCACCTTTTTATGCAGCCGGTATGTTCGAGGACTGTTCTTCATTAAAAACACTTTCTGTTAATGCCTGTGTAACTGAAATTGGAAACAGCTGTTTTTCTAATTGTACTTCTTTATCGAGGATAGATTATGATGAAGATGTTGTGATTTCGAAAATTGGTTATGAAGCATTTTACAACTGTTCTTCCCTTGAAAATTTTGATTTCAACGGCAATTATACTAGCTTAGGTAAATCGACTTTTGAGAATTGTACAAAACTTAAGGAGATAGAACTTCCCGAAACTTTGACTAGCGTGGGTAGCTATGCGTTTAAGAGTACCGGAATAACACATATTGAAATACCCGGAGGTGTATCGGAACTATCCTATGTTTTTAGTAATTGTATAAACTTAGAAAGTGTTGTTTTAAATGAAGGAACAGTAAAGCTAAACCAAACATTTTCGCAGTGTGTAAGATTAAAATATATTACCGTTCCGACTTCTTTAACCACAGTTACAAAAGATTCTTTTGCAGAATGTGTAAGCCTTGAATTGGTTATTTATCCCGGAGCGGAAGATTACTGGAATCAGATTGATGTTGTGACAACCGGCAACGAATATTTTATTGCTGCCAACAGATTCTATAACCACTGGCATGATGAACATACAGTAACATACCTTAAAAATTTTGTTCAGGTGACCTGTGAATCATCGGGTTATACGGGTGATCTTCGTTGTAAACACTGTGACTGGTTGTTCAGTATGGGTGAATATCAGGAAGCCCTTGGTCATAACTATCAGGAAACCGTTGTTGATGCAACCTGCACAGGTAACGGCTATAAATATACAATCTGTCAGAATTGCGGTAAAAGCTCGCTTGATGGTGTGTATCCTGCAACGGGACACACATATAACAGCAAGGTTGTAAAACCTGATTGTACCGACGGTGGTTACACTCTGAATGTCTGCTCAAAGTGCGGACTTTCAACAATTACAAACGAAACCGAACCTCTTGGCCACAGCTATGTTTCAACCGTAATCGAAGCAACCTGCACAAGAGACGGATATACACTTCATAAGTGTACAGCTTGTAACGCATCATACATTGACGGAGAAAATTCTGCGTTCGGTCACACTTATGTTGATACAGAGGTTAAGTCTACCTGTACAGGTGTCGGCTATACAACCCATAAGTGTTCAACCTGCGGTGACGAGTATGTAACAAACGAAACTCCTGCAAAGGGTCACAGCTATGAGCCTGTTGTTATCAGCCCATCATGTACGTCTGCAGGTTATACGATCTATATCTGTTCAGATTGCGGACTTGCTTATAAGGGTGACGATGTTCAGGCTGCGGGACATAAGTATAAGAAAATCGTTGTTGCTCCGACCTGCTTGCAGGGTGGCCATACATTGTTTGAATGTTCTGTGTGCGGTGATTCATACATAGGCGAGGAAACACAGGCGACGGGACACAGTTATAAAGAAACGGTCGTTGCTCCGACCTGCGAAAATGACGGTTACACAAGACATGAATGTGAAGCTTGTCATGATTGCTACGATACAGACGTAGTTTCAGCAACAGGACATACTCTGAAGTCTGCTGTTGTTGAAGCAACCTGTACAACAGACGGATTTACAATCAGCTCGTGTACCGCCTGCGGATATTCTGTGATTACAAACGAAACATTAGCTTTCGGTCATGACTATCAGCCGTCAATTGTAATTCAGCACACCTGCATTCAGGATGGCTGTACAATAAATATCTGCTCTCATTGCCGCGGTGTATCGAAAACAGAGGGCAAACCTGCAACAGGACATACATTCAGCGACTGGTCTGTTACAGAAGAAGCAACCGAAGAACACGAAGGACTTGAACAGCGTGTCTGCCGTGATTGCGGTTACACAGAAGATAAGCTGATTTCTATTGTTGAAAGAACAACTTTCTATGTCACATTCAAAGCGGACGGAAAGGTTGTTGCAGTTGTCGAATACCTCAAGGGAGCCGAAAGTATTCCCGAACCTCCCGTACCTCATAAGGACAGATTTGAGGGCAGATGGAGTGATTATGACCTCAACGACAGCGACATCACAGTTGAGGCAATTTATGAAGTAATCGACCTCGATGACCTTGACGGAATAGAACACGGAAAGTCTGCTGTTTACGATCCGATTTCAGGTGTTGCGACAATCAATCTTTTTGCCGCATCCGAAGCGAAGACAATCATATCAAAAACAAGCAAGAAGGTGCCGCTTGATATCGTTCTTGTTGTTGACCAGTCAGGCAGTATGGACGACAAACTCGGCGGCAGTACAACAAAGAAACAGGCACTTATCAATTCTGCAACATCATTCGTTGACCTTGTGTATAACGATGCATCTCAGAACGGTGTTGACCATAGAATTGCTATTGTCGGTTTCGGTATGGGTAACAAAGCAAGTGGTGTTGGATATCCAGCATATCTCAACACCGAAATTCTCACAACGGGCGGCAATCCCATTCAGATGAATAGTGCAACATCGGCTGATTATGCAAACGCGTTGATGCCCGTATATATTTCGGGCGGACTCAATACGGACATTACCAGAGCGATAAACAGCATCGATGCCAAGGGTGCAACTGCTGCTGATTGTGGTCTTTCAATGGCGAATAATGTGTTTGCTAACAATACTGATAATGACGGCAGAGAACGTATTGTTGTGTTTATGACAGACGGTGCACCGACATATGCAAGCTCTTTCAGCAAGGATGTCGCAAATGCGGCAATCCTTCACGCTGATGAATTAAAAAACACTTACGGTGCAAATATTTACAGTGTTGGTGTTATGGATAAGGCTGAATCAAACGATTCAAATATCGACAAGTTTATGAACTATGTTTCATCAAACTATGAGGATGCAAAGAATCTTAACGGAAAGTATGAAAAGAGCAGTTCAGAATTCTATATCAGTGTTAATAACACAAATGCCTTGAGCGGAATCTTTGAAGAAATTGTTATTGAAAACATAACAAGAACAACAGATTTCGATGATATTACTCTTATTGATACAGTTTCAAAATATTTCACAATGACCTCACAGCAGGAAAAGGCATTGAGAGTCAAGCTGATTGAAACTTACGGTATTAACAATTCCGATATTGAAATCACAAGAAACGAAGACGGAACAACAATGCTCGTTGTTGAACACATCCATCCGATCGATAACGGTGAAAAGTTTGTTGTAGATATCAGTTTTGAAGTGTCTGCAGACGAAGATGCACTTGCAGCAGGTGTTTATCCGACAAATACTGAGGATGCAGGTATCATCATCGGAGATGTCGAGGATTATGAGTGTGTATTTGTTGCACCGTATATCACAATTCCCGTAAACAGAGCAACAGCTGTATTCAGCGTTAACGGAGTTGTATATTCAATCAGCACGGTTCAGCCTGACGGAAAAATCGAAGCTCCCGAGGTTGACTTTATCGGTGAATATGAGTTCAGCGGATGGGATCTTACAACAGATTCAATTGAAGACGGTTGTGCTCATTTCGATGCAACGTATGTAACACAGGAGTATGTGGTAGTATGGAATACTGCAGACGGTACTGTTAAGGAGTATTACAACCCCGACGATGTAATCAATGTCCCGAATGTCTGCAAAAACAGCAACGGTGATTCGTTCAGAAGATGGAACGGTGAAGTTCCCGTTACAATGCCTGCAAAGAGTATTGAATTCACTGCAGTTTACGGTGACCACGAGCACAAATATGAGGTGCAGACAGTAACAGAGATGACCTGTCTTACAGACGGAATGGTGAAATATACCTGCTCAATCTGCGGCGACAGCTATAACGAAACTGTTCCTTGCTATGGTGAACACAGTTGGAAGGTTGTTGCATCTGTTGCAGGTGACGAAACGGGCTACGAAACTCTTGAATGTGAGAATTGTGGCATTTCGGAAGAGCGTAAACTCGAATATACTTATGTTGATGAAGGTGAGAATGAACGCGGTTACAAAGAGTTTGTAACTCATAGCTTCAACCTTGTTGATGAAGAAGGTAACAAATATCAGCCTGATGGTATTATTGATATTTCAATGCCTGTTGATGAACATTACGGTGAATTGCACGATATGGAAGTTTACAGAGTTGACGAAAACGGCAACCGTATTGAATGCAATTCAGAGTATGATAACGGAATCATTACTTTTGAAGCAGATCACTTCAGCACATATATTTTTGTTCCGGTTCATACATGTTCAGTTTACAATAATCACGCAGATGTAGACGGTGACGGATATTGTGACCGATGCGATAATGTTCTTCGGGATTTCATTGACTTCGTTATCAAAGAGGGTATTGATGCTCAGATTGATTCTGAAAACAATCTTCTTTTAGGCAATGATATTCTTACTTTCTCAACAGAAAGCATTTCAGGTTTGTTTGAATTCGGTAATATATTCGTTGAAGAAAAAGAGACAGGCAAAATCGGTACAGGTGACGTGATTTGCCTTACAAACGACAGCGGAGAAGTTTGTAACAAGCTTACCGCGGTTATCTTCGGTGACGTCAATGGTGACGGTTGGTATGACGGACAGGACGCGATTATCGTTGACTGTCTTGCAAACGGAATGCTTACGAAGGATGATGTGAGCGAAGCTGTTTATATGGCAGCCGACTGTAACCACGACGGTGTGATTGATCAGCTTGATGTTGATTTGCTCAATGAAGCAGGTACACTTCTTGCAAATGTTGACCAGTCAAAACCTGCAGAAGTTCTTCTCGAAACATCATCAGAGTATGTTGAATATCTTTCTCTCATCGATCAGTCATTCGAAATTGAGACTGAAGAAGAGACAGAGGATATCCCTGAAGCTGATGCAGAGGAAACTCCTGAAACGGATAATGATGTTGACTCAGAAGACATAACACCCGAACAGGATACAAAAGTTGATGTTTTTGAAATGATCATGAACTTCATCAAGTCAATCATCGAAATGATTCTATCTCGCATCCCTGTTCCGTACAAATAATTAACTAAGGACAGTGCAAACGCACTGTCCTTTTTGCCGACGGTTCGCCGCCGGAAATGTTATAGGGTGAACCGTCACTTTCTCAGTCTGGACAATTTTTCGCAACATAAAAAATCTATATAGAACAAAGAAAAAAGCCGGGGAACACCTAGTGTTTCCTGACTTTGTTTTTATGGTCGGAGTGGCGGGATTTGAAGCGTTAAAAACACTCCGATAAACCCAGTAAAATCAATGAATTCGGGCATCAAAACTCATTTTTGTCGACGTCACGCCGACGGCAAAAACGCGCAAATTTTACTTGAAAACTCATCACAGAACAGAGGTACTATTGAAGAGGTAGCACAGAATTGGATTTGACAAGTTTTTTTACTATAATTTCATTTCTTTAAAAAGAAAAGTAAAGGGGTTCTTTCTTTTACTTAATCTGAATTTTTATAAATATGAAAAAATCTGCACTAAAGTACAATGTGCAAGGCGGGAAAAGCTTATATAATATAATCGATGTATAGCAAATATACATAAATTCTCAAAACAAAAGGAGAGTAATATTATGAAAAGATTATTGGCATTGATGCTTGCATTGGCAATGGTTATGGCTCTTGCAGCCTGCGGCAAGGACGGCGGCGAAACACCAGACAACAAAGAACCTGACACAACAGCTTCAACAGAAGCAAAGCTTGAAGAAAAGGCTATTGTTGAAGACCTTGAGGGTGTCGGCCCCGTTAAGCTTTCCAACAGCTATGTGGAGCTTACAATTCCCGAGGGCTACGGATATGAAATTGCTGATGCAAACGATAAAGAGAGCGAAAGCCAGTTCTGGGTTGATATTGAAATTAAAAACGCCGACGGCACCAAAATCGGTGAGTTTGAAGTCAGCAACACAGGCAGTTATGACAATGTTGATGAATATGTTCAGTCAGACATCGATTATTACAAGAACAGCAGTTCAGTTACATTGGGCGAGCCTGTTTCTGAAAAATACGGTATCTTCGACGGCAGATATCTTGTCAAACACAACAGCAACTGGGATGATTACCGCTTCTACGGCTTCTACCTGATTCCCGATGAGGCTGCTGAATACCGCAATGTTCGTGCAGAGCTTGATATCAACGGTTATTCTTACCAGGATAAGGAATTCCCAAAGTCAGATTTCGCAAATCTTCTCAGCTCAATTGTTATTAAATAATTCAATACTGCATAACTCAAACGGCGGAGCAATCCACCGTTTTTTTGCGTAAAAATCATAAAAATATCCTGAAATTTACAAAAAAGCTGAAAAGTTTGCACTAAAGTACAATGTGCTTTTTGATTGATCTTAGTATAATAAATGTAATATAGGGTAAGTATATCGCTTTTTCGATCATTAAGGGGACAGCTATGAAAAAGGAAAAAAGGTATACAGGCAACAAGGGTTTTGTGGTTGCCTGGTGTGTAAATCTTGTTTTCGATCTTGAGTGGACAATCCCTGCGTGGATAGCACTTGTGCTTCACTTCTTTCTGGATATATCAATCCTTTGGTTTGTGGTGGCAATTGCGCTGTGGATTATCGGTGTCGGAGTAAAAACAGCGGTGTTTTCGTGGCTTATACGAGAGGGTAACCGACCCGACCCACCGAAGAAAAATAAGAACCCGTATTCATCCTCAAACAGTAACTTTACGGGAGGAAATAATAATGGTAAAAATTAAAAGATTTGTTTCGCTTGCACTGTGCCTTGCGATGCTGATGAGCTTTGCGGCTTGTTCAAAAGATAATGGCGGTGAAACAACAACCACCACAATCCCTCAGACAACAGAACCTACAACAGCAGGTAAGGTGCTTAAAGAAGGCGATTTGCTCGGCACACTCTATATGGACTGTAACTCTGATGATTACCAAGGTCTTGCAGGTAAGATTGAGCACATCGAATCAGGTATGGAACCGAATTTTGATTCGGAATATTTCAGATTCGTTTCCCCTGAAGAGGGAGTAAAGGTAAGGCTTGAAGCGATTATGTATTCTCCGATTGTTGACAGCTTTGAGGTTACGGACACTGTTTTTGAAAGAACTGCAGAAAAGGGAAAGATTTATGAGTTCGAGTGCCTTGTGACCGAAACAATTTCCGACCACCGACTGGTCGTAGAATGCGGTGATACAAGAGCCGAATATTATATGGTGGCTGACGGCTTTGAGGTTTTGACAAAGCTTCAGATGATAGCCGAAGCACCTGAGCAGATCGAGCAGGATTCTGCATTTTACCGTCTTTGTGTTGCCCGTGCGGTATCCGACGTATATTACAATGACAGGCTGATAAAGCATGAGCCTGAGGTTGTGTGGAACACCCTTGCTTATGCCGTGACACTCAACGAATTTGAAATGATCGGCACGGAAGATTATGTAAATATGATTGGTCTTTCCGATTGGGAAGCAGATGCTTATTTCGGCACGCTTTATCCCTCACTGGATGAAAGCAAGACCAAGCTTATGGAAGACGGTCGTGTTGTGGCGGCTCATTTCAGCGTAGGTAAAAAATATCTCGTTGAGCCTCATCTTTTCGAAAAATTCTGCACGGATGAATTTTTCGGAGTGCAAAACAACGGTGACGGAACATATTCCGTAAAAATCCTTGTTCACGATCAAAGAGCTCCCGAGGTCGAATTTGACAGAGACAGAGGTTTTGCAGTAATCGTAAAACCTGATACAAGCAGTCCTTTTGGTTATGTAATCGAGGATGTTGTTGATTGCGATTTACCGAAAGGATAAGTATAAGAATAAACAGATTTCTTGAAAGGAGAAATTTAATATGGGACTTATAAGAGCAGGAATCGGAGCATTGGGCGGTACTTTAGCTGACCAGTGGAAGGAATTTTTCTACTGCGATTCACTTGAAAACGATGTTTTGATGGTCAAAGGTCAGAAGCGTGTAGGCGGACGTTCATCAAACACAAAGGGTCACGATAACGTAATTTCAAACGGTTCGGGCATTGCGGTTGCCGATGGTCAGTGTATGATTATCGTCGAGCAAGGCAAGGTAGTTGAATTCTGTGCCGAGCCCGGTGAATTTACTTATGACACATCAACAGAGCCGAGTATCTTCTCAGGTAAGCTCGGTGACACAATCAAGGAAACATTTAAGACTGTAGGTAAGCGTTTTACATACGGCGGAGATACAGGTAAGGATCAGAGAGTTTATTATTTCAACACAAAGGAAATAATGGACAACAAGTTCGGCACACCCAATCCGTTTATGTTTGAGGTTGCCAACAAAAGACTTAATCTTTACCGTTCCGTTCAGGTAAGATGTAACGGTGTGTATTCCTACAGAATTACAGATCCTCTTCTTTTCTATACAAAGCTTGCAGGCAACGTAAGCGATGAATACAGAAGAGAAGAAATCGATACGCAGCTTAAAACAGAGTTCATTTCAGCTCTTCAGCCAGCATTCGCAATGCTCACAGAGCTTGAGCTTCGTCCCGCACAGATCCCCGCACACACAACAGAGCTTAAGAATGCTCTCAATCAGGCACTTCAGGTTGAGTGGACACAGCGCAGAGGTATCTCGGTTGAGTCAATCGCACTTAATCCGATTACTCTTACTCCCGAGGATATGCAGAAAATCAATCAGATGGAAGATGCCGCAACAATGGGCTCAAATCCGTTTATGATGGCGGGTAGAATGACTGATGCTCAGGCAACTGCAATGGAAGCAGCGGCAAACAACCCCAACGGAGCAATGATGGGCTTTATGGGAATGAATATGGCGATGGGTGCTAACGGCGGTTTCAATGCACAGCAGATGTACCAGGCAGGAATGCAGCAGCAACAGCAGATGGCTCAGCAGCAGGCAGCACCCGTAACTCCCGCACAGCCCGCTCCTGCAGCACCTGTACAGGGCGGTTGGAAATGTGCTTGCGGAGCAACTGCAAACGGTAAATTCTGTCCCGAATGCGGTTCACCCAAGCCTGCAGAAGCAGAAGGCTGGACATGTAGCTGCGGTGCAGCAAATAAAGGCAAATTCTGCCAGAATTGTGGCTCACCGAAGCCGGCAGGTG
>JAZRNR010000110.1:0-36172 GCA_045648305.1 Acutalibacteraceae bacterium
CTTAGTGTAAAAGCCTTCTGTCCAAGCCTTTGAAACCATAGCAATAAGATTCTGATAACCTGTTGCATTCTTACAAAGAAGAACAAGATGGTATCTTTCGCTGTCAAGTGCGTGAACCTTATCAAACCTTGTTCGTGATGCAACGTAGCATTCACAGCCTATAATCGGCTTGATGCCCTTGGCTTTGGCTTTTTTATAAAAATCCACAGCGCCGTACATAACGCCGTGGTCCGTAATTGCTATTGAGGTCTGACCGAGCTCTATTGCCCTGTCAAGAACATTATCAAGGCGGCACGCACCGTCAAGCAAACTGTATTCGGTATGAAGATGTAAATGAGTAAAGCCGGACATTGTGCTGCCTCCTTTTCTTTGTTTTATCTGTATTTTTCTGCAATGCTTATAAGCTTTGCCAGTCGGTGATTGACTCCCGACCTTGAAATAGGGATACTTAATGATGCTCCCAATTCTTTGAGTGACATATCAGGGTTTTCTTTTCTTAAAAGTGCAAGCTCTTTAAGCTCATCAGTAAGAGAATCAAGACCCTGCTTTTTTTCAATTATTTCAATCGCTTCAACCTGCGCAAGTCCCGCTTCAATCGCACGGCTCATATTTGCAGATTCAAAGTTCATTTTTCTGTTGATTTTATTGCGGACATCCTTCTGCACCTTGATACCCATAAGCTGAAGGCTTGAGTTCGGTGCACCCATCATTGTAAGAAGATCCTCAATATCCTCACTGCCTTTGATGTATATAACATGAGAATATTTTCTTAATATGTATTTCGCACTAAGACCTGAATCCGTTAATATTTTAAGCAGATCACCGCTGAGCTTGTTGTGCTGAACAACGAACTCAAGATGATATCCCTTATGAGGATCTGAAAGCGAACCGCAGGACTGAAACACTCCGCACAAAAAAGCAAGATAACAATCATCATCCTCAAAATTACCGTGATTGATTCTCAGCGAAATTTCATTTGCTGAATGGTCAAAAAATCCAAGCAGTCTTTTTCTCTCTTCTGACGTCTGGATTTTCAGCACCCTTTTACCGCTTTTCAGATTAGAAATAACAGGGCTTATTCCCGTAAGTTCGTTAATCACCGCAGAAAAAGACTCAATTACACACTCATAATCCGAAGCACATGAAACAGAACGTACACCAAAGCTTTTGCCGAATAGCAAAAAACCGTAAGCATATGCACGTTTCTGTGCTGCGGAAAAACGGTCAATTACGGATAATTCAGTTTTTACATCTGCGGTAAACGACATAATCTCACCTGTTATTTTTCGATATCTCTGTGTTTTATTGAAACTGAATAACCAAGTCCTGCAAGGCCGTCTTTAATCTGCTCTGCAAAACACACGGAACGGTGTCTGCCGCCCGTACAGCCAATTGCAATTATCAGCTGGCTCTTGCCCTCCTGCACATAAAGAGGAACAGAATACTGCACAAGGTCATTGATTTTTTTCAGCAATATTTTCGACTGTTCAAATTTCATTACGAAATCGCAAACATCTTTTTCGAGTCCTGTATGATATTTAAGTTCAGGAATATAGAAAGGATTTGGCAAACAACGCACATCAAGCACAAGGTCTGCATCCGTAGGAATCCCGTATTTAAATCCGAAAGACATACAGGAAACTTTAATTGCTGACTCTGGACTTTCGAGAAAAAGATCAATAACTCTCTGTTTACACTCAGAAACAGTTGACTTCGACGTATCGATAGTATAATCGGCAATCGCACGGATATCGCGAAGAATCTCACGCTCATAAGAAAGACAGGCAGAAAGCGAGCCTTCGCACTTTTCAAGTAAGGGATGCTTTCTTCTTGTCTGATTATAACGGCTGATAATAACATCATCCGCCGCATCAATAAAAAGAATCTTATATTCATAATTCATTTTTTCAAGAGCCTCAAACGTCTTCTTGAAATCCTGAAGATAGCTTTCACCGACACGGATATCCGTAACCGTTGCGACTTTCTGATTTGTTTCGTGTGAGGTGTGAATAAACTGCGCAATCGTAGGAATAAGCGCAGGCGGCATATTATCTGCACAAAAATAGCCTAAATCCTCAAGTGCATCGGTAACGGCAGATTTTCCTGAACCTGACATTCCCGTTACTATCAAGAGTTCCATTTTTACCTCTCCTTATGACTAAAGTCAAATTTCTTCTATAAGTCTGACCTCGGGTTCAATAACAACACCCTTCTTTTCGAAGACTGTTTTCTGAACAAGATCAATGAGCTTCATAACATCGTCTGAAGTTGCACCGCCTTTGTTGATAACAAAACCGGCATGCTTTTCGCTGACCTGAGCACCGCCGACGGATGCACCTTTGAGTCCGCACTCATCTATAAGAGCTGCGGCAAAATAGCCGACAGGTCTTTTGAATGTGCTGCCTGCACTCGGATACTCAAGCGGCTGCTTATCCTTCCTTCGCTGTAAAAGCTCCTGCATTTTAGCCTTAATCGCAGTCTTATCACCCTTTTCAAGCTTCAGAACAAGCTTTGTGATGATAAATCCGTTATGCTCGTAGGCACTTGTTCGGTACGAAAGTCCGAGTTCTTCACCGCTGAGCTGACCGAAATTTCCGTCCGTATCAATATGGGTGCACGAAACAAGCACATCCTTCATTTCACCGTCATATGCACCTGCATTCATATAAGCCGCACCGCCTGCACTGCCGGGGATGCCGAATGCAAATTCAAGTCCCGTAAGCTCCTTATCAAGAGCAAAGTTACATACTTTTGAAAGTGTAACTCCCGCGTCACATTCAATAATACCGTCACCGAGATAGCGTACCTCCGCACTACTGCGACACATATTTATAACAACAGTATTAAGTCCTTTATCGGAAATAAGCATATTACTGCCGTTGCCGATAATCATAGGCTTAATACCTTCGGCTTTGCAGACTTTGATAACTTCCGCGAGGCTTTCGTCTGATGAAGGAATTATCATAAGACGTGCCTTTCCGCCGATTTTAAACGTCGTATAATCACACATCGGAACATCCCACTCAGCTTCACAGCCGAGGGATGTTGCCAATTCATATACTTTATCGAAATTCATAAAATGACCTCGTAATATTATTCAGCGAGTGCTGCACCGATAATACCTGCATCGTTGCCGAGAACAGCCTTACAGATCTTAGTCTGCTTCCATGCGTATTTTGTATAACACTCTTTACTTACAAACTCTCTGATAGGATTAAGAAGATTATCGCCTTCATTACTGATACCGCCGCCAATACAGATTACATCAGGCTGGAAAATATTAACGATGTTTGTTACACCGATTGCAACATACTTGATATACTGATCAACAACCTGCTTTGCAGCTTCGTCGCCCTCGTACATAGCACTGAAGGCTGTTCTGCCGCTTGCATTGTCAATGTTACCGTCGCAGAGTGCCCACATTTTGCTGTCAGGACATTCAAGCATCTTCGCCTTAGTCTGAGAAATAAGTGCTGTTGCAGAAGCATAACGCTCCCAGCATCCCTTTCTGCCGCAGTTACACTGCTCACCGTCAACAACGATTGTTGTGTGACCCATTTCACCCGCAGCATCGTTTGTACCGCCAAGAACCTTACCGCCGATGATGATACCGCTGCCTACACCTGTACCGAGAGTAACAGCCACAAGATTCTTAACACCGTTACCTGCACCTGCATATGCTTCACCGAGTGCAGCAGCATTTGCATCGTTTTCAAATACGCAAGCCTTGCCGATTCTTTCTTCAAGAAGCTTGTTTGCAGGCACGTTGTTGAAATCAAGGTTGTTTGAAAATTCAATCAAGCCCTTTTCTTTGTTTACTGAGCCGGGTGTGCCGACACCTACAAAAGAAATATCGTCCATTGTAAGGCCTGCATCTTCAACAGCCATACGGATTGCCTTTGCAATATCATCAAAAATCTCTTCAGCAGGACGTGGTGCATTTGTCTTCACCTTGCCTCTGCCGATAATTTTATAGTTTTCGTCAACTACGCCTACAGCGATATTTGTACCGCCAAGATCAACACCAATTCTGTACATTATAAATTCCTCCAAAATTAAAAATTATGCCAAATTTCAAGTTCGTCTTCCTCGGGTACGATATCATCCGTCATACCGAGATTGTGAAGAAGCTGTCTTGCAGCGTTATAGCCCATCTTTTTCTGGCGGTTGTTCATTGCTGCCGCCTCAATGATGATTGAAATATTTCGTCCCGGAGTAACGGGAACAACCGAAATCGGAACGCTGACACCGAGAATATCCATCGTTTCGCTGTCAAGTCCGAGTCGGTCATAGCTCTTTTCAGGATTCCACTGTTCAAGCTGAACAACCATATCGATTTTATCGGAAACCTTAACTGAACCGACGCCGAAAAGTCGCCTTGCATTTACAACACCGACACCTCTTAGTTCGATGAAGTGGCGGATATTTTCAGGAGCAGAGCCGACAAGAGTTTTATGGGAAACCTGCCTTATTTCAACAGCATCGTCAGCGATAAGACGGTGACCTCTCTTGATAAGCTCAAGGGCAATTTCACTCTTACCGACACCGCTGTCACCAAGAATAAGAACACCCTCACCGTAAACTTCAACAAAAACACCGTGACGCGTTATACGCGGTGCAAGTTCGGCACTCAGATACGATATAAGGCTTGACATGCAGCTTGATGTACCGTCTGAGGTTCTTAAAAGCGGTACCTCATACTTTGCCGCAAGTTCAAGGAATTCAGGTGCGAATTCCTGATTTCTTGTAATTACGACCGCAACAGGCTTCCTTGATAAAAGTCTTTTAATTTTTCTGACTCTTTCATCATCCTTACTGCCGTTAAGATACTCAACCTCAGTGATTCCGAGGAACTGTATTCTGTCGGGTGCAAAGTACTTTGTAAAGCCCGTAAGAAGCAATCCCGGACGGTTAACGTCAGGTGAAGTTACCATAATTTCTGAAAGATCTTTCGGCGTATAAACCGTTTCAAGACCGTGCATTTTTGCGATTTTCGAAAGAGAAATAGAATATTTTGCTGACAAATTCTTCCCTCCAGACATAAAAAGGCATTATCTTTTATATATGCTGTTTGATTATACTATAATTCTTTTTCAGTTCCAATAGTTTTTTACAAAAAAATAGAAAAATTTAGTAAAAAAACAGCCCTGTTCGGGCTGTTTTACTGATATCAAACTGTTGTGTTTAAAATTGTTTCCGATATTGTCATTATCAATGAATGAAAATCAAACCAGACCTCGTTTGAAAAAACGAGAAGAAAAAGAATAATAAAAAAAGAAAGTGCAGGAATAATAAACCGCATTACTCTGAATTTTGAAAGAAGCATACAAACAACAACTATAAGCGAAATAACAAAAGAACCGACAACAATAATAAAAATTGCTTTATGCAAGGTTCTTACCTCGGCATAAGTCGCAAGTGTTGCGCAAAGGATTGAGCTGAAAATCAGAAGCAGAATTGACAGAACCGTTACACACATAACCGAAAGCGGCATAAACATTTTTGTTGCAGAGTTCTTGTATCTGTTCATTGAAGCTTCGTCAAGAACAAACCCTCTTACCCTTTCAACATTAAAATTATTTTTTCTTTCTTTACTTTCAAACTTTGGACAGGCAATCTCGGGAGACGCGGTGTTATGTCGGTAGAGCTTGCAGTAACCCTTGTCGCCGATATCCTCTGTATAGTGTTTGCAGTCAAGACAGGCGTTATTTCTGCCCATTGTCTCACCTCTTTGCTGATTATTTAAGACACAGATTTATAAGTTCATTCACATCTGCTGTTGCAAGACATTCTACAGTATCAGAAGCACCGTAATAAATCTTTACCTCACCGTTATCCTCAAGTATCATTCCGCCCGGGAAGATAACATCCTGCCTGAATCCGTTTTCGTTCTCATACGGAAGATCGGAAACGATAAGCGGCTTATCGTAAATACCGATAACCTTTGAAGGATCTTCAAGGTCGAGAAGAGCTATACCCGCAGTATATCGTTTCTGCCATCTGTCCTCCCAGCCATTTTTACCTCTTGAATAATCAATATCTACTGCATGGAACGTAGTAAGCCAACCCTTTTCAGTTCTTACGGGAGGTGCAGCAGGACCGATTTTATCATTTGCAAAAGGAACATCCTCAACGCCCATAACAAGCTCTGAATTACCCCAGAACTTAAGGTCAGGTGACTGAGAAAGCCAGATGTCAAAAGTATCCTTATGACTTCTTGAATAAACAGGCATCGGTCTTTCAAGCCTTGTAAACAAACCATTTATTTTCTCCGGGAAAAGAACCATATTACGGTTATCGGGCACAGAAAGATACTTGATATCAAAGTTTTCAAAATCGGTTGTAGAAGCTATTCCAGCACGAAGTCCGTGCTTCGTATCAGTTGCAAAGCAAACATAGCAGACACCGTCAATTACCGTAAGACGCGGATCATATGCACGTTCAACCTCATCATCCTGCATGGTAAAACAAGGTTTATCCGACACTTCCCAGTTGACTCCGTCATTTGAAAATGCAAGACCGATATTTGTTCCGTAAAGCTTTTTGTTTTCTAAATCACCATAATCGTTTCTGAAAAGCATTACGTATCTGCCGTTATATTTTGCAACACCTGCATTAAAAATAAGTGTAGCCGGATAAGGAATATCCTTGTAAGTAAGAATCGGTTTTTCAAGTTTTTTAATTATTGAAGCTGAAGTAAAATCGGACATATTGTCACCTCTTATCATATTTATGTAAAAATTATATCAAAATAACTTTTCAAAGTCAAACAAAAAGCCCTCACGCGGACGTGAGGGCAAATCTTATCTTAGTTTGCGTTTGTATTTCAGTCTGTAGTTTTTGACGTAGTCTCTGCCGTATTTTGCAAGATACATAAGAAGAAAGTCGCTTTCCGTAAACGTGTGTGCCCACAAGCGGTCTGCAGTATCTTCAAGATATTTCTTTTCGAAAGTATTTCTCTTTAACTTAACTTCTTCCATTGTCTGGGTTTCTGACTGATACTTGTACGAAATATGAAGCTGTCCGTTTTCGGTAAAATCATTGATACCGACAGACATTGCCTCGTCTTTAAGAATTGCATTTTTCTTAAGTGCAAAATTTGACGGTGTACAGCTGTTTACGAGCTCGTGGTCATAGATAACATCAATCGTTGACTGGAGTTCCTCGGGAGTTTCTGTCGGATAGCACAAAAGGAATGTGCAAAGATTCCAAAGGCCTGCATCTCTTGAATCCGCAAGAATTTTCTTTCTGTAGCTGAGATCAATTCCTTTGTTGATGAGCTTCATAATACGCTCTGACTCTGCCTCATATCCCCACATAAAGAATCTTGCACCTGCATCGTAGAGATTCTTCAGCACTTCAGGAGTAAAGGCTTTCTCAAGTCTTGCAAAAGAATAGAAATAAATTTCAAGATTTCTTCTTTTGATTTCCTTTGCAAATTCATTATAAAACTTCGGAGGTACCGCCTCGTCAACAAAGGTAAAGAGCTTGCTGTTATATTTCTTTGACAGATATTCAACCTCGTCAACAGCTCTTATAACGGACTTCATATCAAACTTCTGCTGACCTGTATAAAAATCGCAGAACGTACATTTACCCCAATAGCAACCCTTACCAAGCTGAACAGGAATTACAGTTTCCGGTGAGAGATACTTTGAAAAATCGTATGAGTCAAAATCAGGATAATAAACGCTGTCGAGCTTAAGAAGCGGTGCCCGTTCGTTTGTACGAACAACGCCGTTTTCATCCGAATAAACAAGCGAATGAACGTCTTCGATGTTTCTTTTGCCTTCAATATATTCAGCTAATTCAACAATCGCAGTTTCACCGTCACCGATTGTAAGATAATCGCAGTATTCGGAGAAAATCTGCGGAATTTTCTTAAGATCGGGTTCAACTTTAAAAATGTAATTTCCTCCGATTGCAATTTTAGCATTCGTGTTCTTTTTAAGAAGTCGTGCAAGAGTAAGTCCCGGCACAAGCTGACTGAGGTCTGTTATTGAAAGACCGATAAATGAATATTCAGAAAAATCAAGAGTTTTGATTTTTTCTTCAAAATAAGGAAGAAAAATATTGACATCGGCATTTTTGCACTGATAATCAACATCCTTGAAATCATATGTGAAAACTGAATTCGCTATAAAGTTATCAAGCATAATTCTTGACGGTGCATACGGAAGAGATGCAATGTCAAGAGCTGAAAAAATTATATCCTTTGCCTTAAAAAGCTTCTCCGCATCATAAAAAAGTTCCTTTGTCTTAAGAACCTTCATCGAATATTCAAGCTCTTCAACCGTATTTGAGATATTGTCACCGTCAAACTTAAAGTAATCCTCAATTATCTTTTTTCTGACTTGTGCGGTTTTGGTTCTTTTTGCATTGATATCATCGCTGAAATTGTCAGAAGGAAGCATTGCCTTTTCGTCTGTAAGAAATTGCTTTGCAGATCCGAGGCATTTTTCCATATATTCTTTTGTCAGGATATCGTTGAAAAACTCAACATTAAAATCATATGTTTCTGCCTGAAATCCGGCATTGTTAAGCTGTCCTGCAAGTAAAGCACCTGCAAGATACGGGCTAACAGGATACCACTGCGGTACTGCTGCAAAAAGAAATTTCATCTGTCTTACTCCTTTGTAAGCCTTGACTTTTTAGTAAATCTGATTCTGAGTGCTGTTTTCAAATACAGGGCTGTCTGCTTAGCAGAATTCTTTGACTTGCCCTGCTGTCTGCCGTAGCACCCGACAGCAAACTCTTCAAATCTGTACCCTCTGCGCAATGGTACAAGCACCATTTCCAGAAGGAAGGGAAAATTAAGCTCTTGCCAGACAGATTTCATATATGCATCTGTAGGTGCCGTTTGTACGGGACTTGTAAAATCGGTTAAGTCCGCAGAATAAAGAACCCGCAGAAAAATCTGTGAAAGCTTGTTTATAATCTTCCTCAATCCGTTATATTCGTGGAAGCTGTCTTTCTTCAGCCATCTTGATGTTTTAGAAATAACATCCGGATTCGCCTTTACCCGCCTTATCATTTCAGGTATACATTCAAGGCTTATTGCAAGATCTGACGGAAGAAGCATAATGTGAGATGACTCTGCAGCATCAAAACCGTCACGGATTGCACCGCCGATATACGGACGCGTCTGCTCAAGTCCCCTGACTTTTTCGCCATACTTTTCTTCCAGAAAAGCAATAGCTTTGTTGCACCCTTCGGACGCATTTTTTGATTTCACCATCAAAACCTTGCTTAAATCGTCATAATCACAGTTTTCCATTATGTAATCAACGGTGTTTTTCAAGGAATCGGTTTCATCCGTCGTGCCTATTATTATTGTAACTGAAGTAAATTCCATTAATTCATCACCTGAACTCTGGACAAATACGTTTTTCTGAACGGTATGACGAAACATAGTCACAACCGTATTTCGAGAGATATAAAAGAAGGTGGTCAAAATCTGAGAAAACTACTGACCAGAGTGAATTTGCATTTTCATCGAGGAACGAAAACTGAAAATCACGTCTGAGAGTACGTCTGTCCTGCTGAGAAACACCGTCAACAACATCCTTGAAAACGGTATAGAATTCACCGTTTGAGGAATAGTCCACAATTCCGTTTTCCCCAGGTTTTTCTTTAAGAAGAGAATGTTTCTTAAGGGCAAAGTTAGAAAGTGTACAGCTGGGAATTATATCTCTGTTATTTCTGATAACATCCATTGTCTGCTTTATTTCATCAAGAGTTTCCGTCGGATAACCGAAGATGAAAAGACCGTTATTCCAGATACCTGCTTTGCGTGCATCCGAAAGGATATCAAGTCGCTTTTCAACATCTATACCCTTGTTCATCATTTCCATGATTCGCGGAGATTCACATTCGTAACCCCAGAGGAAAAGACGTGCACCCGCACGGTAAAGGTTTTCAAGAACCTCGGGAGTATACCCCGTTTCAAGCCTTGCAAAAGAATAGAAGTTTATTTTAAGACCTGCTTCAACAATTGCGGTAGCAAGCAAATTATAAAACTTCGGTGGAATTGCTTCATCAACAAAGATAAATTTTGAGGCGTGATATGTTTTTACATAATGCTTAATCTCTTTAACGATTCTGCCTATGTGCTTCGGGCTGTAGCCCTGCTGACCGTAGGCGTAATCACAGAAATTACACTTACCCCAATAACATCCCTTTGAAAGCTGAATCGGAAAAGTCGGGTCAGGAGTGAAATATTTCGACATATCATAATCTGAAAAATCGGGATAAGCCAATTCATCCATATCAATTTTCTCGCAGGAGAATCCTGTTGAAACAACACAGCCGTTTTCGTCCATATAAACGATATTCGGAACTGATGCAAGTTCAGCTTCGCCCTTGATATACGAACAAAGCTTAGGTAAAGCAAGCTCACCATCACCGATAACGAGATAATCAAAGTACGAAATGAAGATTTCATCAAACTTCATCATATCCTCATAAATCTGTGTTGCATAGTTTCCGCCGAGGATAATTTTTGCATCAGTTTTTTCCTTGAGCATTGAAGCAAGCGTAAAAACAGAAACAAGCTGACTCAGGTCAGTCATTGCGATTGTAACAATACTGTAACCTTCAGATTTAACTTTGTCTGTGTATTTATCGAAATAATCGTAAAACATATTGACATTTCTGTCCTGCGCCTGAATTTTGATATTACTCCAATCAAGGTTAAGAAGAGGATTTGCAAAGTAATTGTCAAAATCTATTTCATTCGGAGCATAAGGCATTGAAACCAATCTTAATGCAAGACGGATAATATGCTTTGCTTCCGTCAGCTTTTCGGGAACAAAAAATTCTTCATTATCTCTTGTTACGCTGACTGCTTTTTCAATATTTTCGATGATAAACGGAATTTCTTCACCATGCTCATCATAGAACTTTTTGATAGTAAGATACTTAAGACAACGTGTTTTTTCGTCGTAGCTGCCTGTTTTTTCAATTTCTCTGAT
This sequence comes from Acutalibacteraceae bacterium, assembly GCA_045648305.1. GTDB lineage: Bacteria > Bacillota > Clostridia > Oscillospirales > Acutalibacteraceae > CAG-488. The sequence continues at coordinate 10,974 of JAZRNR010000110.1, forward strand.
ATCGGCATTCTCATACTCACAAGAAAGCTTTTCGAGTGTTTTCCTTGCCCTGATATCACAATCAGCAGCCATATCTTTAGTAAGCAGGTAGTTAAAAAATTCAGCATTAAGGTCGTATGCTTTGGTGTCAAAGCCTGCTTTTTTAAGCTGACCTGCAAGAAGCGGCACTGCAAGGTACGGTGAAACCGGATACCATTGCGGTGGCTGAATCAGAAGTATATCTGACATTATTATTCCTCCGAATACGTGATAATCTCACGCGGGTTAACAAGAAGCGTTGCACTGTAACGTTTGCCGAACCAGATAATTTCACGGGCATATTCCGCCCAGGATGAAATTTCTTTATGTGCCTTAATGTTAAGAGAACAGTTCTTTTTCAAAAGCACAGGATCGGCATTTTCGTTTGCTGCTTCGAAATATTTATAGAAATTGTATTTTGAATTTATTTGTACTTCGCTGACATCAGGAAGCCTTACAAGAGTTTTCTGATAATTGAAAAGCTCTTCAAAAAGCTCTTTTTCAATTTCAAATTTTTCAAGGAAAGGCTTTATTTCCTGCCAGAAAGTTTCGCTGTGATAAACCATTTCAAGGAAAGCACCTTCTTCAAAGTACCAGCCTGTTGTTCCGAAAACATCACGGCTATAGGTCCAGTCCGCTTTTTTTGTATCGGCCTTTCTTTCATAAAGAGAAACAAAGAATTCGTTCAGGAAGCCTTTGTTTTCTTTGTAAATATAATCAAACAGACTGTTATAAAGATCGTAGTAAGAAACACCTTTTTCAAGATGAAGATAAATCGCAAAATAGCGGAGCAATCCGAGATGATGGAAGGTCTGAAGAATTACAGCAAACATACAAGCCCTGACCCAATCAGATTTAGGCATCGATGCTGTTTCCGTAATAATATCAAAATATTCAGGAACACCGTTAAATTCAGGATTGTAGTGAATGCCGAGTAACGGTATTTTTGATGTTTTTATGCCGTGTTTTTCACGGTATTCGGGATTTCCCATCGGAGCGTTCGGATAAACCTGACACTCATAAACAGTCATTGAGTTGTTCTGTCCCGAGTCAAGGAGACGGCACATACCCTTGCAGAAGCTTTCGTATGTTTCACCGGGAAGACCGAGAATCAATTCGGTATAAGTCGGAATTCCCGCCTCGTCATATCTTGCGTCAAGCGAAGCAAAATGTTCAAGAGTAAGGTTTTTTCTGCCGATATTTTCAAGTGTCTTCGCATCAAGCGACTGATAAGCGAGCGTAACTCCCTTATCGATATGATTTTTATTAAGAAGGTAACCTGCTTTAAAAACTGTTTCGTCGCTTTCTTTTGCATAGCATGGTTTGAAAACATCGGGATAACCGTATTTTTTCTTTTGTTCAATAACATATTCCGCTATCTCAATATCACGTTCCATTATGCCGAAATTGGCATCTGCACAGTAGCAGTATTTTATCTTATTCTTCGCTATCCACTCAATTTCACTCTTGATTTTTTCCATCGGGAAAGGACGCACTTTTTTTGTAAAGCACCATTCACAGTAAGTGCAACCGTAAGGACAACCTCTGTTTGTTTCAAGAGTTGCATGGAATTCCTTATCAGGATTTTCTTTCATGATATTGTCGAAAATTCCGTCTGTATACGGAGAAGGATAAGATGAAAGGTCACAAGGATGTCTGAATTCTGTTGTAACGTTACCCTCTTGAGTTCTGAACGAAAGATTCGGTACATTATTAAGACTCTCGTTATTGATAAGAGCTTTAAGGAAAAGTGCAGTTGTTTCCTCGCCTTCGTTGTGCATAAGGAAATCTATAAAATCATATTCATCAAGGAAGCTGCTGCCGTGAGGTACACTGTGACCGCCGAAGATGATTTTAACTGACGGGAAACGTTTTTTAAGCTCAATAGCAAGAGTTTTATTATATTCTATATTCCACGTAAAACAGGAAAATGCAACGATAGAAGGATTATCAAAGCGTTTAAGAATGTCATCAATCTTTTCACGCATTACGATAATATCCGGAATTTCATAGTGTTCCATAATCTCTGCATCGTGCTTAAGATAAGCCGCTATGCATCCTACGGAATAAGGAAGGAATACCGGTGATGAATATGATACACCGATCTGCACAAGATAAAACTTTTCTTTCATCACACTATTCCCCTTTCAGAATCAGATTTCTTTAACATCGTCCTTATATGAAGACCAACCCATTCTGCCGTACCAGATAACAAATTTACCGAAACCTTTCCAATCGGCAACAAGGTTACTGTCACGCATAACGAGAGTATGCTCTTTCTTTTGGAGCGGATGAATATTGTTTACATAGACATCCTTAAGATAATTGTGAATATCATACTTAAGACTTACCGTGTTTTCTTCGCTGAACGGAGTGCGGATGATATTCTTCTGATAGTTTATAAGATCCTCAAAGATATCTTCGGGTATATCATAAGTTTCGAGATACGGAGTAATCTCTTCATAAAATTTGTCAAGCTGAGCGATTGAATTGAGGACAACATATTCATGGTCGTCCCATACAATCTCTCCACACGGTTCAAACAGAAGCTTTCTGTTTGTTATGCCGAGTGAAAGCTCATCTGCATGACGCTTAATATCAAAATAAAGCTTTGAAACAAACAAATCGGGATTATTTTCAAAATAGTCAAGAGCACCGTCATAGAACTTTTCGTACGGTACACCCATTTCGTTATGAAGATAAATGCCGAATGCACGGATAAGACCGTTACCGTGGAGAGCCTTTGTCATATAATAGAAGGCTGTTGCTCTGACCCACATTTCACGGCTCATAGAATTTGTTTCAACGACAATATTGTTATACTCGGGCACACTGAAGGCTTCGTTATTGAAATGCGGACGGATAATTTCCGAACAGACTGTCTTTATGCCGAACTTTTCAACATAGTCCTTCTGGCCCATTGTTGCATTAGGAAGAAGAATACAGCCATAAACTTCAAAGACAAAGTGCTGACCGATTTCAAAAAGCTTGCCTACACCTTCAATAAAGCTTTCATAAGTTTCACCCGGAAGACCGAGAATCAACTCTGAATAGGTCTTCATATTTGCTTTATTATAGGTCGTAAGAAGATTTTTATAGAAATCAAGAGAAGTATTTTTTCTTCCGATATTCTTAAGAACCTCGGGCGACATGCTTTGGAAAGAAAGTGTTGCACCGATTCGATCAAATTCACAACGCTTGAACACTTTGACAATTTCAAAAACATTTTCAAAATTGTTCTTTGCATAGTTCATTCTCATTCTTTCGGGATAGCCTGTTTCTTCCTTTACTCTTGCAAGCTCATTTGCAATTTCAAGGTCGCGCTTGAACATTCCGAAATTAGCATCAGCACCCCATACAAACGCAATTTTATGGTCAGACATCCAACGGATTTCTGCCCTTACTCTTTCAAGCGGGAAAAGACGCGTTTTAGCCTTGAGCAGACCCCAGTCACAGTAAGCACACTGATTAGGACAGCCGCGGCTCGTTTCAAGAATTGCATTGAATGTAATTTCGGGGTGAGCTTCGACTATCTTATCAAACCAGCCTTCAAGATACGGTGACGGATAGTCAAGAGTTTCCTGAAGCTTTGTTTCGGTTCTTAAAAATCCGCCTTCAGGCTTTCTGAACGAAATATTACACACTTCATCAAAGCTTCTACCCTCTGAAAATGCTTCAAGAAGATGCTTAACAGTGTCCTCGCCCTCACCGTGACAAAGAATATCAATGTAATCAAAATCCTCAAGCATTGAAAAATTATCGGGAATATCGTGACCGCCGAAAACGACAAGGCAATCGGGATATTTTTCCTTAATATTTTTTGCAAGAAGCTTGTTGTACTCCGTGCTCCAGCAATAGCAGGAAAACCCTACAAAATCAGGATTATCGAGTCTGTCAACGACATCGTTCACATCTTCACGGAGAAAAATAAAGTCTTTGAACTCGCAATTATTCTTTACGGTTTCGCTTGTAAATGCAGAGGCAGCAAGAATACCTGCCGTATATGGCAAATATGCGTTCTGTGTTCCCGAGCTGGCTGAAACATCAACCTGAACGAAGTAAATATTCTTCATCTGCACTACCTCCTAAGTTACATAATATATCGATGTATTATATCATTACAGCATATTAATGTCAAGAAAACACCGTATATATAAGTAAAAAGAAGACTCCGGAGAGCCTTCTTTAAAATGTTTTTATTTCCAGATGAACCAGATAAGAAGATATCCGGTAGTTACTGCTGCAAGAGTAAACGGAACACCGTACTTCATAAATGTTGTAGCTTTAACCTCGTAGCCTTCCTTTCGAAGAATACCGATACCTGTAATGTTTGCACTTGCTCCGATCGGGGTAAGGTTACCGCCGAGTGTTGCACCGCAGAGAAGACCATAGTAAAGAAGCTTGAGGCCTTCACCTTCAAGACCGATACCTGCACCGATTGCAGGAACAACTGCAAGCATAGTTGCCGTATACGGAATATTATCGATAAATGCAGAAAGAAGAACAGACATCCATACAAGGATTGTGAACACAACAAATGTGTTACCTGAACCGAGGCTTGCGATCGCATCACCGATAACCTGAACAACACCTGCCGCCTCGATACCTCCGATTACAACGAAAAGACCCGTAAGAAGAACGATTGTATAATAGTCAATTTCTTTGAAAGCGTTTTTAACAATCTCCTTGTTCTTTTTGATAAACAACTCCCTGAGAAGACCAACAGCAAAGAATGCGATACAGATTATACCGTTTGTGATGTCAGGTTTTGTAAGCTGACCCGGCTTAGCGTTATCAGCATACGGAATGAACGAAACTGCGATAAGTGCAACAATTGTGCCAAGAAGAAGCAAGGTCGGGAATTTATCCTCAACAACTGTTCTTGAATCAAAGCTGATCTTGCCTTTTTCCTTGCGGAACATAAATAGAATGATAAGTGCACTAACCAAAGCGCCTGCTTCAACAACCCAGAACATACCCGGTTTTCCGTTATCAACAAAGAATGATGAGAAATCAAGGTTTGCTGCCTTACCGAGAAGAATTGATGTTGTATCACCGACAAGGGTTGCCGCACCCTGAAGGTTTGAGGAAACAGCAATACAGATAATCGCAGGAACAGGAGATGTATTTACCTTTTTGCAGAAAGCAAGCGCAACAGGAGCAATCATAAGCACGGTTGCAACGTTATCAACAAACGCTGAAACAATACCTGCAAAAAGAGAAAGTGTAACAATTGCCCATTGCATATTGGGCATTTTTGAAATCAGCACATCTGACATAAGCTGCGGCATTTTCGACTCAATAAACAGGTAAACTGTACCCATTGTACCCGCAATCATCATAATTACGTTCCAGTCGATTGCATTCAGCATATCGGCTATTCCATAGGAATATGTACCCGTTGCAGTCGCAAAAAATCCTTCACCGAAAAGATTCGGGTTAACCGATGCAATAACACCGAGGGCAACAAAAACAACTGCTGATGAAACAACGATGTGCGGTCTTATTTTCTGGAAAGCCAGCATAAGAACGTAGGTTATCGCAAAGAGGATCAATGCGACAAGTGTGATTTGACTCATTTAAATTACTCCGTTTTCTGTGGTTAAATTTTGTCTGCTCAAAAAAATCCACCTCACAAAGAAGGTGGATTGTATGATTCAGAAAATCAGGAAAATCCCGATAACTAAAACGCAACTCATAACAAATAGAGCATTTTGCTCTATGACAGACTCCACCACTTATTCTGAGTTGCAAAGGTAGTATAACTCAAACACACGTTTGTGTCAATACTTTAAAGCAATAAATCACTCGTTTTCAAAAACAGGATAAGTACGTCTGAAAACCGAATTGATTTTTTGGAAATACTGAGCATCAACAGAATCAATAGTTTCGTTTGTTGTTCTGAAACGCCAATTTTTTTCAGGTACACTCGGAATGTTCATTCTGGCATCGCTGCCAAAACCGCACATATCCTGAAAAGCAATTATTGCAGTATTCGAAGACGACTTCCATACAGCCTCTATAACCTTACGGCAGCTCTTTGAATAATATCCGCCGTCGCCCCAGTTATCGTCCTCAAAGCCAATGTAATCAAGTGCAAATCGCCTCTGACGTTCATCAGCTTCCCACAACCAACCGAGAATCGTATTGTTGTCGTGTGTGCCGACGTAATTAACAGAATTCACGCCTGAATTATGCGGAAGATGTGATGAATCTCCGTCAGGGTCAAAGCCGAACTGAACAACCTTCATTCCCGGGAACTCTGTATCTTCAAGAAGCTTAACGACATCCTCACCGAAAATTCCGAGGTCTTCGGCAATGATAGGTGCATCGGGATATTTTTCAAAAACCTTATTAAAGAAATCCATACGCGGTCCGATTGCCCAACTTCCGTTTTTCGCGGTTTTGCTTTCTGCAGGAATTTCCCAGTAGCTTGCGAATGCCCTGAAATGGTCAATTCGCACAATATCGTATGTTTTCAATGCAGCACCAAGACGAGAAAGCCACCAATCGTATCCGTCAGCCTTCATCTTTTTCCAGTCATAAAGCGGATTTCCCCAAAGCTGACCGTCCTCTGAAAAATAATCAGGCGGAACACCTGCAACCTTGTTCGGTTTAAGTGTTTCTTCGTCAATTTTAAACTGTCCGAGGTTCGCCCATACATCAACACTGTCCATTGCAACATAAATCGGCATATCACCGATTACGGCTATCCCCTTTTCATTTGCATAAGCCTTGACTTCATTCCACTGTTTAAAGAAAATATACTGTACAAAACGCCAGAAGGCAGACTGCTCTTCAAAATCATAACGGTGGTGTTTTATAAACTCATCATAGCGAGCATAGCCTACGTCCCATTCCCACCAGGGCTTTTTACCGTTAGCTTCCTTGATTGACATAAAAAGTGAAAAATCCACAACCCACGGGTTTTCCTTTTCAAACTCTTTTACTGCAGCTGCCGTTTCAGCGTCAATATTCATAAAAGCTTTTTTGAGAATAGACATTCTTTTTTCTGCCGCAAACTCATAGTCAGCAGTATACGGCGTACCGTGATAGATGTTATCATTCACATCACTCTCGGTAACAAGTCCGTCATTCATAAGCTTCACAGGGTCAATAAACATAAAGTTTCCCGCAAAAGCTGAAGATGAGCAGTACGGTGAATTTGCATCGTCAACAGGGTTAAACGGAAGCACCTGCCAATAACCGAAACCCATTTCTTTAATTTTATCGATGAATGTAAGGCAGTTTTTATCAAAAACACCTATACCGTAATCTGACGGAATCGATGAAACGTGCATAAGCACGCCTGCACCACGTTTATTTAACATTAAATCATCCCTTAAAATGTTTATGCTTTTCGTTTAAGTAAAAACACTCCGAATTAACGGAGTGTTTTAATTATTGAGTTTTAAGATTAGTACTTGAAGTTTTCGTACTTAACGTGTGAGATACCTGTTGCATCCGCAGACATACCCAAAAGTTTTGAAAGAGTTACTGCCTGATTCCAGTCAACAAAGAGGCTTACAATGTTACCTGTCTTTGCGTTAATTGTTGCTGTAACTGTTGCATTTGAGTAGCTTTCCTTAACTTCAGCACCTGCGAATGTACCGCCGATTGCACTGTAGATAACAGAACCTGTCTTGTGGTCGTATTCACTTCTGTCTCTGTCACCAACACAGATACCGCACTTATCAAGTGCTGTTGTCGGAGCTGTTGTCGGATTAGCTTTGTTTGCACTGCTTGAACCGTTCTTGAGCTTAAGAGTGATAACGTAGTTGTCACCTGAAACCTTACAAGTTGCTGAAGTAACGTCAGAAGCTGTGAGCTTACTTGCGTTAAGTAAAGCTTCGTCGCCCCACTTACCCTTTTCAACCTTAGCTGTGTACTTGTTCTCTTCGCCTATACCCATGAACTGATATACAAGATCCTTCATAGCCTCAAGGCCTGCTGAACCTTCCATCTTAGCGTTATCTGTAACTCTTGACTTGTCATAACCGACCTTAGCCTTAACAGCCTTATCAAGTGCACTGTTGTAATAGTTGAGTGTTTCAACGCCGTCCTTAGGCTGAGCTGAACCGCTGTTCTGAGTTGCATCGCCCGGTTTTGCTGAATCATCCGGCTTTGCTGCTGTGTCGCCTGCATTGCTGTCTGTTGAAGCATCAGCTGATGTATCCTCAGACGGTGTCTGAGCGTCAGCACTTGTATCGCTGTCCAATGATGAGCCGCCTTCCATAAGGCCTGCCTGCTGATCAAGTCCAAGTTCTTCGCCTGAACCTGAATCTGAATTTGTTGCTGCATTTCCTGCAATTTCAATCTTAGCATCTGCATATTTTGTAATGCTACTTGAGATTGTGTTTGTTACGAGGAAAACACAAATGATAACAGCAATTGCTGCCACAAGAGTTTTCTTAACCATAGTATCTGCTCCTTTCAAAAGCATATCATTGTAATTTGATTATACATTCAAATCAAACAAATGTAAATAGTCTCAGGGTAAAAATTTGTACAAAATTGTCATTATATAAGAACTTTAGAGAGGAAGTCCTTACTTCTTTCTGTTTTTGGATTACCGAAGAATTCTTCAGGTGTTCCTTCTTCAAGAATTGTACCTTCATCCATAAAGAGGATTCTTGTTCCTACCTCTTTTGCAAAGCCCATTTCATGAGTAACAACAACCATTGTCATACCCTGGTCAGCAAGGTCTTTCATAAGATCAAGAACTTCGCCTACCATTTCAGGGTCAAGAGCAGATGTAGGCTCATCGAAGAGGATAACATCGGGATCCATTGCAAGAGAGCGGATGATAGCAACTCTCTGCTTCTGACCGCCCGAAAGACTTGAAGGATAAGCATCAGCTTTGTCTTCAAGACCGATTCTCTTAAGAAGCTCAATTGCTTTTTCACGGGCATGAGCTTTGATTTCCTGTACACTTGTGTCGATAGCTTCAGGTGCACCCTTCTTAAGATGAAGCTTTTTAAGAAGATTTGCTCTTTTCTGCTTCTTCAGCTTTTTAGTTGCAACGTGAACCGGAGCCATCATAATATTTTCAATAACGGTTTTATTATTGAAAAGATTGAAGTGCTGGAACACCATTCCCATTTTCTGACGGTGGACATTGATATCAACCTTCGGGTCTGCGATATCGACACCGCCGAAAATTATGGAACCGCTTGTCGGGTCTTCCATACAGTTAAGGCAACGAAGGAATGTACTCTTACCGGAGCCTGAGGGGCCGATAATAACGACCTTTTCACCCTTTTGGATTGTGGTGGAGATATTTTTGAGTACGTGGTTATCGCCAAAAGATTTACATAAATTAACGACTTCTATCACTCTTACTCAGCCTCCTTTCCATAATTCTGATAAGCACTGTAATAAGACAAACTATCACAATGTAGATAATTGCCATTGCAAGATACGGCACCATAAATTCATATGTACCTGAACCGATGCTCTGGAAAGCAAGGTATAAGTCCTTTGCACCTACGAACGAAACAACCGATGTTTCCTTTACAAGAGCAATAAATTCGTTACCCATTGTCGGCAAGATATTCTTAACCGCCTGAGGAATAACAATTTTCATCATTGTTGTGCCGTAGCTGAGACCCACGCTGCGACCGCCTTCCATCTGACCGGGGTCAACGCTGAGGATACCGCCTCGCATAATTTCCGAAATATATGCACCGCTGTTAAGACCAAAAACGGTAATTGCGACCAACACCGAAGACATCTTGAGTCCCAATAACGGAAGCATAACATAATAAAAAACAAGGAGCTGAACAACCATAGGTGTACCGCGGAAAAGACCTACATAGAAGCTGCAGAATTTATCCATAGCTCTTACTGTTGCCTTATACTTGGGCATTACACGCACCGTTGCGATTAAGGTGCCGATTACGATACCGATAAGAAGACCTGCGACAGCTATAATCATCGTGTTCTGCAAACCTGTGAGAACCTCTTTATAACCGCCTTTATTCAAAAGAATATCAAGGAACTTCTCGACTTTAAATATAAATCCGTTCATATACGTTTTCCTTTAACATCAACAATGCCTTACATCATATGAAGTAAGGCACCGTTTTATTGGTTTTAAATTTTATCAGCCGATAGCGTTGAAGTTTTCAACGATACGAACTGCGGGGTCAGCATCGATAATAACATAGTCGATGTTACCGTTGAGAAGGTCCTGAACAGCAAGAGCACCGTTATCGTAACCCTTCGGCTGAGCCTTGAGACCTGCGAAGCCCCACTCTTCATCACCGACAACGTAGAAGTTACCTGTTGTACCGTTCTGGTAACCTACTGTCTTTGTGCCGTCTGCATTGATGATTTCGTCAACTTCTGCAGCTGTCTGGCATGCATCAAATGTTGTGTCATCAGACTTAACGATAAGCTTCTGATATGCATTGTAGTATGAATCTGTGAAGTTTACAGATTCCTTTCTTGTTTCGTTGATTGTAAGACCCGCCATTGCGATATCACACTTATGCTCGCCAACTGAAAGGCAAACTGAGTCAAACTTCATATTGTTGATAACGAGTTCCTTACCAAGCTCTTCAGCAAGAAGTGCTGCGATTTCCATATCGATACCGTAGTATGAGTCGCCTTCCATATACTCAAAGGGAGCAAATGCTGCGTTTGTTGCAACAACGAGCTGATCCTTTGAAGGATCTTCTACAGCTGACTTAACTGCTGTGGGTTCGCCGTCACCGAAATACTTGTTACAGATTTCGTCGAATGTACCGTCTTTCATAATCTTAGCGATGAAAGCGTTAACATCTGCAAGAAGTTCCGGCTGATCCTTATCAACACCGAAAGCGTACTGCTCTTCTGTAAGGTTAATGTCAATGATTTTTACTTTAGCTGCTGATTCAGCCGGGTTACCGCCGCAAGCTGCAAGTGAGAATACCATAAGTGCAGCAAGAACAAGTGCTAAAAACTTTTTCATAATAAACTCCTCCAATAGTTTTATTTGCTGTTTAAATATACCACCAAATAAGATTTATGTCAACAAAAACTGAATAATTATTCACTGCATCTGATCTTGAAAACAACCTTAAGTACGTTTTCGCTCTTTTCGTGAAGTACATTCGGCTTGTGTGCATCTTCTTCAAAAAGAATCACGCACTGCTCACCGCCGAGGAGTGTGTATCCCATGGCATCACCTTTATAAAAGGCAATGTCGCCACCCTTGGAAAATTCCTCAGAAACCATTGTGAGAGTCTTTGTATCTGCCCACTGAATTTCCTCTTTACCGTCGAGGACAATCTGAAGATCGATATACTTTTTGTGATTTTCAAAAACCCTGTCACCGTCAGGTTCGGTATCATAACGGCTTACTGCAGCAAAAAGGTCGTCACCGTGAATATCGTATCTTCCGGGTGCCATTTCACCTTTTCTGAAATCTGCAAGGAAATCCACGATATCCTGTGCATAAGGAATTTCGTTGTATTTTGTGAGTTTGTCGATTGTTGTTACTATCATACTTATACCTCAGTTCTTAATTGATTTGTATTGACATTGCAAAGTCTTGCATAAAGTCCGTTGTTGCGAAGAAGCTCTTCATGGCTTCCCTGCTCAGTTATTCTTCCTTCTTCAAGAACAATAATCTTATCCGCTTTCATAACCGTTGAAAGCCTGTGTGCGATAACGACAACTGTCCTTGTCCTTGAAAGTTCATCTATCGCCTGCTGGATAAGTGCTTCCGTTTCGTTATCAACAGCTGATGTGGCCTCATCAAGAATGAGTACAGGTGAATCCTTAAGAATTGCTCTTGCGATTGCGATTCGCTGTTTCTGTCCGCCAGAAAGACGCACGCCTCTTTCTCCGATGAGAGTTTCGTATCCGTCAGGCATAAGTTTAACAAAATCATCAGCTCTTGCAATCCTTGCCGCTTCAAGTACCTGTTCAGCCGTTGCGGAAGTATTACCATAAGCTATGTTTTCAAAAATCGTTCCATTGAAGAGGAAAACATCCTGCAGCACAATTGAAAGATTTTCACGAAGCGACTTTATTGATATATCTTTTATATCTTTACCGTCGAGAAGAACACTTCCCTTTATCGGATCATAGAAGCGTTCAAGAAGCGATACGATAGTAGATTTACCAACACCTGTTGCTCCGACAAAGGCAATCATCTGCCCTGCTTTTACGTTGAAAGAAACATCGTTGAGCACCGGTTCCTTCTCGTTATAATAAAAGCTGACATTTTTAAATTCAATGTTACCCTCTGCCCTGCCGATTTCAACAGCATTTCCGCTGTCCTTTACCTCAGGTTCTGTATCGAGAACCTCAAGCACCCTGAGTCCGCCTGCATAGGCAGTCTGTGCATCCTCAACAATTCGTGCAAGAACAGCAAGCGGAGAATAGAAGAGAGAAAGATACATAAAGAATCCGACAACGTCCGCAACATCAAGCTTACCCTTCAGTGCAAGTGTACCTCCGATTCCCATAACAAGCACAGAACCTATTGACGTAAGGAACTCAATTGACGGATGAAAAATTGCAGCTGAGAAGTTCGCACTGATATTGACCTGGCTATAGTGGCGGCAGAAATCCTTCATTCTAAGATATTCCGTCTTTTCCTTGCCAAAAGCCTGAATTTCCTTAATGCCGGAAATATTATCCTGAACAACGCTGTTGAGTTCAGCTAGCACCTGCTGATTCACCTTGAATTTCGGAAGTACCTTTTTTGAAAATTTCGTGCTGACAAAAATCAGGAACGGTACGGGAATCAGCGCTATCTCCGCCAGAAGCGGATTGATATTAAAAATCATAACAGCGACAAGCAATATTATCAGAATATTGGAGAGCAGATCAGGCAGACAATGTGCAATAAGATTTTCGAGATTTCTTGTGTCGTTAATTATACGGCTCATCATCTCGCCCGTCTGCTTGTCGGTAAAGTAGCCCATGGACAGCGTCTGCAGTTTTGAGTAAACATTAAGAGTAAGATCACCGACAAAATTCCACGCCGCAATATGTGCCTGCCACTTTGCAAAGAAAGAAAATACACCTTTAATTATGTACGCTATAAGTAAAACCGCAGCATACATTGCCATTTTTTCAGCCGTTGCACTACCATCGGTAAGTATACCTGTCATTTTACGCACCATTTCAGGAGTAACAAGGCTTATTGCCGAAACACCGATAAGCATAAGCACGGTAATTACTATAGGGCGACGAAAAGGCTTTGCCATTACCAAAAATCGTTTCAATTCTTTCAATCAATCACTTCCTTGATTACTTAAACCAACTGAAATTTTAACATATCATTTTATGTATTGCAAGAAAAAACACTCACGGATTTTCCGCGAGTGTTAAAATCAATACATTTTTTCACGTTTCTTTTTACGTGCAAAGCTGTAAACCGAGCAAACAACACATATTGCAGTAAATGAAATCAGTCCGACGTAAATCGAAACATCATCATTTCCTTCAATTTTGAGGTTATCCCAGAGTGAAGTCATAAGGGTAAGCAAACCTTCGGGAAGGTTGTGATAATACTGTGTTTTCGGCATATCCTCAGGCTCGGGATAAAGAATTTTTTCATCCTTAAGAGAATATTCCGGATTTTCAATAACAGCTCTGTTCGGTGATGCATAACAGATATATTCCGCATTTGCAAGAGCAACTTCACCGCTTAAAAGGAAGTTAATATAAAGCTCTGCACCCTCTTTATTCTGACATCCTTTAGGAATACACAAAGAGTCAACAAAGATGTTTGTACCTTCCTTCGGATAAGCGAATGCAAGGTCAGGATTATTCTCCTTCATGCTGAGGTAATCGCCTGCATAATAAGCACACATTGCAGCCTCTCCGCTTTCCATCTTATTGTAAACGTCATCCATTACATAAGAGCTGACAAGAGGCTTCTGTTCCTTGAGCTTATCGTATGCTCTGTGCCAATCCTCAGAGCTTGTTGTGTTAAGGTCAATACCGAGATAACACTGTGTAATTCCGAAAGCATCACGCGGATTGTTAAACATAAGAATCTGTCCCGCGTACTTTTCGTCCCACATAATTCCCCAGCTGTCGGGAGTTCCGGTCACCATTTTTGTATTGTAAATGAGACCGACCATACCTACATTGTAAGGAACAGTATACTCATTATCGGGGTCAAAATAGAGATTTTTATACTCATCAAGAATGTTTACATAATTCGGAATATTGCTGAAATCAATCTTTTCAAGCATATCTTCCTCAATCATTCGCTGAATCATATAATCGGACGGGATTATTATATCGTAGTTAGCACCGCCGCCCTTGATTTTGTTATACATATTCTCGTTAGAATCATAGGTAGTGTAATTAACCTTGATTCCCGTCAGCTTTTCAAATTCCTTGTTTACATCCATTGTATCTTCCGCACCGTCGGAAATATACTCACCCCAGTTGTAAACATTGATTTCCGTACCGCTGAGGTGACTGTAATCCTTTGCGGAGGCCACCGGCATAACAGGTACAGCAATGAGAAAAACCATCATTAATGCACAAAGGCAGGAGAAAACTTTTTTCATCGTTTCGCTGCCCCCTTTTTGTTTGCCGACCTTGATTCATCATCCTTGGACTGGAAAACATTCACAAGAATAAGAAGAACAAGAATAACAAGGAAAATAATAGTTGACAAAGCATACATATCAGGAGTAACTCTTTTCTTTGTCATTGAAAAAATCCTGATGGGCAAAGTCTGAAATTTCGGTCCGCTGACGAAATAACTGATAATAAAGTCGTCAAGCGAAAGAGTAAATGCCATTATGAAACCTGCAACTATACCAGGACGGATTGACGGCAGAACAACCTTAAGAAAAGCCTGCAGCTTGGTGCATCCGAGGTCCTGTGCCGCTTCCGAAATATGGACATCAGTCTGCTTGAGTTTCGGCATAATATTAAGAATAACATAAGGAAGGCTGAACGTTACGTGAGCAATAAACAACGTCCAGAATCCGAGAATACCGTTAATCCCGAGAGCTGTTCCGATGAAAACAAAAAGAAGCATCATCGAAACACCTGTAACGATTTCAGGGTTCATCATCGGAATATTCGTTACCGAAAGGACACTTGTTTTTACAAAGCCTTTTTTCATTTTGTTGATTCCGACAGCTGCGAGTGTACCGATAAAGGTTGATGCAACCGCAGTCATAACTGCAAGAATCAACGTGTTATAACAAGCCTTGATTGTTTCTTCATCCCTGAAAAGCTCAACGTACCATTTCGTTGAGAAGCCGCTCATAACGCTCGTACTGTTTGACTCGTTGAAAGAAAGAACAACAAGCATAATTATCGGCAGATACAAAAACAGAAGCACAATTGCAAGGTAGATTTTTGAGGAAAGTGACATTTTTTTCATATCATCATACCTCCTGTTGCGCTCGCATCGTCATCGCTGAACTTGTTCATAACAGCCATACAGATGAGAATAAGCACCATAAGAACAAGAGAAAGTGCAGCACCGAAATTGAAGTTATTTGAAACCTGGAACTGCATTTCGATAATATCACCGATAAGAGCAAAGCTTCCGCCGCCAAGCTTCTGTGAAATATAGAATGTACTTACGGACGGAACAAAAACCATTGTAATTCCCGAAACAACACCTGAAAGCGTAGACGGGAAAACAACATCTTTGAAAACTCTTATCTTATTTGCACCAAGGTCCTGTGCCGCTTCAATAAGACTTCTGTCAAGCTTTGTCATAACCGTGTAAATCGGGAGAATCATATACGGCAGAAAGTTATATACCATACCGAGTATTACCGCTGACGAAGTGTTTATCATATGTAACGGTTCGAGACCGATTTTTGCAAGAATACCGTTGATTACTCCGTTATCCTGAAGAAGAGTCATCCAAGCATATGTCCTGAGAAGGAAGTTCATCCACATCGGAATCATAACAAGCATAACCATTGTGCTCTGCACCTTAGCCTTTGACTGTGCAATAATATAAGCCAGCGGATATGCAATCACAAGGCAGATGATTGTTGCAACAATACCGTACCAGATTGAACGGAGAAAAGTTGTTGTATAGTCGCCGAGTCTTGCTATATTTTCGAAGGTAAACGCACCTTCTGAATTTGTAAAAGCATAATAAACAACCATAATCAAAGGAACAACAATAAAAATTGCTGACCATACGATATGGGGAGAAGTACAGAGTTTCTGAGCAAGAGAAGACTTTTTATTCATCGTTTACTCCTCCTCAACAATATCTGAAAGATGCTCCAATTCGTCGCTGAATGAGCTGTAGTCGCCATACATACCCGAATACTTCGATTTCTTCATAATATGAATTGCGTCCGGCTCAATATCAAGACCGATTTTTTTGCCGACGGGTTCATAATCCGTTGTCTGGATCATCCACTTGAAACCACCGATATCAACGATAATTTCAAAATGAACGCCTTTGAACGTAACTGATGTTACTTCACCTGTAAGAATACCCTTTTCAACAGGAACAATATCAACATCTTCCGGACGAACAACAACGTCAACAGACTCGCCTGAGCCAAAGCCCTTATCAAGGCACTGGAACTGTGCACCCGAGAAAGAGCATTTGAAATCTTCAAGCATCTTACCATCAAGGATATTACTTTCACCGATGAAGTCTGCAACAAATGCATTCTTCGGTTCGTTATAAACATCCTGCGGAGTGCCGATCTGCTGAATTACACCGCCGTCCATAACAACAACGGTATCAGACATTGAAAGAGCTTCTTCCTGGTCATGAGTAACATATATGAATGTGATACCGAGGCGCTGCTGAATGTTCTTAAGCTCCACCTGCATATCCTTACGGAGCTTAAGGTCAAGAGCACCCAAAGGCTCGTCAAGCAAAAGAACTCTCGGCTTTACGGCAAGAGCACGTGCAATTGCAACACGCTGCTGCTGACCGCCCGAAAGAGAATTGATGTTTCTTCTTTCAAAACCACTTAAGTTTACGAGCTTGAGCATCTCGGTTACTGTTTCTTTAATTTCCTGTTCCTTCATCTTTTTGATTCTTAAACCGAATGCAATGTTTTCATAAACATTAAGATGAGGAAAAAGTGCATAACGCTGAAAAATGGTGTTCACCTGTCTTTTGTTGGGCGGAACATCATTAATCACCTTGTCTTCAAATATAACTTCACCGCTGTCAGGCTCAAGGAAACCGGCAATGATACGAAGTGTCGTAGTTTTACCGCAGCCTGAAGGACCGAGAAGTGTTATAAACTCCTTATCACGGATATACATATTGAGGTTTTCAAGAATCTGAGCCTCACCGAGCTTAATGGAGATATTTTTGAGATCAATAATTACGTTCTTTTCCAATTATGCAACCCCTCTCTCTGAAAACTGTTTTTTCGATGTAATTGCCTGCACTTGTGCATAATAACACAACTACTATATTACTCTATAATATAGTGCAATAATCTGCAAATGTCAACATTTTTTTGCAAAAAATCGCTGCAAATCCGTTACCATTCGGATCCAATTCAACGTATACTCTGAATATCTTCATTTTGCTCTTTTTTTCTCTGTTTTTCTCGTTTTTCATAATACTAAAAATTTAAAGTGCCGTTATCACAAGATAACAGCACTTTATAATAAAGTTATTTAATTATTCTTTCCAGCCTTCAATAAGCTCGTTGAGGCATTCGTCATAGATTGAATAGAATTTATTTACGATTTCCTTATCCTTATCGTTACCTCTTACACCCATAGCAAGAATGCAGTCTTCTTTGTATGTTATAGCTGAAAGAAGAACGAAAGGCTTATACTTAACGGCACCGCTCATAAAGCCGTAGATAGGCTCATGACCGCAGATTGTTGTACCTACAGGATCGATAAATCCGATATTACTCATTGCGAGGTGCGGATTTGCATAGCCGATTTTAACAGCAATCTCGCCGATAGCATGCGGAAGAGTATAGCCAAAGTTAAGAAGCGGAAGGCCGTACATACCCATAAACTTGTCCTGTTTGAACTTGTTTGTGCTCTCTGCAACAAGTTTAAGTGTTTCAAAGATATCCTTACCGAGATGAGGGATATTAACCTGCATCCAGGCTGTGTGGTTTGTAAGGCCGACGCCCTTCATATCCTTGATATATCTTCGAAGGTCAATTGCACCTGCGATTGTAAGACTGTCTTTTTTATCAAAATTTGCAAGTCTGTAAACAGCTTCGTAATATGCTGTCATAAGAATATCATTAAGAGTGAAGCCGTTCTTCTTACCAAGCACTTTTATATTCTTGAACGCTTCCCTGTCAAGGTTATGCTTTGCCATAAAAGACTTGTCGTCCGGGCGGCTTTCTGTAAGCGGGAACTTGTGCGGGTCCTTAACCGACGGATTTCGGATAAGCTTGCCTGCAGCCTTTCTATCCTCTTCAGAAAGATCACGGTAAATCATCTTATGTGATCTTGAGCCTGTACGGATATCGTTAGGCATCTCGCCTGTTTCTACAAATCTGTTGTAGTCCTGACACATTTTAACGGTGAGATATTTTGTATCACCGCCGTCAAAACACATATGGTTCGAAACAAAACAAAAAGCTGTTTTTCCTTCGTAATAGAAAAGACCGACACGGAACTGGAGCTTATCGGACGGGTTGATTTCCTGCATAAGGAATTCTTCAATAACCGCTTCCTTCTCAGATTCCTTGATATGTCTGATTGTAAACGCATCGTCAACATTATAAGGATTAACCACCCAGTACGGACGGATAACGCTGTGAACGAATGAAGAATGAAGAATCGGTGCTTTTTCATAAAGATTTGACACAAACTTTTTGATAATGTCTGCATCAAGCTCAAAATCATAATGAAGTTCTACGTGGATAACTCTGTCATTATAGCTTCTGAAAAGATAATGAAGCTTATCCCACATTTCTGCCTGAAGTTTCTGTGCCATGGGGGTCATACCTCCTGAAATTATTTTTTGCACACTACGGCGTTATTTTATCATAATTATCAAACAAAAATCAAGACAAAAATTTCGTTAGTGTCGGATATCTCAATTCATTTCGGAGAATAATCCGACAAAATTTCTTCAATCTTCTTTTTGTGAATATTCCCACCGAGTATATCTCCGTTTGCACTGAAGCAGATTGCTTTGACATCATACGGATCTTCGTCGTAAGGATTTTTTGTTTCTTTACTTAAATCAAAGTATTCGCTTAAATAAACAAGTGCATTTCCGCTCGGGAAAATAATATTTCCTTCTGCTGTTTCAATGTTGATTGAATTGAACTGTTCAAGAAGTTCTTTTGTTTTTATATTATACGGATTTTCGTCCTGAGGACTTACCAGCCAGGCAGGATGAACCTTGATTTCAACATCGGTCTCCTTAACAGCCTGAGCAAATAATTTTACATATTCAAGAGGTACTGTTTCCTGATGAAAAGCGTCAACAGAAAGCAGAATTTCATTAACACCGCTTTCAGCCAACTTTTCTGCAACAAGCTTAATCCTGTCGTAATCCTGGCTGAAGTACCCGTTGGTTATAAGCTGTCTTTTGGGTATATTCATTTCACGGGCAGCTTTATGTATTTCAAATACGGTTTCGGGATAAAGCAAAGGCTCACCGCCAAAAGTCATAACAGATTCAATGTCATACTCCCCTGCTATTTTGCGGACAGCATCTGCTGCAATATGCTTATCAATATTTTCAGAGTTTCTGTGTTCACCCTGAGAACAATGCTTGCACTTGCCTGTGCAAGCCATAGTAACAACGAATTCTATTCGGTTTAAGTTTTTGAGATATTTATTCATTCAATCACCTCAGCACAAAACAAGACCAGTAAGCAATCCGCCGACAAAGCCTGAAATATGTTCAAAAGCGGTTGCCTTACCAACGAACATACCGCCTACAGTATAAATCGCCAAAACTATCAGTGCGACTGTCGGTACGGGAGAAAAGAAAACCGTTCCCTTTTTTACAGCGAGTAGAGCGAACACCGCAATAAGACCGTAAATTCCCGTAGATGCTCCTTCGCCCTCGTGGAGCTTATATACAAAAGCCATATACAATCCCGATATTAACACAGAAACGATATAGCAAAGTGTAGTTTTTGCCGTACCGAGCTGAGATTCAACGGCGTATCCGACAATGAGAGTTGCGGTTACATTTGATACGATGTGCCACGTTCCGATATGAAGAAGCGAGGAAGACACCAATCGCCATACTTGTCCGGATTTGATTTTCTTTTCAGACAAATGCAGAGCGTGGTTTATGTAGCCTTTGTTGTGTCCCAACCATAGCTTTTCTTTAAGTGTTACGTTTGCTGTTTTGGGGATTATTATGAAATTATCAAGTATATAAATCAAAACGATAATTACGCAGAACGATAGTGTAAAAACAGGCATAATCAAATCTCCTTTTTAGCAACGAAATTATCAACCTGACGTTTTGTTTTCAGAACGATGGTTTTATCAGGGTATTTCTTTACTGTTTCGTTATAGAATATTTTTCTTTCCTTATTCCTGCACCCGTAAAGAATAAATTTAATAAACCACCAATTCATATCATTTTTATATCCGTCTTTTCTTCGGATTTTCGTTCGCTTCAATGCTCTGAAAAAGCAAGTTGTACGCGGAAGAAGCAAAATAATAATTTTGTCTGCGCTTTCCAGTCTTTCGTCAATCATCAAATATGTATAATACCCGTCAATAATCCAACTATCATTTTTCATAAAATTTTTGACCTTTGGTAGTACAACCGCATCGTCAACAGGCTTCCATTCCTTATCCCACTTGATATCGTCAAGATGCAGAACGGGAATATTTTTCTTTTGAGAAAGATAGTCTGAAAGATATGTTTTTCCGCTTCCGGCGTATCCTAATACTGCAATTTTCATTTTATATCCTCTTCATCAGTTTGTAATATTCACCGTCTTCGTCGGCTCCTTCAAACAAAACCTCTTTGAAGCCGTACTTTCTGTACAAATGAAGTGCGTTTACATTGTCTTTATCAACACCGATTGTCATTTCCGAAAAGCCTGATTCCTTTGCTTTTTTAATCAAAAATTCAAGAATTTCACTTCCGATACCACGGTTGCGGTATTCCTTTTTAACAATCATTCTTGAAACATAAACACGCCTGTCAGGTATTGTATAATCAGGATCGCCCGTATTAAAAACCAGTGCACCCTCACCGATGAAATCACCTTTGATTTTGTAAATAAAAACCTGACGGTTGCCTGATGCAATTTCTTCGCGCCATTTTTCAGCAAGGGGTTGTGCTTTCATATTCCAGATGTTGGAGCATTTGTGATAGTCTTCAATGCTGAGGGGTTCGATTGTACAGTTTTTCTGTTTATTAATTATCCTCATTTTCATACCACTCTTTTAAATTTTTTAGCTGTCCTTTGAAGTGATAAGACCTACCGTTCTTATTCAGTCCGACATTCTTCAGACCCAAATGTTCAAGAATTGCGATTGATTTTTCATTCTGAATGTTTGCAAAAGCATCAACAAACTCGATGCTATCATCAATCTTCGGAAGAATAAAACCGTACAGTTTTCTGAATATACCCTTGCCGTGATACTCGGGTTTAAGCTGAATTTCTTCCATTCTGAAAGTATCCTCATTGGTAAAATACTGAAAAAATCCGATTAATTCATCACAACGTTTAATCAGAACTATCTTTCTTTCAGCACGTTCAAGCCCTTCGCTGACAGAGTCAGACCAGCATATATAATCTTCTTCCCGCGTATTCCCTGTCGGCGCAATTACGGTCATATTGTCGGCAAGAATATCAAAAATCTCTTTTGACTTTTGCGAAAAATCTGTTTTGTTCAGAAATTCAAATGTTATTAAATAAAGTTTTCTGATATATTCATCTGCCTCTTCGTGTGATTTGAAAATTACTACAGTTTTATCTTCCTTGTATTTTTCAATTAAACTGTATATTTTCGGCAAGGTTGTTTCAGGAAATTCTCTTATAAAAGCTTCAAATTCAGGGTCAAGCTCAGTTTCAAGCCAGGGCATATCGTAGCGATCTTTGCCGATTCTGTCTGTTGCTCCCTGAATGCATGCCTCCGTCGGCAGATCAAAAAGAAAAACCGTATCACATTCTTGCATACGCATTTCGATTGTCCGTGAGTAATTGCCGTCGATTATCCATTCGGGTGTGCTGAATATTTCCTTTATCCGTTCGTCGAATTCTTCACGTGGGATATGCGTTTTGTCGGGCTTGTGCCATATTGCATCAAGATAATAAAGCGGAAGAGCCGTGCATTTCTGCAGTTTTTCCGCAAAGGTTGTTTTTCCCGAGCCCGGACAGCCGATTATTATTGCTTTGTTCATTCTTTATCACCTAAGATATAATACTGTTTTTCAAAAATAACGATTTGTTTTAACTTGAAAATTCGGATTGTGGAACAAAATTTAAAACACCACAAAACCGAATTTGTTGTAGGTGTGAAGATAGTTTATTTATCTTTGACTTTCTTTATTATCCATTTTACAAGCAGAATTGCAGCCGTGATTATTGCAACCTTCAGGGCTGAAACGTCGACTGTTGTTGCAATCAAAGGTACAATCTGCTCTTTGGCATTGTTGTATATATCGAGATAATATCATTTTTTATCCACATAAAGTTGATGAATATAACCGATATTATACCAAAGGCTATTCACCAAGGTTCTTTTTTACTTTCATTCTTAATTTCCTCGCACAATGTCAATCTCATCATAACCGATTTTGGTAATACGAGTGCTGTTAAGGCAGACACCTGTACCGTTGGAATGGTAGTACGCAACGAGGAAACCGCCCTGACATTCGATTATTGCGGGATAGCAATATCCGTTTGTAAGGTCGTCTTCGAGGTAAAACACGTTTTCTTTTTTAAATGTAAGACCCCTGTCTGTGCTGATAGCAATCACATACGGTGTCCTTCCCCACGGTTCCGAATCTTCACGTAAAAGGTGTTCGGGCAGCGGATTAAAAACAGCAACAGTAAGTTTACCGCAATCCTTGACGAGCATTGGTGAACACGGTGAAGAAAAGAAAAGATTCGGTTCAGGTGCCGTCCACGTTGTTCCGTTATCGGATGAAAAAGACTGATACTGACAACCGAGGCTTGTGCGGATATAACACCACAGTCTGCCGTCGGGAAACTCATAAATTCCGGGCTCTTCGTAGCCATCAGGATTTGACGGGAACGGACAGGCAAATTCAGTTTCATTTTTCTGCCATGTGTATCCGTCATCATCGGAATAAAAGAAGCAGATTACACCCGGTGTGAAATTATGCTCAGTATTGAGAACGGTATGCCTTGCAACAGCAAAAATAATTCTGCCGTTTGTTAATCGCACGATACGGTCATTGTTTATTACGTAATAATCGGCTTCATCAAGGCAATCGAGACAGTTTATCGGTTCGGACCAGGTTTTGCCTTCATCTGATGAACGTGTCAGAACGATTTTATCCGTTCTGTCGTTATTCTTTATAATGTAGAATGCACCGATATCTCCGTTACCCATACGAAGGAAAGAAAAGCTCATTATATTCCAAGCTTCTTCGGGCTTTCTGAAAAGGATTTCGGGCTTTGTCCAGGTTTCTCCTTCATCAGATGAATAAATAACAGCTATATTTGCCGTCGCATCATCCTCCCAATCGTTGCCTGAAAATTCGGTGTATCCGAACATTATTCTGCCGTCGTTAAGGCGGATAAACGAGCCTTCACCATTACGCGGAATGTTTCCTTTAGCTTCAAGAAAAAGCACTTCTTTGCCGATTTTTTTCATTGAGATTCTTCCTTTCGGTTTGAATCCCTCCACCGCTTCGCGGTCCCACTCCCTTTAGGCAAGGGAGGCTTTAAGAGGAATATCCAAGAAATATATTATAAATTCTAACAAGATAATAAACCTTTGTCAACAAAAAAGGAAGCTGATAAAAAACCAGCTTCCTTTAAAATTATTTATCGAGCTCTTTCTGGAGCAAATCACGAATAACAACAGGATCGCCTGTACCCTTAAGCTCACGCATAATGAGACCGAAGAGTGCCTGCATAGCCTTTGTCTTACCGCTCTTGTAGTTAGCAACGGCATCAGGATTTTCACCAACAACACGCTGAACTGTTTCAAGAACAAATCCTTCGTCAACCTTAATGTTGAGTCCGTTTTCTTCACAGTAAGCGTCAACGTCGATGTCACTCTCAAAGAGTGCTGAAAGAACCTTCTTACCTGCGGGACGTGTGATTTCGTTTGTATCAACAAGCTCGATGATTCTTGCAAGCTTTGCTGCATCAATCTTAAGCTCATCAAGTTCAAGACGCTTCATATTACCCATGCACTCTGTAAGAATCCAGCTTGCAACCGATTTCGGTGCTCTGCCAAGGGCAACAACTGCATCGAATGTGTCAGAAAGCTTTCTGTCAGATGCGAGTACCATTGCTTCCTTCTCAGCGATACCCATTTCTGTGTAACGGATACTCTGCTCCTCTGCTGTTGCAGGCATACTTGCACGGATTGCTTCAAGCCACTCATCGTCAATTATGATAGGCATAAGGTTCGGATCGGGAAAATAACGGTAGTCTGCCGCTGTTTCCTTATTACGCATCGGGAATGTTCTTCTTTTAACATCGTCCCAACGGCGTGTTTCCTGCTGAAGAATTTCAGTATGACGCTCAAGAGCATCAACGTGACGAACTTTTTCAAATTCGATTGCATCCTTGATTTCTGAAAGTGAGCTCATATTCTTGATTTCTGCACGAACACCGAATTCTTCTGAACCTTCGGGACGGACAGAAATGTTTACGTCACATCTCATCGCACCCTCTTCACACTCAGAAATGCCTGCAAACTGAAGGCTTGACTTGAGCTTCTTGAGGTATGTGATAACTTCCTCTGATGAACGGAAGTCAGGACGGCTTACGATTTCGATAAGCGGCACGCTTGTTCTGTTGTAGTCAACAAGTGATGTGTTTGTTGCATCGTCGTGAGCAAGCTTACCTGCGTCTTCTTCAACATGAATCTGCTTGATGCCGATTTTTCTTTCACCGATTTCTACTGTACCGTCAACGCAGATGGGGTGGAACCACTGAGTAATCTGATAAGCACAGGGAAGGTCAGGATAATAATAGCTCTTCTTATCGAAGGTTGTATACTGATTGATTTTGCAGTTGAGCATAAAACCAGCCTTAACTGCAAGCTCAATAGCGTGCTTGTTTGTTACGGGGAGCATACCGGGCATACCGCTG
>JAZRNR010000111.1:0-33208 GCA_045648305.1 Acutalibacteraceae bacterium
ATTCCGTCAAGCTTTGCAGACTCTTCGTCAAATACCTTGATGAACTCTGCACCGATAATCTTACGCTTTGTTTCGGGATCACTTACGCCTGCAAGGAGATCGAGGAAACGGTCTGTTGCATCAACATAAATAAGGTTAGCATCGAGCTGGTTGCGGAAAACTTCGATAACATTTTCACTTTCGCCCTTACGCATAAGGCCGTGGTTAACGTGAACACACACGAGCTGCTTGCCGATAGCCTTGATAAGCAACGCTGCAGCAACGGATGAGTCAGCGCCGCCTGAAAGTGCAAGGAGAACTTTCTTGTCGCCGACCTGCTCCTGAACAGCCTTTACCTGCTCGGCAATGAAAGCCTCTGCGAGCTCGGGAGTGGTGATTCTCTGCATAGATTCGGGTCTTTTGTTCTGATCCATAATACTGACCTCCTGCATATAGTTTTCGAGAAAATCTCGCAGTTAGTTTTTTAATGTAGAAAATTATATCACAACGTTTTTTGAATATCAATATTTTATTTAGTAAAATGGTGTACTTTTTTTTACAATTTTTAACGGTGCTTTCGGAAGGTTTTATTGATTTAAAAGTTGTAACAGGTTGTATTTATTGAGGCTTTTACGGTCTTTTAAATTAAAAATTGATAGACGGATAAATCGCGTCTATCAATGAGATGTTTATTTGATTATTTTAACTGCTGTGCCGTAGGCAACGATTTCAGCGGCACCTTGCATAATAGCTGAGCTTCCGTATGTTACGCCGATAACAGCATCTGCACCGAGTGCCATTGCCTCTTCAGCCATTCTTTGCGTTGCGATTGCACGGGCCTCGTTGAGCATTTCTGTATAGCTCCTTATTTCACCGCCGACGAGAGTTTTCATCCCTGCCATAAAATCCTTACCCATATGCTTTGTCTGCACAACAGAACCTTTTACCATGCCGAGGGCTTCAATTTCTTTGCCGGGAACATAATTAATACTTAAAAGTTGCATCTTCAAGACCTCCGTTAATTTCTTTTATTCTTTCCCTGAGTGCTACAATGATTCCAACGCATACAATCAGGTAGATAACGATTGCGATTACGGATATAGGCAAAATTACAATGTCTTTAACCGCTAACAGTATGAATAGGGTAATGTATGCCAATGAAAATAAAATAACGATAATTGCAGAGAGGACAGGTGCAATTTTTTTCTTAGCTTTCTTTTTCATAACAATACCTCCCATTTGATTTTATCATAAAGTAACCGATGATTCAATAAATTTATGGTATTTTATGATTTGTGTAGATTTATTTGCAATACTATGATATAATTGCTCCATAAAATGAGAGGAGATACCGAAAATGAAAAGATTTATTTCGTTTTTTCTTGCAATAATATGTACTTTCTGTTTTGTTTCAACGGCATCCGCAAGGCTTGTCGGAGACGTTAATTCGGACGGCAACACAAATTCTTCAGATGCACTTATGATTCTGCAGTATGCTGTTGGTAAGATTACAGAAATCAACGAAGAGTATGCCGATATCAACAACGACGGTAATATAAATTCAAGCGATGCGCTTGCTGCACTCAAAATTTCTGTCGGTAACTATGACGGTGACCTTGAGGTTGATGATAATGAGGATAAAACATCGTATAAAAAAGATGTTGTTGATCCGATACTGAAAAGCGGAGAGTTTACACTCAAAACCGAAGTTACAAATGCAAGCGGAACCAACGTTGTTGCAACCATGATTAGTGGTGAGGATGCCTGCGTTGAAACTAAGGCGAAAGGGAGAACTGTAAGACTTCTTGTTCTTGATTCAAAGACTTATCTTGTTTTCCCGGATTTTATTGCTCCCGGCGTTAATGTTTATATGAAGAGTAACGAACAGGTAGATCTTTCAATCGGCAGTGCAGAAGATGCGGAATACGTTAAATCGGAAGAAGTGACAGTTGACGGCGAACAGCTTGTTTGTGAAACATACGAGCTTAAGGACGGTACCGTTTCCAACTATTATTTCAAAGACGGCAATTGGGTTATGCTCAGCGTAACTTCGGACAGTGAAACAACAACACAGAAAATTCTTGAATTCAAAAAAGGCGTAGAAAAATCAAAGTTCAGCCTTAGCGGAATTGAAATTAAAGCATAAAGAAAAAAGGAAGCTGTTAGAGCAGCTTACTAAGGACATAATAAAAGAGGTAATGCGGACATCCGTATTACCTCTCATTTTTTATACTTACAACTTTGGTAGTGAGAAAGTGTGATATTAAAATTTATTTTTTGCTTTGATTGTTTTTAATGAAGAAATAAGCATTCTTCTGATAGCTCCGCAATTATTATGCAACTTTTTATAATTTTCTTCAGATAAACAATCGGTTTCAAAAAGAAGTTCTAACCAATATTCTGTTTTATAGCATTCTTTTTGTGCTATCTCTAATTTTGATATAAAATCTTTAGTTCCCCGTGCATATTGTGCTTCGTGTAGATTTGCACCGATAGAAGTTGCAGAACGAAGAATCTGATTTATCAGCACAGATTCTTTTTTATCTTTTTTCATATCTCGGCAAGTAAAAACTATTTCTTTTGCAAATTCTTTAGCTTTTTCTCGTAAAATACTATCCGACACAAGCATCACCTCTGTATGAATTATACATAAAACAATGAGTGTTATCAAGTGTTATTCTGCCTTGCGGCAGAGTGATATTATTGTCTTGAGACAATAGTGTTATTGAATCCTTCGGATTCAGTGTTATTTTATTCGCCACAAAACTTGCGAAGCAAATAACACTGTGCGAAGCACAATAAAACTGCGAAGCAATATAACTCGCCGTATGGCGAATAAAACTGGCGTTGTATCCTTACGGGTACAACGCCTACAGCTTCCTTTTTTGTTATGTAAATTTAGTTTTCAAGAATAAACTCAAGCTTTTTCTGTAGCAATGTATTCAAAAAAGATCTTAAGCCATTTTGCAAATGATGTGATTGCAACCTTTATCTTGTCGAAAATTGATGTCGGCTGGTAAACATCAGGATCAGCGTCCCAATGCTCAGTGTTGCAGTTTTCCTCAGTCATCGGATAGAGCATTTCAGTTTCATCGTCGTAAACCATAAACTGACTGTACGGGAAGTCGTCAACAGTAAGCTGTCTGTCAGCAGATGCTACGTCGTAAAGAATCTGCATTTCATATGTGGTCCAGTCTGAATGGCTTGAACCCTTAATGAACCATGTGCTGTCAGGAAGGATACATGTTGAAGCATCAATAAACTTGTCAGGAGAAATGTATTTTTCTTTTCCTTCTGCAGTTCTCATATTGATGTATTCATCTGAAAGAGGTTTATAAACGTTTGAAGTTGTTGCACCGAAAGATGAACGTGAAACAGAAGCAAACTGGTCTGAGACAACATCGGATGATGCACAGATAGGAATTATCTGGAAACCGTACTTGGAGATAACACCAAGATGTGCACCGTCGTCCTGAATCTTCTGGAGAAGCTCAGGAACTCGCTGACGGACTTCTCTGTCGTATCTGTCAAGCTTTTCAATAAGACCTGCATACTTAACTCTCTTTTCGCTGCCTTCATCACCGAAGACATATTCCTTTGCAGTCTCATAATCTTCAGGTGATACGCATGCCCAATAGTTAGGCCATGTATAGAATGTAGAAAGAGCAAGAGCTGAAGTTGCACCCTTGATAAGCTTGTCGTAGAAGATGTTTTCTGTTGTGCTGATAACGCTTTCAAGAACGCCTGTGCGTACGAGCATATCGATTGTTTCCATGATGAACTCATCTATGCTGAACATACCAAGACCGTCAACATCACGAAGGATTCTCATAAGAGCGGGAGGAGCAACGTCGAACTTTCCGCAGATAACTTCACTAAGAATTTCTGCGCCGCCAACTACGCTACCGTCCATACCGATACCCTGAATATCTTTAGCACCGTATTTTGCAACGTAAGCCATAACAATGTTAGTTCCGAGGCAGGTTGCAGAAATACCGACCTTTTCACATCCTGTTGTTCTCTTTATGTCCTGAACGAATGTGTGGAAATCATCAGCTGTTTCCATCGGGTCAAGTCGCCAGTCGTAATGGAACCAATAGTCTTCCCAGGAGTAGAAACCCTTAGTGCCCTTCTGGTCATAGTTTCTCTTCTTTTCCATTTCCTGCTTTCTTCTTTCAGATAAACCGGAACCGTTTGTAACGTTACCGTTTTCGTCAAGCAAGGAGTTGGAGAAGATTTTGCTGATTTCTGTTTCGAGGCTTACGTAAAGGTCGTCCCAGTTATCTGTAAGAAGACCTTTGGTAAGAGCCGGAAGAAGACTTTCAGCCATTGATTTGTACATTTCACTGTTGTCAGTTCCGGATTCGGAATCTCCCGTCACAAGTTTTGCAACATCCTTGTAATGGAAAATTTTATTTCCGTCGGGATCGTAAAGCGCTTCGCCGTCACCTGAAATACGGATAACGGGAATCTGGCTCTGACTTTCATTGATTTCAACCCACGAAAAAGCCGGAATCGCAAGCGAGAAAATAAGAGCGATCGAAAGAAAAACGGATAAGAATTTTTTCATGGTAAGCCACACCTCTCAATATTAATAGTATATGTCGGACAAAACATACCGATAGTCTAACATCGGTCTTATTATAGCTTCACGTTAAAAAAATGTCAACAGTATGTATGGTTTATTGGTTTGAAATAAAAAATAAAAGCAGGTTAATCAACCTGCTTTTATTTATGGCAGAGCATATACATTAGAATCCGAACTCAGGAGTAAATTTTTAACTTCATCTACGCGGACGGTTTTTGATCCGTCCTTGTAGTTGAAGTTAATGACAATTCTATCGTCATACAGATAAACTGAGTTAACAAAAGTATTTATCAGCCTTCGTTTGTGATCTAAACGCTTTGTTCCGTACTTTCGCAAATCTTTTAACCATTCGATAATCTGCTCTTTTGTTAACAGCGGTCTTTCGAGTTCTTCTTTTGTGATTTTCAGTGATAAATCAGCTTTTTGCAGCTCTAATGCTTCGAGCCTCTCTTTGGTCGATTCTGTCAGTATTCCGTTCTGTATAGCATCAAGCATATTGCTGATACTTTTCACGGTTTCGGCATATTTAGATTCTAGCCTGTGTCTTCATGTATAATATGTTAGATAAATATATTTTGAAAAAATAGAGCAATATTATTGAAATTTAATCAACTTGAAATTGAATGCATTTATGTTATAATTACCTTGAAAAGATGTCAGAACGGGGTGCGGATATGGAAAAGTATGAATTCGATCAGGCTACGCAGTTGGCTGAGGATGAGTTTTTTAAATGTGATTTTGAAAATATTGAGTTGCCGGGCAAGGAATATATCGATGCTCTTAACAACGCTTCTTTTTTTACTGAAAAATTGCTTGATCAGATTAAAAAATCCGGCTATGATGCAGACTCTGATGATGCAGGTCAGCTTACGAGCTATGTGCTGAGCTGTTGCAAAAGTGAGGGTATATCCATCAGCCGTCAGAATATCATAAACTGGCTTTCGGGTGGCACTCCGGCGTCAAGCTCTGCAGGTAGAGACAATGTCTATAAGCTCTGCTTTGCTCTCGGTATGAACGAAAAGCAAACGGGCGAATTCTTTCTCAAAGCATATCTTGAACGCCCGTATAACTATAAAAACATTGCAGAATCTGTTTATTATTTCTGCCTGAAAAACGGTCTGGGTTATAGCAAAGCAACAGAAATTCTGCAGAAAATCGAAGAGATTCCTCTTTCGGGAAACGACAGCACAATTGAAACAACGGAGCTTGTCGGCCGTGCTGTAGATGCTATCCGTGATGAACGGGATCTGATTAAATATCTTGCTGAAAACAGAGCTTCTTTTTCAAAGCAGAATAAAACAGCGACGGAAAAAATCAATCAGCTTCTTACGGAATGTATGGAGCTTGCCGAGCGTGAATATTCAATCACAAATCCTCACGAAGAAAGCATCAGCGTAACGAATGTTGATGAGCTTTTGAATGTGATTTATGGTTATTCGGCAAGAGCGACGGAGGGTTTCGAAGAGAAAAACGGCAAGTCCGTACCCAAGGCTGTGTATAAAGAAAGCATCAGCGAGTCTTCCTTCCCCGAGCTTATCAGGAAAAATTTCCCTCAACGTCAGCAGTTTGAAAACATCGGCAAAAACAAAGCTTCTTACGATGTGATAAGAAAAGCTCTCGTTATGCTGAATTTTTACCATTTCTTTGCAGATGCGACGGTAAGTGGTGCTGACCTTGAAAGCGGACTGTTTGACGAATTTGTTATCGAGATCAACGAAACGCTTGAACGCTGCGGATATGTTCAGCTCTATTGGCGCAACCCCTACGATTGGATGATCGGTTACTGTGCATGCTCACCGAGTCCGCTTGCTGAATTACGCGACCTGATTTACGAATATTATCAGGGTAACGACGAAATCTATCAGGACTGATTAAAACCTTTTTGCAAAAAAGACTGCTCTGTCTGCTATCATAGCAGCAACAGGAGGAAGATAAAAATGAACAGATATCTTGAAAACGGTTATAAATTTGAAGTTGAAGAGAAAAAAGGCTCTTTTGAAATAAAAGAAACTATCGGACGAGGTGCGTCTTGCGTTGTGTACCGTGCCGATTTTACCGATGAAAACGGAAATATAACAGAACATATACTTAAAGAATATAATCCTAAACACATTGAGTTTTTTCGCGAGGAGACAGGGAAGTTAGTTCTGGAAAGTGAAGACGATTCGGAAGAATTTGTTTTGGGATTAGAGCATTTTATTTCAGGATATCAGAAGCAACTTAATATACGCAAAATCACTGAGCTGAAAAATGCAACGACTAATATTCAGGATATATACTGCGCCAACTCAACGCAGTATATCGATATGACGTGTTTCAACGGCCTTACTTATAGCAAAGTGAATGAAAAATCACTTTATGACCTTTTACGTCGTATAAAGGCGTTGACTTGTGTTATTGCCAATTATCATAACGCAGGTTTTTTACATCTTGATATTAAGCCTGAAAATATATATACAATTCCTGAAACTACCGAGTTTCTGATGCTTTTTGACTTTGACAGCGTTGTTGAAAAAAACAGCATCGGCACAAATTCGGTACTGTCCTATACAATGTCTTGGGCGGCACCCGAGCAGATAACCAAAAACTACAATAAAATATGTGGAGCAACAGACATTTTTGCTATCGGCGAAATCCTTTTTTATCAGATTATGGGTCGTCATTCGGAAATGAAAGAACGCCGTAGCTTTGGTGAGTATCAGTTTGATTATGATTCGGAAATTTTTGAAAATGTAAACCCGAAGGTTTATCCGCTTCTCAGCGAAGTTTTTCATAAGACGATCTGTACGGCCGTGGATAAGCGTTTTCAGTCTGCCGAGGAGCTTCTTTCTGCGCTTGAAAATATCATAGCCCTTGCAGACCCCAAAGCACTGTTTATTAAAAGCAGTCTGCCCGAGCCGCAGAACTTTTTCGTCGGCAGAGAAAAAGAGATTGAAGAGATTCACAACCGACTTGAAAATAATCGCACATTATTCGTCAGCGGTGTCGGTGGTATCGGCAAGAGCGAGCTTGTAAAGCAATATGCAAAAAAGTATAAAAATGAATATGATGCAGTGATTTTTGCACCGTATGTCAGCGATATGAATATGCTCATCGCTGACGATACAGCCGTGCCTGTTTATAACCTTTTCAAGTATCCTGCCGAGCAGCCTGAAGAGTATATGCAGAGAAAATGGAGAAAACTTAAAGAGCTTTGCGACGAAGGCACATTGATTATCGTTGACAATCTTGACCGTGACGATGATCCGGATTTAAACAAATTGCTTGAGTTGGGATGTAAACTTATCATCACGACGCGTGTTGATTTTTCTGATTACAGTTATGAACAGTTGGATGTCAGAACGCTTGAAAGCCGTGAGGAAATCAATGCGATTTTCAACGAGTACTATAAAAAGCCTCTTGACGAAAAATCAGAAGGTTTTGTCAGAGAGATTATCGACATCGTTGACGGACATACAATGACCGTTGAGCTTCTTGCAAAGCAGATGATGGCAGGCCGAATTACGCCCGAAAAGATGCTTTCGAAGCTCAGGGACGGCGGTATCGGCGACAGCGGTAAAGAGAAAGTGCTCACGGGTAAAGATGGTGTCCGTTCTGCCATGCGTGCATACGAGCATATCCGTGCGTTGTTTGATGTTTCGGACCTCAGCGAGGACGAGGTTTATATCCTTGCCAACCTTTCGCTCATTCCGCATACGGGTGTCCCGACGGAATTGTTTCACGATTGGTGCGAATTGGACGGATATGACGGTATAAACGAGCTTGTTCATACAGGCTGGGTAAGATGCGACAAAGAAAAAGATTTCATCTCGCTTCATCCTGTCATCGGTGACCTTGCATTTGATTTGCTCAATGAGAGAAAAACCGATCCTTCAAAGCTTATGAACGGTCTTACATCGTTTGTGAAAAACAAAAACCTTGAGGAAAGAGGCTTTGAAAGTTCGGAAGAAAAAGCAGACTTTTTATATAAGGTATCTGCTAAGGTAATTCAAATTGAAGAGGATTTTGAAGCTGCTGCAGAGTTTTTGACAGAAGCGTCATATTTCTTTAATGGTTTCATTGATTTCAAGCAGTCTGTCGTTTGCTGTGAAAAAGCGTTGGAGATTATGTGTCACAAATATTCAGATCAGCACATAAAAACAGCCCGAATATACAGAACACTTGCCGATTTGTATGAAACGAGCGGTGATTTTAAAAAATGCGAACAGTATTGTTTTAAAGCTTTAGACATTCACAAAAGAGAGACTGACGAAGAAAACGAAGATACTGCAGATATTTATAACATCCTGGGTTTGCTTTACAATAGCCTTAACGAATTTAAAAAAGCAGAAGAGTATGATACAAAAGCATTGGAAGCCTATAGAAAGGTATATGGCGAAGAGCACTCGGATACAGCAATATCCTACAATAATCTGGGAGTGCTTTATAGGGAACTGAACGATTTAGCAAAAGCAGAAGACTACCAACTAAAAGCATTGGAGATTGAAAGAAAGATATATGGTGAAGAGCATACGAATACAGCAACAATCTACTGTAGTTTGGGGACACTTTATGTAAGATTTGGCGAAATTAAAAAAGCAGAAGAGTATTACACAAAAGCACTGAAGATCTGCAGAAAAGTATACGGAGAAAGGCATGTGGAGACAGCATTTGCTTACAACAACCTAGGAAAGTTTTATGACCGACTTAGCGATTTCACAAAAGCTGAAGAATATTATATTAAGGCTTTGGAAATCCGCACAAAGGTATATGGTGAAGAGCACACGGAAACAGCTTGGTCTTATCTAAATTTGGGATCACATTATGTAGATATTTGTGAGTTAACAAAAGCAGAAGGGTATTTGATTAAAGCTTTAGAAGTGTACAAAAAAGTATATGGAGAAGAGCATACGGTTACATCAGTATCCTACAATAATCTCGGATACCTTTATGGCGAACTTGGTGATTTTACAAAAGCAGAAGAGTATCACACAAAAGCACTGGAGATTCGCAGAAAAGTATACGGTGAAGAGCATACGGATACAGCTTGGTCTTACAGTAATCTGGGAGAGATTTATGGTAAACTTAGTGATTTAGCAAAAGCAGAAGGGTATCACACAAAAGCACTGGAGATTTATAAAAAAGTATACGGTGAAGAGCATACGGATACAGCAACATCCTACAATAATCTAGGCTCGATTTACGATGACCTTGGCGAATTTAAAAAAGCAGAAGAGTATTACACTAAAGCACTGGAAATCCGCAAAAATGTATATGGCGAAGAGCATACGGCTACAGCGGAATCCTACAATAATCTGGGATATCTTTATGGCGAACTTGGAGATTTAGCAAAAGCAGAAGATTACCAACTAAAAGCACTGGAGATTGATATAAAGATATATGGTGAAGAGCATATGGCTACAGCAACATCCTACAACAATTTGGGCTCGCTTTACGATGATCTTGGCGAATTTAAAAAAGCAGAAGAGTATTACACTAAAGCACTGGAGATTTACAAAAAAGTATACGGTGAAGAGCATACAGATACAGCAATATCCTACAATAATCTGGGAGTACTTTATAGGAAACTGAACGATTTAGTAAAAGCAGAAGAGTATTGCACTAAAGCACTGGAAATCCGCAGAAATGTATATGGCGAAGAGCATACGGATACAACAAAGTCCTACAACAATCTGGGATATCTTTATGGCAAACTTGGAGATTTAGTAAAAGCAGAAGAGTATTATACCAAAGCCTTAGAATTTTGCAGAAAGGTATATGGCGAAGAGCATCCGGATACAGCAACATCCTACAATAATCTGGGAAGGCTTTATAGTGAACTGAACGGTTTAGTAAAATCAGAAGAGTATTACACCAAAGCACTGGAAATCCACAGGAAGGTATATGGTGAGAAACACGAGAAAACTCTGAAGGTAAAAGAAGCTTTGTTGGAATTAAAAGAGCAACAGTAAATCCGGATATAGTAAAGGAGTAAAAACTAAATTTTAAACCAGCCACCTTCGGGTGGCTTTTTTCGTGCGTAAAAACGTTTTACAAAATCGATTAACCGATATGTTTTAATATAGCCACAGTCAGACAACACCTGAGGGGAGTGATGTTAATGAGCATCAGAAGGACTGTGAAGCGTTGCGTTCATTGCGGCAGGGAGTACCCGTTCAATCCGTCCGTCGGCGACTTCGGCAGTGTATGCAAACACTGCGGAAAGAATCAGAGTCTTCCTTCCGGCAAAACGCAGAGTGTAAAACCGTTTTACAAACGCAGAAACGGCGTATGTTAAACTCAGGACACAACAAAGAAATACATTGTTAAAAAAGGAGAAATTAATATGATAGGTATAATTATTGGCGCAGTAGGATCGGTGCTTTGCGTTGTCGCAGAGGTAGTATCTGCCGTAGAAGCAAGCAAAGGTTCAAAGTAAGCAAAACCAGACAAAAGCCCAAAACGACAAACGAACTTAAAAGGAGAACTTCATATGAAAAAGTTTTTTGATAAGACAACAAAAGGCGCAGCCGTTGCAAGCATAATCGTCGGTGCCATCGGCACTGTCCTGTGCGCAGTCGCAGAGGCAGCTGCAGCGATGGGAACCATAGGCGCAAGAGCAGGCTTAGCCGAAACCAACAACACAAAGTAAACAAAACCTGACACAACTACAAAAACAAACGAATTAAAAAGGAGAAATTACTATGGAAAAGATTTTTTGCAGAGCAACAGAGGGTGCAACCCTCGGCGGAATCATCGGCGGTGCCATCGGCACAATAATCGCAGCAGGTGCAACCGTTGCACTCGGACCGGCATCCGTTCCCGTCCTTTGCGCTATAGCAGGCGCATCGGCAGCAGCAGGCGGAGCGTCGGCAGGCGCAATCGGCACACTCGTTGGTGGTGGAGTCGGTGCAGCAGCAGGAACAGCAGAAACAATCTACGACAAAAAGCACGGTTCAGATGAGTAACCGTGCGAAGCAAGGAAAAGAAAGGAAAGATAACAATGAAAACAAAAACATTTCTCTCATTGGCTTCAGAAGTTCTGAACCACGCAACAAACGCAAGCCCGAGCCAGACACACGGCCCTGTTGTGAAAACAGGCCCGACTGCAGGGCAGAACAGAAGCAGAAACAAAAACGGTCAGTGGCGCAAAAAGCGCAGCGACGCAGGTCAGAAACGCTCATAAGCTGGTCAAAACCGAACGGAGGTGATACCGTTGGAAAACACAAACCATACCCCCGAAAACGGCACGCTGATTACAGGATGCTGTCACGCAACAGATAAAATCCCGTGCCCCAACTGCGGATGCGACATTCCCTTGAACGAGACTGTTTGTCCGCAATGCACTGTGCGGATAGTTATGATTCGCAGAAACAGACAAACAAACTGATCTCCGAAAAAAAGAAGTTCTGCGTCTTTTAAAAAGATCGCAGAACTTCTTCAATATCCGGGCGTTTTGAAATGTCCTTATCGCACATCGCAGAGATCAGATCAGCGTACGCTGTGTCTTCTTCGCTGTCGTTGTCCGAAAAGGCATATGAGCCTGTAAGTATTTTGTTTATTGTTTTTCCCAATGCATATATGTCGACCTTTGCCCAGTCGATTTCATCGGAAATTAATTCTTCAGAATAAAGCTCCGGAGCAAAAGAGTCTCGAAGCTCCTCCTCGGATAATTTGTCACTCACTGCGTAGAATACAGTGTATTCAGCAAATTCATCCGTGTCTTTTGTGCAATCAAAGTTGATAAGCAAGGGCTTTAAACGGTTGCGTATTTTACAAATGAGAAATGCAGACGCCGACAGACTTCTGTGATAAAACGGTGGTTCTGCGTGATGCATAGAGGCGATCCCGCGGATAATTCCGTGTATAATTTCTATTTTTTCATCATAGCTGAGCTGTTTAAGATATTCATCGGTCATACTATGAGGAATAGTTGGCAACGGATACATCCAGTAGCGGTAATCTTCGTTGTTCTTGTTTGAAATAAAGGTAGGATGATTTACAATATTCTGCGGTGAATCAATGTTATCCATCCATAACTTATGAATAGTTTCAATGTCGCGCCTCTGAGCATCGGCGAGATGTTCATCTGCAGGAACAAACAGATAAAACTCTAATGATTTTTCACCTTGTTTTACATATATCTGCTTCCTGTTTTCAAGAAAGATACCCAGGCTTTCACGCTGCGCTTTGGGAATCGGATAATAATCACCGAAGGGAAGCAGACTTCCGTCAAACTTTGCTGTATGCCCGTAGTATGCACAAAGCAGATAAAACAGCTTTCGGAAAAAGTCTCGGCAGGTATCGTTGGAAGGGATAAGAGTGGCAGTTTTTTCTCCCGAGTGAGCGTTCTGGCTTGCGAAGCGAAACATTGCCCGTATGTAATTTTCAAGATATTCCTTGAAAAGGGATTCGTCCCAATTGCCGTCAGAGCCTCGCTGCTTTTTCATCAGAGCTTCAATTAGATCGGCATTTTCGCAGGTAAGGCAAAGCTCAAGAAGAAGCTCGGGATACTTGATTTTTCCGAATTTCACATCCTGAGTGATTCTGTCACGGGTTGTCTGCTCGTTAAAGCGCATACCTGAATTTATTATGCGCTTTTTCACCTCTTCACTGATGGCGAATTCTTCGAGAACGAGTCTGTAATTGAGTGCAAAAGCATCGTAATCCTTTTTAAGATACTGCTCAAGGGCGATGCATCTTTCCTGCAATCTTTTGTGATCCGATTTTTCAAAAATAAAACTAAGGTTTCCGCAAGGAATATTTATACTGTCGTTGATTTTAATTTCCATATCTTTAACACCACCGTGCAGTAAGTTGATTTAAACATCTTGTTACTATGTCATTATACCCGATTTGGGTTTTTCGTTCAATAGTTTTTTACAGTACGGGAGAATGTGCACCGTGAGACATTTTTGGTACACTGCTTATTTTAAATTTGTAACAACAGAAAAAAGGAGGATGTTGAACCGCCGTGGGGCAAGGTGGCGAGAATAAAGGTTTAAAAAAGAGCCTGCAATTGACGTTGCAGGCTCAGTCGTTTTCATCGGCAAAGTTTTTTGATTTTATCAAAATCCCATTGTGATTCTGATGTTGTTATACTGTATGTTTTATCATTTTTTGAAAAAGTGACAACGAAATCCATCCCCTGACGGTCATAGCCGTATTTTGTTATCTGCAGATCAGTAACGTTATCTGTTACATAAGCTGTCATAAGATTGTCATCATAAAAAACCAGATCAGTTTTATTATACTCAAAGGAAGAATCACAGCAGTAATAGCAAGAGAAAACATAGAATCCTCTGTATACTTTTTCTGCAAATGTAAAATCAGTTTCGGAACAGTCATATATAACGCTGTCTGTTAGTATGTCTATCCATTTTTGCGATTCGTCATCACTGAAGCAATATAAACAACCTGTTTCGTCACAGGAAACCGAAGTGTAAAACGGTGACAGTTTTTCTGTTAAAACATTATAATACCTAACAAAACCATTTTCTTTTTCAAGAATAGCAATGTGATTTCCAGTTAAGGTATGAATACTGATATATTCACAGGCTGCAACCATTTCGCAGCTAATATCGTTGTCTGACCCTGCCGTGTGTCTGAAAGAATAAAGCCCGAATTTACCATTAAGAGAAACAGAAACCAGATTTGTAAAGCCTTTTTCGCTGCAAAAGGTATCAATGTAATCGTAGATGCACTCGGCAAGAACAATGAGCCTGCCGTTTGCGGCTTTTTCTGCGACACCAAACTTGCCGTCACGGCTGATTACACACAGATCTATGTGCTGAACAAAGAAATCTTCGCTCATTGTTATGTCGGTATAAAATGATTTTACAATTTTTGTTTTGGTTGGCATAGAATCACCTTTACAATTTATTTGTTTTGCGTTCTAAGAAAATGACCATATTTTGAGGTAATAATACCAAAAGAGTTGGCTCGTTTTCGGTGCATGTCAGGCTTTGATGATATACATTATTTTTACAGTCTGACCTGCATACATGCTTCTGACAAGCTTTTCTGCTTCTGCGGCACCCGTTGCAGAAACAATCGGTTCAGAGTGCACATTATTGATAAGGCATACAACCTTCCACTGATTCACAAAAATCACCTCCCGTTACTTTGTAAATACATTGTAACAAGAGGTGTGGGTTGTTTTTGGGAGATATCAGTACTTCGTAACTTCTATTAAAAAGTTTTCATCTGAACCCCATTTTGCAGGGTGTGGACCGTAATAAATTTCATATCTTGAAACGTCGAGCATCTTGATTATTTCTTTTGTTTCGTCATTATTGCCGCACAGAAAAACTATTTTTTTAGGGTTGATTATCTCTATCTGTTTTTCGATAAAAGATTTATATATTTTAACATAATTTTTAAGCTTTTTGTAATTGCATCGGCTATATCCACCACGCTTATTGAGATTCATAACAGCAGCTTGTTGAAACCACGTTTTCTGATCAAGATCCGGGTTTTCAAGCAACTTGCTTGCAGTTTTAAACATTCTGCGAGGAATGCTTATCCTTTTATGTATATTGTTCTTGATCCAGAATTCTTTGCAACAAAAATCATTTTTTTCAATGGATTTACTTTCGTTAGGTTCTTTTAAAATAAACAGGATTTCGATGTCTTTTTTGTTTTCACTTAAAAATCCGTCATTAGTCCAATTTTTAGCAAAGCAGACGGGTAGACTATCTCCGGGAAAACTATCTTTGAAATATTTTTCTTCAAGGTGTGCTTCTTTCCAGATTTCGAAAAGATATTCAAGATCTTCACATTCTTCAATCTTTTTTTTGTAGCTATCCATAATAACCATCCTTATCCCCTATATTTATCAAATAATGTGAGCAATTCGTCAAGTCTGTCAAGTGGCTCATTTGAACCGGCTATAATTTCTTTAATAGTGCTTCTATAATCTCTAATACTTGAAACATCAAAATCTTCAAAATTTTCGAGAGATTGAATTATTGATTTCTCTTTAGTGATTATTAAATTTAATCTGTACACACATTCAGCAAATACATATTTCATTTCAGTAAGTTGATTTAACTCTGCTTTTAAATCTTCGATTTCTTTGTCTAACATATGCGAATCTGAACTCATAATAATTCTCCTTTAATTTTTGTATTTCTCCACTGCTGTTTGCAGTGCATTTTTTATATCATCCACAAGGTTTTCGGGGGATGTGACGGTTATATGCTCGCCGTACTGCATTGCCCAAAAGTTCATTGCCATTCTGCTGACTCTGACCTCTGCCGTAACTTCATCCTCAGTTTCGTCAGAAAACTTAACATCCTTGCCGAACCAGTCGATAATTTCTGTAACGATATATTTCTTCGCTCTGAATGTTACCCTTTCGGTCTTGTCCGCAAACATATAGATATGCTCTGCCATATGCTTTGGCAAATCAAGTCCGTTTTCAAGTCCGTCTACCTTTTTCATCGGTTTTGCAGGTGCATCAAGCAAATGTATATCCGTAATTCGGTCGACACGGTAATTAGCAACATTGTCATACTTATCATAGTTGCATACAAGGTAATATCTGCCGTTTGTCGCAACCATCTGATACGGATTGACGATATACTCTCTTACGTTACCCTCGTGGTTTTTACGAGGGTGCTGTTTTTTGTCTGTTCCTATGTCGTTGTATCTGAATGCAACCTTTCTGCCTTTGCTGATTGCCTCGTCGAGAATTTCTATCGTATAAAAAAGTTCTTTATTCTGCGGCAGATTTTCGGGCAGGTTACGGATGTGCTTCACCTTAGAATGAAAATATCTGTTTGAAAGTCCCTCAATTTTTTTGATAAGCTCCTTACACTGTGAATAAGGAATATGCTTTGAAAAAAGCAGACTGTCAATGAGTAGTCGCAATTCTGCATCCGTAAAATCACGAACAAGATAAAAATCAGAAAGAATTATATTTTCTTCCTTTTCACCCTTTTTGTTCGTGACGGTTCTTGCTGTTTCGGTGTACTCGATATCATAGCCGAATTCAATCAGATTCATAAGATTGCGCTTGACTGCCTTACGGTCAACCTTCATTTCATATTCCGTTTCGAGTATCTCTGCAATCTCTTTCTGGCTTAATCGGTGATCTTCATCGGTATATTTTTTCAGGATATCGAGGATATTCATAATAATAAGCTTTTTCGGTTGCATAGAGTCCATATCCGTCACCTCTGTGTTTATTCTATCATCATTGATATCATTATGCAATATGCCATGGTGCATTTTAGGGCCATTTGCTCGCTTTCCTTCAATATCTGACTACACAGAGTTTGTACGCAAAATATACCGAGATTTTTTGTGTAAAAGTATTGATTGTGAAGGAAACAGTAAAACTCTTCCTACTGAAAAAGGTGTAAGACTTGGGATAAGCGTTAAAAAATCAAATGGACAAACGGCAGTTATGATGCTGTGCTATATAATGCAAAGGCTCAAAAATTTATCATTGATAATATTTTTAAAATTATTTACAACTAAGTACGCATTACTGTAATAAAAAAATAAATCCGAACGCTTCGCCGACTATGGCTAAAGAGTTCGGATTTATCGTATTTGGCAGGGGCAGAAGGACTTGAACCCTCGGCACGCGGTTTTGGAGACCGCTGCTCTACCAACTGAGCTATACCCCTATATTAACTTGGTGGGCCATCAGGGACTCGAACCCCGGACCAACCGGTTATGAGCCGGTTGCTCTAACCAACTGAGCTAATGGCCCTTGTTGTCGCTAACAGCCTAATTATTTTATCAAATCATTTCGAAATTGTCAATATGATTTTACATAAATTTTAAGATATTTTTAAATCTTTTTTGCGACGTGTTTTAATGTTGACTTTTTGCAGTTTAAATATGTATAATGTATACTGTAAAGGAGGTATTTTATGTTTTGTCCGTATTGCAATCAGGTCATCCCCGATGATTCTAATTTCTGCAGCCGTTGCGGTTCGGTGATTTCACCTGCTGAGGAGGCTGTAAATAATAACAAAAAGCTTAAGTTTTTCAAGGGTCCATCTGATGGCGGAAAAAGCTATGCCGCGATTATGACCGCACTTATGGTTTTTCCTGCTACATTGTCAGTTGCCCTTGATATGATTTTTCATCACAGCGACGGCTGGTGCACTTACGTTGTTGCAACGCTTATTGCAGCCTGGGTTGTTACGGTTTTTCCCGCTTTGCGTATAACTCCTGCTCCTGTTACGGCATTGATTTGCCTGTTTACGATTTTATTTTACGTAGCTTTTCTTGTCGGCAAAAGAATCGAAGCCGCGTGGTTTTATGAGGTTGGCTTGCCGTTGTTCATTATAGCCGCGATTTTTATATCAATCGACTCGGCGTTGATAGGTGCAGGGAAGGTAACGGGCCTTCATTTTATGTCGTTGCTTTCGGTTGAAGTTTCGTTGTTTTTAGTTGCCTCCGAATTTGTTGTTGATAACTTTAAGTTTGGCGAGGTAACACTCGGCTGGTCAGCAATTCTCGGTTGCTTCTGTGTTTCAGCAGTTGCATTGTACGAGGCAC
Organism: Acutalibacteraceae bacterium; assembly: GCA_045648305.1. GTDB lineage: Bacteria > Bacillota > Clostridia > Oscillospirales > Acutalibacteraceae > CAG-488. Next base: position 18,068 of record JAZRNR010000111.1, read on the forward strand.
TCAGCTATTCACTAAACTTACTTAAAAAGAGAAGGAATCAGAAATATGACAACAAAAAATAAATCTAAAGAAAGTATTATACAGGCGATTAAATTTACACTTTTCTCGCTGTCAGCGGGAATAATTCAGGTTTTGTCTTTCACAGCACTTCAGGAGTTGCCGCCGCTTCTTGGCTTGGGTGAGCTTGATTATTGGATGTGTCACATTCCGTCACTTGCTCTTTCGGTTATCTGGAATTTCACGCTCAACCGTAAATTCACTTTCCAGTCCGCAAGCAATGTGCCGATTGCGATGCTCAAGGTTGCACTTTTCTATCTTGTGTTTACTCCCGTTTCAGGATGGCTCGGCGATTTTGCAGACACAGCAGGATGGAACCATTACCTGATTGAAGCTCTTGTTATGGCAAGCAATTTCATTCTTGAATTTTTGTATCAGAAATATTTTGTTTTCCGTGACGCACAGAAGAAAAATAAAGAATAATTTCCATTATTGAAGGGGACGGATTACCGTCCCTTTTTCTTTGTTTGTCGAATTGTTTTTCTTGACTTTTTTCAGCTATGTGATATAATTTTTCTTGCGACATATTCGCAGAAGTGGCGGAATCGGCAGACGCGCTAGATTCAGGTTCTAGTGAATGCAAATTCGTGAGGGTTCAAGTCCCTTCTTCTGCACCAAAGGTATCCTGACACCGAGAGGTGTTGGGATGCCTTTTTGTTTGGGACTTGAACCCTAAGAGGGTGAGGAACGCGCTGTTGTGATTGCACACTTTGACGGCAAATAATACAAAAAATTTGTAAATATCTGTATTGTGTTGTGCAAAATTATATATTATAATAATATTATTATATAGAAAATTTTTGAGGAGGATGTTTCTTGAAAAGACTATACTCACACGTTATTGTCGTCGGAATCGACGGTGCTGGCGGATTCTTCAGGGATGCTGATGTACCGTATTTCAACGAGATATTCAGAAATGGTGCTGTTACATACAATGCACTTTCCTCAAGACCTTCCATAAGTGCCGAGTGTTGGGGTTCAATGCTTCTTGGTGTCGGACCTGAGGTGCACAAGCTTACAAACGGAATCCTCGAAACAACACCTTATCCGACAGATTCAGAATTCCCGTCACTTTTCCGCCGTATAAGAGAAGCTTATCCCGATGCCGAACTCGGTTCGTATTGCGACTGGAACCCGATAACCCACGGTGTTGTTGAAAACGGTATAGGCGTGTCACACGATACGGCACACGATACAGAACTTACTCCGATTATCTGCGATTATATACGCGAAAAAATGCCCGATTTCCTCTTCATTCAGTTTGACAGCGTTGACGGTGCAGGTCACAGGCACGGCTACGGCACACCTGAATTTTATCAAAGACTGCACGAGGTTGATAAGCTGATAAATGACGTGCACAAAGCGGCAGAGGATGCAGGGATTATTGATGATACTTTATTCATTGTTATTGCTGACCACGGCGGAACAAATCCTGAAACAGGCGGTGGAAGCCACGGCGGATGGACGGACGAAGAAAAATTTGTAACATTTGCTGCAGCAGGCAAAAACGTAAAAAACACCACGCTCAGCGAAATGAACATACGAGATCTTGCGGCAATTGTTCTTTACTCTTTCGGAATTGAAGCTCCCGAATTTAATGAAAATGGATGGACTTCACAGATTCCCGAAGGCTTGTTCGATGATGAAAACATGCCGCAGTACCGCGATATTTCTCATCTGACAGGTGCAGCACCACGAATTTCAAAAGTTGCACACACATCAGAATTGATTTAAGATGTGGATAATTTGCAAATGATGAACTATATTCGAAGAAATTTTAACAAAAAACTTAAGGGGTGTTTAATATGAATTTTGTAAACGTAATGCAGAAAAAAACAGTTTATGCAGACGGTATTCATGACGATACAAAAGCTCTGCAGGATTGTATCGATGAAGTTAAGGACGGCGGAACGGTTTACTTTCCTGACGGAACATATCTTGTTTCAGGCGCGTTGATTTTTTATTCAAACCAGCACCTTAAGTTTTCGGATAAGGCTACCGTTCTCAGAAGCGACAAAAGCGAACCGCTGACGAGATATCTGTTAGCTTCTTATTCCGAACCCGAATGGAGTGGCTACGAAGGAACTCACGATGTTATAATTTCGGGCGGTATCTTTGACGGCAACGAAAATCTTACTGAACACGCAACTCTTGTTAATACTGTTCACTGCAGAAATATCACAATTGATGGCTGCCGTTTTGTTCACTGTGCACATTGGCATTGTATCGAAATCAACGGCACTGAAAATGCAACCGTTCAGAACTGTATTTTCGACGGTCCTTCATATACTGCAAAGAGTGATATTCTTTATAATGAACAGATTCAGCTTGATATGTCCCGCAACGGTTCATACGGCCCTGTTTATAATTGTGACGGAAAGCTTATTGATTTTTGTTACGACGACACAGTCTGTCGGAATATCGTTATCAGAAACAATATTTTCAAGTGCGACGGTTTTCCGGGAGTCGGTCATCACGGTGATATTGACCACCACAACATACTTATTGAAAACAATATTTTTGACGGCCCTTCCGGCAGAATAGGAAAGAGCAGGGGATATATTTTCTTCAGACCGATGGTTTATGACATTACTGTCAGAGGCAATGCATTTATCGCACCCGAAGAAACTGATTCGCCGAGCTACGGAATAATTTCTGAAAATCCCGATTCAACAGCATTGAAAACAGAAGATAATCTCTTCTTCGGTAAAATTGACGAAGAAGTTATTATAGGAAGCTGATTGATAAGGAGGCAGTTATGAGCGTGTATAAATTTAATTATGATTATTCAAAAACATTGTGGATGAAGATGTTCCTTGCAAAGCCTGATTGGGAGAAAAAGACATCCGAAGTGCTTATCAACTTTGAACAGGCACTTGAAATAATCAGGATGATGGACAATATCACTCAGGGCATTAAAAAGATTGTTTATCTTGTCGGTTGGCAGGGTCTTGGTCACGACGACTGTTACCCTGAAATGGAGGTTGTGAATCCTTACCTCAAGCGTGATTGCGACGCAACGGCAAGGGACAGTTTTTTGTGGCTTTTTGAGGAAGCTAAAAAGTATAACACCGTAATAAGTGTCCACGGTAATCTTGCCGATGAATATGATGTAAATCAATCTCATGCAGAAATTGTTGAAGCAAGTGCAATCACAAAATATCCTGACGGAACGCCTGCAATTATAGAAGTTTTCTATGGCAGAAATGCTTCTAAAATATCCTACAAGCAGTATTATGAAAGCGGTCTTTTCAAGAAATATTGGGATAGATTCTGTGATGTTATTCCTGTAAGAGAAGCGGGTACAGTTCATATTGATAACTTCTGCATTGCGGAAAACTTCGGACCAAGAACGGATGTGTACGAGCAGGACGAGGCAAGAAACAAAATGCTTGATTATATCGCAAGCCTTGGAATTGACGTTACCAGCGAATATACGTACCGCGAAATGCCTCTTCGTTCCGAAAGTAAGCATCCGATACGAAAGTATTATGAAGCCTGCGGTGCTGAAATTGTTGACACAGATTGGCGTGATGCACCGCTCAGAACGCTCGGAAGAATTCCTGCGGTCTGGTGGATGAGCAATATGACAATTGATGACTGTATCAATCATCAGGCTTCTGAGTTCAGCGGATATCTTAATATTGAACCGTTGAGAAACGTTTTCTACGGTACGGTACACGGTGAAGATATCTGGATGAACAACGGCATTGAAAAGGATGTATGGGTACCGATGTTTATTAAACAGTTCTGCACAATGCAGGTGCCGTATACATACCTTAACCGTTATAAGAGATTAAGCTATACAGGCAATGCGGAAGAGGGCTATGTTGTAACTTTCTCGGATGGAGTTGAAACCTGCGGAAATGACCTTTCAATTACTAAAAACGGTATTGAACTGAAAAAGGGATATGATGTTATTCTGCCGTTGACAGAGGATAACAAGATATTTATCGCATATTCCGAAAACGGTAAAGACGGTGAATGGAACGTACCCGATGCGGAAAATGCAACTGCCGACGTTTATGAAATTACGGAAGAGGGTAATGTTTTCATCGGTAAGGTTGAGATTGCAGACAAAAAAATCAGCCTTAGTGTGAAAGCAGGACAGGCACTTGCAATCAAAATCAACTAAAACATAAAAGCCTATGAGGTCGTCTGACTTCATAGGCTATGTTTTTTCTGTTCAGATTTTCTTTTTCATCAGTCCGTGTCTGTTGCAGTAAATATAAAGGAAACCACGGCCACGGAATTGTATTCTTGTTTCGGCATTACCTTCGGGATAAAGCTTCACAAAATGTATTTTGTCAGAGGTGACATACGCGATAAATGAGATATAATGACTTTTTGTCATTTCGTGTTTAATAGTAATGAATTTTTCATCCTCAACGGGTTCAATATTTATGGTATGTTCTTCGTCAGTTTCTTCGGCTTCAAGGGCGGGGAGAGTGATTCCGCAACAGCTGACAAGAGTGTTACCTGTTGAGTGAATTACATTACCGCAGACAGGACAGACATAAAACTTTGTGCGCAGCATATTTGCAGAAATGTTTTTGTTTATTACCGTATCGCCCGAAATCAGCTCCATAACGGAAACTCCGAGGGCTTTTGCAAGCGGCTCAATAAGCGTAATGTCGGGAAGACCCTTTGCTGTTTCCCATTTCGAAACAGCTTTGTCGCTTACACCAATTTCCTGTGCAAGTTGTTGTTGGGTAATTTCTTTTGCTTCGCGTAATTTTTTGATTGTTGTGCCTGTTATGTAAGTGTCCATGTTGTTTCTCCTTTGGATTGTTAGATATATTATAACCACTTATGAAGCAATCGGCAACCTACTTTACGTAGAGAGGAAAAGAAAACACCACCGATTGTGCTCGGCGGTGCTTTAGTTTTAATTTATGCGTCGATTTCTGCTGCGAGTGCATCCATTCTCTGAGCAACTTCGCTGCGGCGAGCAGCAAGCTCACCATACATTTCATCGCGAACCTGATTGTTAATCGGGTAGAAGAACTTCGGAAGAATACCGAGGCTGCTTGTGATAATCGGAATACCTGTACCGAGTGCGAAAAGCCACCATTTTGCTTTGTCGCTCTGTGTACCGATTGCAGCACCCTGCTTATAACCGACTCTTGCAAGAACAAAGTTCTTAACAGAGTTCATAAGAACGTTCTGCATCTTCTTCACAAGACCCTTTGCAACGCCTGTCATAGCCTCAACACGGTAACCGTTACGCCATTCGCAGTAGTCCATTGACTCATTGTAAAGTTCATCCGGTATGGTATGACGAACACCGTATACCATCATTTCAAAGACTTCTTCAATTGCCATTGTCGGCAACATTACGCTTCGTTTCATAAAGTTCTTGTTTATTGAACCGATTATGAAAACGATTATCCAACACATATCCGTCCAGATATCCTCGAAAATCCACAGTGTTTTTGAGGTGAAACGTTTTCTGAGCGGAGCAACCCAAGTGTAGCTGAGGTTGAGTATCGGATATGCAGGAATTCCGACAATCGTCTGCAAGGAAGCTGAACCGAGAACGTCGATGTAATAGTCCGAACGGCTCTGACCGATACTGAATCCGCCAAGGAAGTCCGACAGAACAAGAATGAGAAGTGGCTTATTGTTGAATATAGCCTTAAAGCCTTCTTTAATGCTCGGCTTTTCAACAGTCTGCATAACGCGTTCTTTCGAAACCATATAGAACCAGATGGTCATCATTGCTGAAAGGATACTTGTTGCAGCACCCATTGTTATGAAGACGTTCTGCATTTTCCATTTAACTGTTTTTGTGTTAACAAGGTCGATGAAGATACCCATTACCCATTCCGGTATCTGTTCACCAAGGAAACGGGAGAACAACTTAGCACTCGCAATAAGCCGCACTCGTTCTTCAGGGTTTGGCGTTATGGTCGATAGCAAGCCTGTCTGTGAAATTGAAATGAATGTTTTTGCTGTTTCATCGATAATGCTGAAAGCGAAATAGAAAATCAATTTCGGAAGATATGTAGTTGATGTTCCCGGGAAAAATATCGGCATAAACCAATAAAGCATACCGAACAATGTAAGTGGCATCTTTAACCACAAAAGGAACGGTCGGAACTTACCCCATCGTGTTCTTGTACGGTCAACCATCGCACTGATGAACGTGTCGTTAAAGATATCCCATGCACCTGTGAAGAGTGTTACAACACCGGTGATGTTGAAGTCGATACCAACAACGTCCCAGATGAATCGGTTCTGGTACTTACCGATAGAGAAGCTGTCCGCAAAGTCTTGTGCAATATATGCTGCAGTTTCCATTGTGCCGACATAACGTCTGCCTTTTGGTAAAGCGCGGTGAGCCTTTTCCTCAGTCTGAGGATTATTCAACTCAGTAGCCATACTTTGCCTCCTCTTTTAACAATTTTACATTTTAATTTTACTTGAAACAACGATATTAGTCAAGTGTAAAAGGGACAAAAATTAAATTAGTCGATGATACAAAATGCATAAAACAGGAAAATTTAAATCAGTCCTGCGGATAAACAATGCCTGTCATTTTTCTTATTTCATCCATCTGTTTTGTAATGTAGAGAGTTTGCTCCGGTGGGACAATAGGACTCTTTGTAAGTCCGAGCGAAACACACTCGCTGAAGTGTGTAATCTGCTCTTCAAAGCCGTTACCTTTGTAAGGAGCGGAGATTTTACGCGTTGTGCCGTCGTTAAGATGAAGCTCGATTTCCTGCGGTGCATAGAATCTGCGAAGGTGAGCATAACCCTTGGTGCCGTAAACATAACCTTCGTTAGGCTTGCGAAGAAGAATTGCACTTGAAATGTCAGCGATTGCACCGTTTGAGTATTTGAGCAAAGTGCAGGTATGACTGTCTACTCCGTTGTAAAAATCAGACTGTGCGTTAATTCCGACAACGTCCTTGCCGAGGTACCAGCTTGCAAAATTAAGTCCGTAAACACCGACATCAAGAAGCGAGCCACCACCGTTTTCGGGATTGAAAACGTGGTGATCCATTTCGTCCTCATCCATTGTGTAGCAGAATTTACCTTCAACACCGAGGATGTCACCAAGAACACCGTTTTTAATAAGCTCAAGCATTTCTATTGTGCCGGGAACAAGACGTGCCCACATCGCTTCCATAAGAAGAACACCGTTTTCTTCCGCACAGCGGAACATTTCTTCAGCTTCACGCGAGTTTACAGCCATCGGCTTTTCGCAAAGCACATGTTTACCGTGGTTCATCATAAGGCAGGAACATCCGATGTGTCCCGAATGCGGAACGGCAATATATGCCGCATCAATAACGTCGGATTCAGCCATTTTTTCATAGCTGTCAAATCTTACGGGTATATTGAATTCGTTGCCGAATTTTTCTGCAGTTTCCTTGGCTCGTGAAGCAACAGCAACCAACTCAGCGTCAGGAACGTTTTTTATTGCTTCTGCAAAACGGTGAGCGATTGTTCCTGTTCCGACAATACCGAAGCGTATTTTTTTAGTTTTCATATCCGCACCTCTTAATAATTATTTCTATCTGAATTATAACTTAATACAGGGTTAATTTCAATTCTGAAATTTGATTTTTATAAATATAAAAGACCGTAACTCCAGATAGGTTACGGTCATCTTTGGCGAAGGCCCTTTTTATGGGTTAAAAGCAGAAATTATGCTGTTCAGTTATATTTTGCAAAGCATAACTGAGAGCGTTGTTGCATTCTTCGGGTGGTGTGTTATAATACCTTCATAAACGATTTTCTTAAGGAGAGTTTTTATGTTCGGTCTTATCAAGAATTTTTTTGTTGCACTTCTAGCGCTGATAACCTTTGCAACACCGTTTGGCGAAACACAGCTTCCCGAACGCAAGTGTGCACCCGAGTTCAACGGCACATTTCTTCAGTCATGGATGAGCAGTACGTGGGACGACGAGCGTTGGGCGGCTGAAGTTGAATCTATGCAGCACGACGGTGTGAAATATCTTGTGTTGCAGGATCTTGCTGAAATGGATGCGGACGGAAACTGGTCGGTTTATTATAACAGCACAATTCCCGCCTTCGACGGTGCGGCATTCGGAGGAGATGTTGTCGGCAAGGCTCTCGAAGCCTGCAAGGGAACGGACATTAAAATTTTTGTCGGTCTGACAATGTTCGATTCGTTCTGGCTTCTCGGTAATTTTACGGGCGAATACAATTCTGTCTGCGATATTACGGCAGATATGCTTGAGGACATTTACAACGGGTACTACTCAATCAGTCCCGAAAATTTTTACGGCTGGTATTTTACTCTTGAAATCAACAATCAGATAAATTGCGGTCCGCTTATGGGAAAAATGGTTAAGGGTTTTAACACTGTGCTCGACAGAGCAACTGAGGTTGACCCTGAGCTTCCGATGATGATAAGCCCGTATACCGCACATTATCTTGATCTTGGTGATGTTGCAACTTATTCGCAGTGGCTCACTTTCTTTGAGCAGACATCATTCAGAAACGGGGATATTGTTGCTCCGCAGGATGCACTCGGTGCCGACTGGATTGAAGAGGATGATCTTGTAAGAATCTGGGAAATGTACTCAGCGGCGGCACAGAAGGCTGAGGCCGATATAAAGCTTTGGGCAAACTGCGAGAATTTTGATATTGCAACAGGACCGAGTATCCTTGGCGGAACAATACTTCGTCCCGAAACGGAAAACATTGAATCCGTAACGGCAACGCTTGACAGATTTGTTATGCAGATGGATGTTGCTTCTCGTTACTGTGAGAACATTATCACTTTCTCATATTCACATTATTTTTCTCCGAATCTTGTAAAGGATATGTATATAGAAACTTACCGCGATTATGTTGCGAACGGCTATGTCCTTGAAACAGAGAAGCCGACAGCACCGGCAAATGTATCGGTTGTTTCTGATGAAAGCGGTGTTAAGGTAAGCTGGGATGCATCTGAAGATAACTTCGGAATCGCTTATTACCGCGTTTGCAAAAACGGTGAGTTTTTCACCCGTATTGAAAATTACAAGTGGGATTATCCGTTGGAAGTAACTGATGCCGAAGGAACCGCGGATGATGTATACACTATAGTTGCTGTCGATGCGGCAGGAAATTATTCGGTATAATTAAAAGTATGGCTTAGAAATGGCACTGAAACGGTTACCGCAAGGTAGCCGTTTTTATTGAAAAAAACAAAACATTAATATATACTGAAAAAGTAAAAATAAAATCGAAAAGCGGAAAGAGAATTGTTATGGAATTCAATGTAAAGTTACAGGAATTAAGAAAACAGAAAAACCTTACTCAGGAAGAGCTTGCACAAGTGCTTTTTGTTTCACGTACTGCAGTTTCAAAATGGGAATCGGGCAGAGGGTATCCGAGCATAGAATCACTCAAAGCGATTGCAGGATTTTTCGGTGTTACCGTTGACGAGCTTCTTTCGGGCGAAGAAGTTATGACAATCGCTGAAGAGGATAACAAACAAAAGATGAGCCGTATGTGTGACCTTGTGTTCGGGCTGCTTGATGTCAGCGTTATTCTGTTTTGGTTTCTGCCTATATTCGGTCAGAAATCGGGCGTAAATATAACCGAAGTTTCGCTCTTGTCGCTGACGGAAATTGCACCGTACGTGAAAGCTATATATTTTGCTGTTATAATTTTGATTGTATTGTCGGGAATAATAACTCTTGCATTGCAGAATTTTAACAGCAGATTGTGGTTACAAAGTAAAAATAAAATCTCGTTGATTCTGAATGCACTCGGTGTTTTACTTTTTATTCTCAGTCCGCAACCGTATGCAGCGGCGATACTATTTGTTTTTCTTTTAATTAAGGTTGCTGTTACCGTTAAAAAGAAATGACACGAAAAGTGTCGCGGATGTGACAGCCTGTTTCTTTTAAAATTTTTTGTTATTCTTTAAAATTTTCTCAGGCGGAAGCCGAAGAAAACGAAAAGGATGATAAGAATGAAGAAAAAGATTAAAAAGAATTTTTGGGTTGGCGCGTGTTTGCTTGCAGCATTTATACTGTGGACGGTGGCGGTTCGTTTTGTAGATGTTGAGGCAATCGGCCCCGACGGCTCGTCGGTCGGATTCGCAAAGCTGAACGGATTTTTTCACAGCCTTACAGGTGTCAATATGACGCTTTACACGGTCACGGATTGGCTCGGACTTGTGCCGATTGCAGTATGTTTCGGTTTTGCGGTACTCGGACTTATACAATGGGTAAAGAGAAAAAATCTGTTGAAGGTTGATCGCAGTATCCTTGTCCTCGGCGGATTTTATCTTGCGGTAATGGCGGTATACATTTTATTTGAATATGTCGTTGTAAACCGAAGACCCGTCCTGATTGAAGGTTACCTTGAAGCATCATATCCTTCGTCAACAACATTGCTTGTTCTGTGTGTTATGCCAACGGCACTTATGCAACTAAACAGCCGTATAAAAAATAATTTTTTCAGGTACACGGTAACAACCCTGATTATTGCATTTATTATATTTATGGTTATCGGAAGACTTGTTTCGGGTGTGCATTGGCTGACGGATATCGTCGGCGGAGCATTGCTCAGTTCAGGTCTGGTGATGATGTATTATACTTTTGCACATACAAAAGGTTGAGTTTTTATAAAACTCCCCCGACTCAACCAACGGTATGTGTACTTTTTGAATAAACCCCGATAAAATACAGGTGAAAGGAGGCAACGTAATGGACCAGGTTAAAATCGGCAGATTCATTGCTGAAAGAAGAAAAGCAAACGGCCTTACGCAGGCACAGCTTGCAGAGAAGCTGAGTATTACGGACAGAGCCGTTTCCAAATGGGAAAACGGAAAATCGTTGCCCGATTCATCAATAATGCTTGAGCTTTGTGCCGAGCTTGGAATCACAGTCAACGATTTGTTAAGCGGGGAGGTTGTTACAATGGAAAACAACAAACAGGAAATGGAAAAAAGACTGATAGAAATGGTCAGGGAGAAGGAACAAAATGACAAACAATTGCTTATGCTTGAATGGGCAATCGGAATTCTTTCCTTAATAGTTTTGTTCATTCCGATTATTATCGGTTCGTATGTTCCGATTGAGCCGGAGTGGAAGCGAACAGCAATCGTGCTCTCCGGATTTATACCTGCGATTATAGGCTTTGCTTTTGCAATGAAAATCGAACAGGTAGCGGGATATTACGAATGTAAGAATTGCGGACACAAATACGTACCGAATTTCAAAACAGTAAGTTTTTCAATGCATATGGGCAGAACAAGATATATGAAATGCCCCGAATGCGGTAAAAAGACTTGGCAGAAAAAAGTAATCGGTAAAGATTAATTAAAACGGCAACCCCTACTTTGTGCAGGGATTGCCGTTTGTTATGTTGGTGTTCGTTCGATATATTAATTTTTTCTTAATCCTTTCGGATAATGATTCTTTGCGGTGCCGTTGACGGCTTTCACTCCGCCGAGGGTGCATCCGTCAATAATGACTGTTGCCCAGCCGTTTTCGCAGGAGCAGGGAATGGTGTTACCCTTAAGATAGCTGTCTGCTTCTTCCGTTGTCAGCTCAATCTGCCTTTTAAAATTCTTTCCCATCGCCATAAAGAACTGGTGATGAGGCTGAATATAATTTTTTTGTACCGTGCCGATTGTAACTCCGCAGGAGAACGCAACACCTTTCGGAACAACGAAATCAGGTTCAAAATAAACAATGCTGTCTTTATATTTTTTAACGCAATTCTTGTCGTAATTGATGAGCGTTGAATCAAGAAAATCGAAAACAATTTTTTCTTCTGCCTTTGAAAGCTTTTCAAGGACATTTTCTCTTTTTATGCTGATGTAATTTGCATCCGTTTTCTTGAGAAGTGCAAGGAACTGACCTTCGCCCTTTGAAACGTGAGGATAAAATCTTCGGCAGAGAGTAATATTTTCTGTCTTGCAACCGTCAAAGGAAATACCGTCAGCAGTTGCATTCTTTACTTTTTCATTGACTTCAACAAGCTCAAAGTTTTTGTTTTCGCAAAGGAACTTATCAATGCACATTTCATTCTCTTCAAGCGAATAAGTGCAGGTGGAATAAAGAAGATAACCTCCCTCGTCAACGAAATCCTTCGCATAGCTGAGAATTTCGTCCTGCCTTTGTGCACAAAGCTTAACGTTCTGCTCGCTCCATTCGTTGATTGCCGTTTCGTCCTTACGGAACATTCCTTCGCCTGAGCAGGGTGCATCAACGATGACAAGATTGAATTCCTCTCCGAAAAGGGTGGAAAGTCTTTTAACATCCGAACAGGTAGTGATTGCATTTTTAATTCCCATTCTCTCGATGTTTCCTGTAAGGATTTTGCATCGTGACGGAATAATTTCGTTAGAAACAAGAAGTCCGCCCTTAAGCTTGTCTGCCACCTGGGTTGATTTTCCGCCCGGTGCGGCACAAAGGTCAAGGATTTTCCAGTCAGGCTGAATGTCAACACTTGCAACAACGCTCATCGCTGCAGGGTCCTGAATGTAAATCATACCTGCGTGGTGGTAAGGATGGTTACCGATTCCGTCATAATTAAAATAGTATGCACCGTCGGCATAACTGATTTTTTCACCGCCGAAAGGATTAATTTTTTCAAAATCCTCTGTCGATATTTTATTTGTGTTTACTCTGAAAGAACGGACTGGCGAATCGTCAAAAGAAGCGATAAATTTTTTGTAATCGTCGCCTAAAAGTTCTTTCATCCTTATTGTAAATTCCTGAGGTAAATTCATTTTGTTCACCTTATAAATTAGCTTCAATGTTAAACATACAGATTGCAAGAGCCGCAATGCTTGCAGTTTCAGTGCGAAGAATTCTCTTGCCGAGTGAAACAATTTCTCCGCCTGCTGCCTTGGCTTTTTCAATTTCTTTTTCCTCGTAACCGCCCTCGGGACCGATGAAAATTCCGATTGTCATTCCGCTTTTTACCTGCGAAAGTTTATCTCTTAAAGCAGCCATACTGTCGGCACATTCATAGGGGACAAGAAGCAGGTCGAAGCTTTCTGCAATTTTCAGAGCTTCAGCGAAGGGGACAGGCTCGTGAATTTCGGGAATGACAGTTCTGCCCGATTGCTTGGCCGCACTTTCGCTGATTGACTGCCAGCGTGAAGTTTTACCTTTTTTCTTTTTATCGTCAAGCTTAACAACGCACCGCGTCATCTCTACAGGGTAAATCTCGCTTACGCCAAGCTCGACTCCTTTCTGTATAATCAGCTCCATTTTATCTGCCTTCGGAAGACCCTGAAAAAGCACAAGCTTTACGGGAAGCTCGTTGCTCATAAGCTGACCTTCTTCAATTTCGGCAACAATCCTGTCGTCATAAATTTCACTTACGGAACAGCAGTAGCTTCCGCCGTTGCCGTCATTGGCAACAAAACGTTCTCCGACCTTCATACGAAGCACATTTTTGATGTGATTTACGTCGTTTCCGACAATTTCGATATATTGTTCAGAAATATTTTCAGGAGAAACAAAAAAATGAAACATACAGAAAAAACTCCTTTTCCACAATAAGTAGTGTCCGTTAATAAAGTATAACATCACATCTTCTGTTTTTCAATGCAAACGGTGTCTGATTTTGCGAAAAGTTTAAAATTATTTGGGTTGACTTATTTCGGAAAAGGTAATATAATGGCTTGACTAACCTTAGGAGGGTGTAAAATGACTAAGAGAATTTTGGCTATTGTTCTTGCTTTGATTACTGCTTTTTCAATTGCAGCCGTACCCGCAGGAGCAGCAGTACAGCAGGAAAGAAAAGCGCTAAACATTGTTGATATCTGGAAGAATGGATACGATATGCCTGACGTTGGTGACATGATCGAATCAATGTTCACAATCAGCAGTCTTATGTATCAGGCAACGGGTTTGCCGTTTTTCTCCGATGAAGTTATCGTTGTAACAGTTAACGATACACTTCAAGGTATTGTTGATGGTATTTTTGAAACAACAGGTGTTGACTTCAGTAAAATTTACAAGAGTCTTCCTCAGTCAAATCAGCTTGCAGTGCTTGTAACTGAGTCTATGCAGCTCGATATCCCTGCAACACAGGCGTATCTGCTTCAGATGTCAGATCAGTGCTTCAAAAACGGAAATGCACTTTTTGGTGTAATACTCAGAATGACTGAGCTTTGGCTCGGTATTGTTGATAAGGTTGAACTTACAACAAAGCCGTATCCCGCAGAGCCCGGTTGCGAAGAGGTTGGCTTCATTGTAACTTACCGCGATGGCAGAACAGAAGATGTTTATTTGGGAATTCTTTATGATACAGTAAACAATGCTTTTGTTGGTAAGAACGGTCAGCCGGCAATTTTCGGTTACTATCTTGATCTTAACACTAACCTTGTATATACAGGTATCGATGTATGGCAGAGAAACATGGGATTCAATATCTTCTACGATATTTTCTGCTACCTTACACCGTTCTTCTTCCACTATACAACCCAGCGTGTAAAGTTTGTTTACCAGGGTAAGGACTGGATGTTCCAGATGTGGAAGGGTCGTTATGCAATTGCAAGCGGTGGTGAGCTTGGTATTTACACTCGTGACGAAAGCAAGATCGGTTCATTCTACGATTGCGGTTCAGATGAGGATATGCTTGTTATGTCAATCGCTGTTTATCACGAAGATGAGCTCATCTTCAAGCGTGATCCGATGCTCCATTGGTGGGTAACAGGCTTCGCAATCAGCGATACAGCTTACCTTCCCGAATCACTCACTTTGGTTTCAACAATCACAATGAGAGATAAAGAAATGCTTGACCTTGCTGTTGAAGCATTCGCAAAGAAGAAGGGTATCATCGACTACGAAGTTGACGGACTCGACGTTACAATTACATGGTAAAAAATATTGGTGCTGTTGCTTTTGCAACAGCACCTTTTTTGTGAAATAAATTTATTTCATATTCTTTTCGTAAGATTCGATCATCTTCTTAACCATCTGACCGCCGACAGAGCCTGCCTGCTTTGATGTGAGGTCGCCGTTGTAACCGTTCTTAAGGTTAACGCCTACTTCAGCCGCAGCCTCCATCTTGAAACGGTTGAGAGCTTCCTTTGCCTCGGGAACTACGTTCTTGTTGCTTGACATTACTTTTCACTCCTTTTTAAAA
>JAZRNR010000112.1:0-14990 GCA_045648305.1 Acutalibacteraceae bacterium
AAAACAAACGCTCAATTGAATTGTATGGTAGTTTAGATTAAACAATTCATAAGTTTTTAGTTTAAGCTCCACCTTAAAAAAATTTTCATATCTCAATCTCTAACAATTTGGACAAACAAAAAAGAAGTAAGTCTTATCTTGAGACTTACTTCTTCTCTTTTTTCACCTTTGGCCCTTATGAAATTTCTACTTTCTTAAACAAAGCTGAGTCTAATTTTTCAGCAGCATCTTCGTTGGCAGATTTAAGCAAATTTGCGTAAACCGACAACGTGAAGTTACTGTTGGAATGGCCAAGTCTTGAAGATGCAGTTCTCGGATCGATTTTGCACTCAGAAATCATGACTGTAGCATTAATTGCTCTAAGGTCATGTAATCTCATGTGAGGCAAATCGTTCTTCGCTAACATCCTGTAAAACAAATTGCTTATTGTTTCAGGATAATAGCCTGAACCATCTTCTTTGGAAATCACAAGATCGGTATCGTTGAATTTACTGCCAAGTGCGAGCTTGTTTTTCATATACTCCACCTTGCGTTTCTTCAACAAACCTACTATCGTGTCAGGCAAATACACCGTACGAACTGAAGACTTAGTCTTCGTGTCCTTTACAACGACCTTCTTGCCTGCAATAACACGGCTTGAATCAACGGTGAGCTTCTTGTTATCGAAATCAATATCTGAAAACTTCAAATCAAGTAACTCTCCACGACGCAAGCCTGTGCTTATCAATAACGGTACAGCAAGCGCCATAATATTTTCTGAAGTCTCTGCAGCAGAGATGATTTTTCGTATTGTTTCCAAATCATACTCGTGCGTATTAGACTTATGGGTATTACGAGGAAGCTCAACAAACTGACAAGGGTCTTCAGTGATAATATGGAGAACCAATGCCTTCTTCATTGCAGGTGAAAGCACCCTGAAAATGTTTCTCAACGTTTTTGGGGAAACTTCCTTACCTGATACCGGAGACTTCTCGTGGACGCCATTGATCCAGTTCTGTACATCCATCGTCGTGAGCTTCTGGAGTTCAACGCCTCCAAGCTCGGGTAAAATATACGACTTTACTATTTTCTGATAGTTGTGATATGTCGTTTCAGTGACACGATTCTTCACATAAGTCTCCATGTACTTTTCTACCCACTCGCCTACCTTTAATCTGGTTGTAGTTGCAGAATAGCCTTTCTCAGTCTGAAACATGAGATTTCGAAGCTCATTTTCAGCATCCTTTTTAGGTCCGGTTATGGTCTTGTAAATACGTTTGCGTTTACCCGTCACATAATCCGGTGGCGTTTCCACAACGATCTGCCAGGCTATAACGCCGTTTTTCTTAACTCTCTTTCTTAGGTGGCCACTGCATTGCATAGGTCATCACCATCCTTTCAAATTTATAATATATAAGTAAAAATTTTCTAGAATCTGCGGCTGACGGTTGGTACTGCCAGCCGCTTTGTGATTAACTATTATTCTTCGCCTTCCTCTTCTTTAAGAACAGAAATAATAATATCGATTAATTCTGGAGTTATCTCTGGAATAAACATATAATCATCATCTTCTATGTAATCATGCGACATACTCTTCACCTCCTTTCGATTCGCAGACCTATTAAGCTCTGCGTTGATATTTTCTGATGTCAGAAATTTGACGGTGCTCATACTGCTTAATAGAAATACCATAAACACCTCTTACGCCACCAACTTTTCCCTCGGTGATACTGTGCTTTGTCTTTATGGCCTTTACAACTTCATTGTTGAAGCCTGTGATTTTTTTGTAGCTTTCACGGCCGTTTTCGTAAAGCCATGTATCGAAAGCTTCATGCAAATCTTTGCATTTGACGAAAGTCTTAGATGTGGACGGTTCGATCATATCCTCTACAAATTCATGTAAGGGATCCTGTTGAGCCATAAACTCACCTAAAAGCTTGTCCGATTCATCGACATGGGTAAAGACCCAGTTGTTGTCAGCCAATCGCTTTAATCCTTCCATAGCCCAGTTAAAAATACCGCTGAGCTCGCCTGCTAACGTTTTATCTAAGTTAGGATCAACCTTGTCCTCAGGTATAGTTGCGGTGAACGGTATAAGAATTAAACGGCGCTGTATTGCAGCTCCACTTTCACCGAATTGCGGTAAGTGGTTCATAAAGCTGATCATCTTCACATTAAGTGTAGTGGTGATCTGCTTTTTACCTTTTCTGTTTACACAGACAGGATCGCCGGAAGTGAGGGCTTTCCATTCTGTAACTGAAACAGCCTCACCTACATCAGATTCTGTAGTGATGTTTAATCGCTTTCCGACTAAGTCCTCCATACCGAAGGTACTACCGAGAGTCTTGAGTGGTGTAGCAGATACATTGACTGCTCCTACGAGATTACGGAGCGCCGAGGCGAACGTCGACTTGCCGTTTCTGGCAGGACCAATCACAATGAAAGCCTTCTCGGCCTTGTTGTGGTTAGTGAACACATATCCTGCTATCTCCTGAAGCAAATCGGCAAGCTGACTGTTGTTACACGTGATATCCTTTATGAAATTCATAAAGTGCGGACACTCAGCGTTTGGGTCATAATTGTAATCAACACATTTGGTGTTAAGATGCTTCGCCGAAAAATCTACGGCCTTAAATGCCACTGTGTCAAAAGCGCAGTTTTTGAGCGTGATGAATCTACCAACGTCAAAATCGCTTATAACTGTATCTATGTGGCCGGCCATTTCGTAGGTAAGCTTTTTATCTATCGGGGCAGACCATATATTACTGTAGCAGTCAACTTGGTTTAACAAAGACTTAGTTGTTACAGTCAGATTGTACTTGCGCTTAGGCTCAAAAACACCTGACTTTTTATTGTAGATCCAAAGGTCCTCATCTTCATCAAACACGATACACATTGCGTTGAGAAGGTAATTAAGCATTGCGTCAGTATTAATAATAATTTCGCCTTTTTTGTCAATCTCAACACCTATGTGTCTAAGAAAGGCTAGTTTGGCTGTTTCAGTTGTTAGCTGGGATGAGTCAGCTAGAACTGACTCATCCATAATATAGTCTAGTGGGCTAATTTTTCTGTTCATCAAGCCTCACCTCCTTCCTCTTCTTCGTCCTCATCACCAAAGAGGAGATCTGCTGCTGCAGACTTAGGCTGTGGTTTGGGTGACGGAGGGATAATACCTCTTGCTACATCCCAATCGGAGATGTCACCAGTATAAGGTAGAATGTGTTCTACCTTGTTGTACTCATTGCCAATTTTGCTTTCTGCAACAGAAAGTTCAATATCGACAAACTGATTGATGATATCTGCCTCCTCTAATACTTCTGTTAAATTAAAAACAGACATAAACTCTGAAACACGTTTTTGGAACTCAGATTTTTCACTCCAATGATGGTAAAGAATCTGTTTTACCTTATGCACCTTGTCGCCAGATAAAACATCATAGATGATAGTAGTTACATTAGTGACTCCGTGCGGTGTTGATTTGCCCTCTTCAGTGTAAATCTCGGTAATGTACGCATGATATTTGCCTTCGGGCAAAATGTTGTTGTTTTCCTTTGTTTTTGTGCTAAAAATTACAAAATTAGTCATAATTTTTTCTCCTTATTATTTAATTATTATTTTATTTTCAGTGAAACATGGTACGCCTAAGAACTTTGTCATTCTAGATTGTGCGGTTTCACTTATAATCTTAATGGCTGTATCTGCTTCGTCACACGGCACTTCTACATAGAAGGCATCGTGAACAATCAGACACAGAATCCAGTTGGGATTCAGACTATCAATAGACTTAATAACCGAATCAAAGCCTTCGGCAGCTGTAGCTTGTACAGGATAATTTAACCTCTGAGTACTGCTTAAGTTGCCGTTAAAAACTTTACCTGAGAGAGATCTGCAGGGAAGTGTTCCTTGCAGAAGTCCTTTTTGGTAGAACTTCACTGCAGGAAAACTATTAAAAAAGGTTGTTTTAAGCCTTTGAGCTTCAAACTCACTTATTACTTTTTGAGTTTTTTTACTTAGATTGGCTGATAACGTCTTAGACGAAGCACCGTATATGATCGCTATGCATAGCTGTTTAGCGATAGTACGCTCAACATCTGTAACCTCATCAACTGTTTTTTTGAAGATCAATGCTCCTATCTGGCGATAGAAGTCAAGCGACTCGAATGAAAGCATTCTGATTAAGAAGGGATCCTTACTCAATGCAGCTAAAGCTCTGACTTCCATTGATTTAAAGTCAACGGCAATCAGCGCTTTGCCTGGCGGAGCACATAAATATTTCATCATACGTCCATCTAACGCCATTACCGGTGGAGAACTTGCACTATAACGTCCTGTTACGGATGAGTTAGCTTTGAATTCAGCGTGAATTCGACCGTCTGCATGTATATACGATTGAAAGTTAGGACCGTATTGATTTAGAAATCTTCTGGTTTTCTTGTATTGATATATAAGTCTGAAGACTTCTTTCTCGTTAGTTTTTAACCAGTCTTCCGGTAAACCGTAAGCCGGTTTATATCCTTTCTGATACAGATGTTTTATAACATCCTTAATATCATCAAGGTTACATTCACCGATGATGGTGAATATGGATTGTTTGATGGCCTCAAGTTCTTTTGAGGCAGGTTCAAGAACCTCTTTGTGAAATTTCGGGTAATCTATACAGATTCCCCTACGATTTAATTTCTCGGTTAACATAATCCACCTCCTTTCCGAGAAAAAGATTAGCAACTCGCGTCTTCAACCACGATATTCAGTTGTTACGGTGCGGATGCATTATATCGAACCTACTGGTGCAAAACTATCACGTTTTAAATCTTTTTGAAAAATTTCTAAAAAATTTTTTATTTAACGAAAATATCAAAAAAAATCACAAGTATGTTCAACACATACTTGTGATTTCAAAACTGTTTAAAAGATTCAATTGTTGTCCGGCAAAAATTTTATAAAGTCATTCACCTCATTAATCATTATCAATATGATAACATACAGCACTATTTTAAGAGTAAGAGAGTATTTTTTTGTCTCTATCTTTTTATCTAAAAGATTTTCGATGATAAAATCCGCATCGTCCGGATGCACATCTTGAGTAACAGCGATCGGCACCAATTTTTTAGCTTTAAATTTATATGGGGCAAGTAACTGATACACTAAATCAACATCAACACCTATTCCTTTTTTAAAACAATTTTTCAGTACTGTCCTCGGCCTTTTATCATATATTTCACAGGCATTAAGAAGCGCAGAATCTTTGAATTGTGTTCTTAAAAACTTAGCCTTAGCCTCAGCAGCCTTTTCAGCCGACCATTTAAATTCTGCAACTTGAAAATTTGTATTAAATCTGTACTGCTTTATAGATTTACGATCTGAGTGTCTAACATCTACAACTGAAGGTGCAGCTTCTCGTATTTTCGCAGAATATATTCTGTCCGGCACCCGAACTTTTTCATACATTCCGGCAATGTCATTTTTAAGTGTTTGTGAAAGTCTGGGATCATTTACACTGGTTATATCTTTTAAATACAATTTTTCGTATATTTCTTTGTACAGCTTAACAAATGAAACCGAAACGACATTGATTACCGAACTAACACTTGTGCAAAGCAAAATATTTTCCTTGGTCTGAGAGTTAACATAGCCAATGAAATCCGTTGTCAAATCATACCATTCTGCATCAAATCTATTATGGCTAATCATGTAAACAGCTTTTTTAAGGATATCTTCCCACGACAAAACAGATGCGCACAATGTTTTAGCTTCATCGACAACTTTTGTGTAAGTCTCCTCCCCTACACTTTGCTTTTTGATTGTTTCCGTAATCTGTGAAACGATTTCCTCAAATTGCCTTTTCACCTCATCAGTCAATTCAAAATAAATTTCTGACGCTTTAACCGTAGATGAATGTGTTGCAACTTCGGGATAATCTTCCAACAGTTCAGGCATTCCGGATCTGAGGTATTCTTTTGCCTGATCGATGGCATCAAAATAAGCCTCTTCATATCTGCCACCTGATTTTCCCTGCACATTCAGATTAAACAAAAACTTCTTCTCTGCAGTTGTACTTATATTTTGAGTTTGAGTGTAGTCAATATAACAATCTCGGGTAATAGCCGTAGCGACAGATTCGACGGCACTTGTCACTATCTTTTTAAAACTTTCCATACATTTACGCTCCTTTTTCTTTGATTCAGGTGCATTTTCATTTAAAACGCACCTGAAATGCACCTAAGAAAAGTGTTGGTTTACCTTAGCTTCTCGCAAATTTAGGTGCAAAAGTGCAAAAATTTTTGAAATTCAGGTTTAAAAAAATTAAAATTTAATAAGCCCTTGAAAAACTTTTTCTCTGACTTTTTGAGAAAAAATGCACTTTTGCACCTCTGTATTGGTTTACCAATATATTTTTCAGGTGCAGTTTAGGTGCAAAATTTTCAAAACGCACCTTTGCGTTGGTTCACCAATATACTTTTCAGGTGCAAAAAAATTCAGGACTGTTTCCATTTTACACTTTTTTTACAAACAAATCAATAAAATACACAAGGAGGGCTCAATATGTCAAAAACGATCAGATATGTAAACATTGATACAATTCAGAAGGAATATCTTCCACTCTCAAAGAAGGCAATCAGAAGGCTTGTTCACAAGAATCTGAAAGTCTACAAAGTCGGTGGTCGAATCTATGTAAATGCACTTGACCTTGAGAATTTCATCGAAAGCACAGCTGTGTGAGTGCATTCGTTCTTTTCCACCTTAGAAACATATATTATATCTTTGACCTTAAAGCAATCGGGCTTTAAGGTCATTTTTATTTTAAGGAGGAATTAATATGCAGAAAGTCAAATCCACAATGGTCACTGAAACAATCCTTTCAGACGACAACGAAAGAAGGTTTCTAATTCACAAAACATGGGACAGCAAATTGCCGTCACTCGCAATCATTATGTTAAACCCCACCCCAAGTGAAAGCGTCACAATCGACCATACAACACTCTACATTCTCAACAACTGCGTTGAGCTCGGCTTTGGTTCAGTCAGCATTCTTAATCTCTTTTCTACAATCAACAACGCATGCGAAACAGTCACTGACAAAGAAAATCTTGAGATGATAGACAGAGTCGCCGAAAAAGCCGACACGCTCGTCTATGCCCCCGGTACAGGTAAAGCCTCAAATAAATCGTTTCAACAGCGTGAGGAAGAGGTGCTCAAGGTGCTCATCAGACACGAATCCAAGCTCAAGTGCATCTATGACCCCATCGGTAACTTCCCCATGCATCCGCTTTGTCCGCGTGTACATCACTGGACTCTTAAATCAACAAGTGTAAAATCACTGCTCGCAAAACGCCCTTGCTCAAAACAGACACAGGAGGAAAACTGACATGAACGAAAATAAAATCAGGGTTGTGAAAATCGAACCCAACAAGCACCCGGAGGACACCTTCATCCCCTCTTCACTTGAAGGCTTGCAGGAGGCCGTAGGAGGATTTATTGAGATAGTTCCTCTCTGTGATGACTGTCACATTCTTTGCAACGAAGAAGGCAAAATCATAGGCTTAGAGCCCAACAGATTCTTCGGTGAAGATGTCATTGTCGGAAATATGTGCATTATTAAAATTGATGAAGAGGGCGATATAATTTCACTTTCTGATGAAGATGTGAAAAAGTATATGACCCTTTTCTATGAACCGATTCCAAAGAAGCTCCTCAAATTAATGCTTAAGTCAACCAAATATTCAGACGCTTTCTTTATTGATGAAGAAAACCGCAGTGTGAAATGGGTATACTTCAACCCCGATGGGAATTACGGTATGGGACAGTTTGTTACAAACCTTTTCACCTTCGACGACATTCTTGTTGCTGCTAAGGGTCATCCGAATGAAAGCTTATTCTTTGACCATCTCGCTTCTGTCGCTAAGCAGACGCTGTCAGATTGTTGCACAAAAGAATTTATGGAAGACTATGAGTATTTTCATTCAGCTATCGGCTTAACCGACTGCACAAAAGTAACTATGCAGGCTCTTATTGATGAATCAAAGAAATCGATTATTTAAGACAATGGAGGTCGTATGAGATATTTTATTGCAGGATTTATTGTCACATTATGTTCATTGATTGTAATCGACAATAAACTAAAGAATGAAGGAGTGTAAGAATAAATGTTGTTTGAAGCAATTGCTGTATCGCTTGCCATTGAATATTTCATGTCAGGTGCGACAGCAGCAATCACTCTTTATTGCGGAACAAAACCTATAAGGAAAAGAGGTCGTTCAAAATGATTGAAATTAACAAAGTGTCTGACATTATTGGTCTGACTTTTCCGGGATTTATTCTCAGTAAGCTGTTCGGACTTCTGGATCTGTATGAAACTGATTCATTGGAAGCTTACGGTGGAATAGTTGTTTTGCAAAGCAAAGATGATGTTGCACAGTTCAAAAATAAAACACCTGAATTCACTGAGAAAATCAGGTGTAAGAAAACAGTTGTGTGGCACGCAACATTCCCCATAAACAACAGTCATTGCAAAGAAGTTTATGTTGATGACAGTCTTCTCGACGAGTCAACAAGACTCGAATGGGAAAATAATCTTACAAGGACGGTGTATGAAGATGAGTTTCAATAATCCCGGTTACATAACAACAGGATTTAACACAGAAGTTCCATTGCTTGTTCAGCTTTACATGATTGCAGAAATCGAAGCGTTGTCCGAGCTTGATTCTGATAAGGTAGATTACTTTCAAGTGTTCAGATTGAAGCGCAAGCTCATCGGGTCAGTGATTCACCAAGAGATCACAATTGAGCAGGAAAATCCACCCCGACAGCATACAACATACTTCCCCTTCTCTGATGCTGTTAATTGTACCGTATTTTGCATTGACGCTGAAGAGTATCATACTTATATGCTGTCAAGTGAGTATTGATCTTATGGCTAATATCATTGAAGAATTCTATTACGGCAATATTGAACCGCAGGAGCTGAATTCCGAGCTTGCCCATAAACTTAAAATGAAATTAAGCAAGCTCGCCGATAAAGAAGAAAAACTCACAGCCCTGCTTAATGGTGAAGATAAAGAGTTGTTTCTTGATTACGCAAAATCTTGCACTGAGTTTACAAGCATCAGTAACGCTGACAGCTTTATATCAGGTTTCAGACTCGGTGCAAGATTTACATATGATATGTTTTAGGGCACAAGAAAGACTGAAATCAATTTCAATATTACTTCAAATAAATCATCGGTTGAAAGAGTTAAGAGCATGGCACACGCCATGCTCTTATGCTTATTTTTTTGATTTGATCAAGCACAGAAAACTATCTTCTGCATCTTAAATCAAACTATAAGCAAGATTTACTCATCAACTTCAACGATTTCGTAATCGTAGTCCTCTTCATAATCGTCTTCGTCATAATCACCAGGGTTAGACATATGTAAAATCTCTGCACCTTCCTCAGCACAACTTGACAAATAGAGAGCATACTCCTCTGCAGCTTCTTCCGAATCGAAGAGTTCATCCTCTTCTTCACCATCAAAAATAAGTTTCCAAAGTGACATAAATTTTTCCTCCTAATTTAAATTATAATAATTATTCATCATCTTCAATTTCACCAAAACCACAATAAGGACAACAAGGTTCTTCTGATTCATCAAAAACATTATCACATTCCGGACACATTGTCATAGCGCTCACCTCCCTTATATATACTACATTTAAAAAATTCAAGCTATTAAACATTATCTGTTAAAATTTTGTTATTCATCATTGAACAAATACCAACCGTGCTCACGACGAGTTGATGGTCCATGCGGTGTTTCGTTACTCCAAGCTCTTTTGCTCTTTTCATCATCAAATCTCCATAATAGATTTTGCAAAAAAGAAGCTGTGTGAACATCCTCTCCAGAAGAACAATAAGCTAACCTGACTTTTTCACGTTCGAAATCAAGTTCTGCATCAGTGGCAGTAGCAAACCATTTAGTACTATAAGGTTCGCCTCTTCTTATTCTTTCTTGTAATACACACCACAATCTAACTATTTCACCCTTGTTTTTCAACCCAATAACAATAAGAACAAGTGTAGTAATGCTTATACCAGCAGCTATAAGTTGTTTCTTGTGAGCTTTTATCCATATGATAAAAGTTTTTTTATCTTTCATATTTCCACTCCAATTAATACCTTCCGTTTTTATAACTTTTTCTGTCGGCCATATGCTTTGCAGCAAGTTTACTTTTATGGCGCAAACCGTCTGAAATCATCTCCATAAAGTAGGTGTCTTTTTCTTCACATAATTTGCGCAACCTCTTGTTGTCCTTACGCAACGCTTCGTTTTCTTTCACTAAATCAAAAAATCTCATTTTTCATTCCTCCGGTTTTTTAGTTACGCTGCATACTCAATAACCGAATCTAATGTGCATATAACTTGTTCCCTTTCGACGTTAATCCTTTTGATTGACAGCTGAACTTTGTCACCACGTCGACCACAACCAAAATAGAATACGATTTTATCGGTATCTAAATCTCTAACATAACAACCATAACGGTTATAATCTATTACCTCACCGATTACTGTGTTATACAATTCAAACGTCTCCATTATTTCCCTCCTTTTCTTCTCTTACGCATTCATATGTCTGTTTTGCTATTTTTTGTACAACATTGACTTCTATACCAATTCGCTTTGCATATTGGGGATTCTTTTTCTGTTTGTCTAAAAGTTTCAAGGCCAAGAGTCTTGATTTAACACTCATAACGCAGCCTCCTTTGAAGTCGTGTTTGTGTTTTTGTTGTGACTATATTCTATAACGTGTCAACGCAAAAGTAATTAACTACATTGGGAAAATAAATACCATTAATTAACCTTTTTTAGAAAAATAAAAAACACTTCAGGCAAACTGAAGTGTTTTTAGTGTATTTGTGTTTATTTGTTTTCGCCGAGCTTCATTTTTTCGCACCATAACTGAAGTGCCTCAATAGTCATTGAAATATGTTCGAGTTCCTCAGAGATTTTCTCATAATCTGCAAGCTCGCTTTCGTCTACTTTTCCGTCTTCAAGAATTTCCATTAGACGAATCTTTTCGTGATTTACATTTTTGAGCGAAACAGCCATATTAACAAGAATTTCATGAATGCCTCCTGTATATGTAACTTCGGGGGCATCTATTTTACCAATCGCGCACTCGTTGCAACAGTAGTGGTTTCGAAGTTCCGGCTTATTGTATCTTTTAGCCATCGCAACAACGTCTTCCGGTTGAATAGTTACATCACCATTTTCAATTTTCACAAGACGACTTTCTGTAACCCCACTCATACCGGGAAATTCAGCTTTGCCTGGAATGCAAGTAACAGCGTCTGCCCTTGTAAGATGCAATTCTTCTCTTGCTAATTGATATACACTTTTATTTTCTTTGGTAGATGCTTTACCCATATTATACAACTCCTACATATGTCAATTATTATATCAATATCCCGTCACAATGGTCAACCTCATGCTGTATGATTTGTGCTGTCCAACCGGTGAAGGTTTTGATTCGGGTCTGGAATTCAGCTGTCTGCCATTGCACTTTTATGCTCTTGTAGCGTTTACACTTACGAGGGCCACCAAGCAGAGAAAGACATCCTTCTTCTGTTTCGTATGGTCCTGATTTTTTGATGATTTCAGGGTTAAACATGACCATATATATACCCTCATTATCAAAAGCAATGATGCGTTTGCACACACCTATCATATTAGCAGCCATACCAACACAACCGTCTTTATGAGCAATAAGAGTGTCCAGTAAATCCTCAGCAACCTGTAAATCTTCAATTGTAGCCTTTTCCGATTTCAAACTAAGAAAAATCGGGTCGTGCATCAGTTCTTTAATCATAACATCACCTTATTGTTGTTCGAGTATCTTTCTCTTTAGGGCTGCAAATATAGCTCTCGGATGGTTTTTGAAACTGCGTTTTGATATCTTTTCTGTTTTTCCGTCACTGCTCATAACAGTAAAATCATCACCGATTGTAGTAATGGAGAAAGTATCATTTATTCTGTATACTTTTTCATCTGCTTCGACATCACCGAAAGCATTGATAATTTCCTGCATTAAGCGATAATCAGCTTCAGATTCAATTTCAAACAACTGATAAGACTCGGTACAAGTATCAAGCAACAGTTTATTTGTGAATCTCGGTTGTCCTTTAGAACTATCTTTGATGATGATGGGTTTATCAATTTCATTCCATTCACGCACCCTGAAACAATAATAAATTTCATCAGGACTGTTTTTGGTGGGAGTTGGAATAGAACCACGTTTCATTTTTCTTGATTCAAGAACTTCACCATATACTTTAATGCCCGAAGTTGTACTGACACCTTCTTCATGAAGAGCTATATATCTGATCGGCAATACTTTGTCAGTGATAAAACGGGCAGGCACATAGTACCACAGTTTTTCCATATTGAATTGTAACTGTTCTTTTGTTCTGACTGTGCCGACCATAACATCCTTAATTGACCAATCAGTTTTAGCGAGTCTTTCTTCAATACCTCTGGGTAAAGAGGCTCTTTCAAATGCAGATTCTGATGAATCTGCGACAAGTTCTGCAAGGAAAGATTCAACTAAATCGGTTGTTCCCGGTAAGAAAGGTAATCCGCCAATATTAACGGTTTCAATACTGTTATAAAATCTGTGACCTTTTTCTTCTTTTCCATTATGTATGTGAATACCGTTTGCATAATCTTCTCCGTCGTCATAGGGAAACAGAACATAGGCACCAAACATCTTCTTTTCAAACATAAACCTTGACGGTACATCTTTTTCATAAACAATAGAGTCACGATAACGGTGCATTGTATTGATATCACTGACTTTCGGCCCCGGTTTATCATCAGGGTAAAAAGCGTCCGCTGGATTGTTTTCGATGCGGTATTTTGCATCGAAAACATACTTATATTCAACATCGGTTCCTCTTTTATCCAACGTAAGAACATTATCGGGTTTCTGATTGACGGTCTGTGTGCTTTGTTCTCCGGGATTATACGCAAGAACAATCTTTTCGCCGGTTCGAGGATTTATAAATTTAACCTCAGATTTTTTACCCTTTACAAGACTAATGGTAACACCTGTATTATCAGCCTTAATCACATCAGATGAAGCTAACCTATAACTTTTCTTCATCAGAGTTACAAGTTTGATAAAGCACCAGTATTCATAAAGTTGAGCTGTATCTTTCATCGACATTCTGAATACATCACCGTGAACAGAAAGTCCGCGCTGCATCATAAGATAATACTTATAGAGTTCACGATAACCCGGTGCCATTTCAAATACCAAAGACATACTTTGTGTTGCTTTGTATTCATCAACATCACGAAGGAAAGAGGCATTCACGAACTTATTAAGAGTGGTGGTCATATTTGCAACACTGTTCAGAACCGCTTCTTCGGGATTTTTTGTAGAACGAACATATCGTTCTTTGAAATTTTTCAATCTCGATATCGTTGACTTTAATATAAATTTTGTAAACTGATTCTCAACAGTGTTATATGTAATCTGTTTTTTTACTGTAGGAGCTTTAATTGCAGCATAACCGCCATTTATAGTAACAACATTTTCGGGATGCTTTTGTAACCATTTAAGTGTGTGGTTATCTGTTTTCTTGACCTTATGAGAAGGCACAACAGGATGCTCCACATACAATTTGTGATGCGGAGAAGAAATTATCATATTGGCTGCATTCTGAAACTTATCAAAAATCTGTTTGATAATCTCAAAGAAAAGTGCAGGAATATTATTTTGTGTTGAGCCGATTGAAAATTCCTGATATGTATTTCTCATAAAATCAAGAACTGCACCGGAAATTTCATTTGAAATATCCTGAAGCATATTCTGATAGTCTTCTTTGTATGAAATCTTTGACGGGAAAACTTCGATTCTGATAACGAGATATTTCTTGCCGTCATAAAAGATTTCAAATTCTGAAAAGCCGGCACTGTTACCGAAATTGACGATACCGCTAATCAAATCGTCTGAATCGGTAACAGGGCTTATCTTGTTTCGGACAGTATAATTCTCGTGCCATAATGACACAGATTTACTATCTGTGCTTTTAATGATTATTTCATAATCTGTCTGTTCAAAGAACAAAGGAGATGTCTGAATATTATAAAAGGACGCACCAATACCGCCGTTACTGTCAGCAATTTTCTCCTCACCAAAAATCTTAACACTATTTACATTAACACCCGTAACACGAAGTTCGGACGGTTGCTGTAAAATGTTTTGATTTGTAAGATTAGGGTGAGGATTTTTGCTTTTAATAACGACGTGAATATTTCCTGATTGAACTTCTAAAAGTTTATTAGAGCCAGTAGGAAGTGAATCCATCTTCTTCGTATCTCCTCATCATGAATGCGATTTTCTTTGCACTGTTCGGATATTTGCAGTCTTTTGCTGCGTCAATATAAGATTGCATCTGCTCGAAATCAGTTGCACCTGCAAGACCTGTATAATCACCTGCAAACTTTTTGAACAATTCAGATAATACATCTTTAATTGCACGACTGCTTCCCTGAATTCTGGGAAGAATCTTCTGCATAATTTCATTATCGAATGCCGCTTCTTTTGAAAGTAAATCTGCATTTTTGTTGTTCATCATATAGAATGAAATCTCATCACGCACACGATAACCTACATGGAGATTTGCTTTTACCAATATTGAATTCAATTCATTAAGGTCAAAACATACCGAATCAACAACATCTGAATCATCACAATCACGAAGATACAAATATTCCGTTTTAAGAAATGAGTTATTCTCATTTAAAGCAACGGGGGCAGCATAGGATTCAACAGGCTTTGACATAAGGTTTACATATGAAAACTCAATTGTATTAGCTCTGTCAAGAACCTTTTTGCTGAACGGGAATGTTGTTTCGTCCATGTTGACGGTACCTATAATATAAAGGTTGTCCGGTATAAATACACGTCCGAATTTTGCAGCTGCATCCTTATCCTTATAATAATCAACATCAACCATAGGATCAGTT
>JAZRNR010000113.1:0-6128 GCA_045648305.1 Acutalibacteraceae bacterium
CCTGACAGAACAGTTGCATCAATCAAGCGTCAGATGGGTACAGATTACAAAGTAACAATCGACGACAAGAAGTACACTCCGCAGGAAATTTCTGCAATGATTCTTCAGAAGCTTAAGACAGACGCTGAAGCATATCTCGGCGACGTTGTTACAGAAGCAGTTATCACAGTTCCCGCATACTTCACAGACGCACAGCGTCAGGCAACAAAGGACGCAGGTAAGATTGCAGGTCTTGAGGTTAAGAGAATCATCAACGAGCCGACAGCTGCTGCTCTTGCTTACGGTATTGATAAGGAAGATGACCAGAAGGTTATGGTTTATGACCTCGGCGGTGGTACCTTCGACGTTTCAATCATCGAAATGGGCGACGGTGTTCAGGAAGTTCTTGCAACAGCAGGTAACAACCGTCTTGGCGGTGACGACTTCGACCAGAGAGTTATGGACTGGATCGTAAACGAGTACAAGGCATCAAGCGGTATCGACCTTCGTGCTGACAAGATGGCAATGCAGAGACTTAAGGAAGCTGCAGAAAAGGCAAAGATCGAGCTTTCAGGCGTTACAACATCAGACATCAACCTTCCGTACATCACAGTTGATGCAACAGGCCCGAAGCACCTTGAAATGACTCTTACAAGAGCAAAGTTCAACGAGCTTACAGCAGACCTTGTTGAAGCAACAATGGCCCCTGTTCGTCAGGCTATGAAGGATTCAGGTCTTTCAGGTTCAGAAATCGACAAGGTTCTTATGGTTGGCGGTTCTTCAAGAATTCCTGCTGTTCAGGAAGCAATCAAGAAGTTCATCGGTAAAGATCCGTTCAAGGGTATCAACCCCGATGAGTGTGTTGCAATCGGTGCATCACTTCAGGCAGGTGTTCTCGGCGGTGAAGTTAAGGGTCTCCTTCTTCTCGACGTTACTCCGCTTTCACTCGGTATCGAAACAATGGGCGGTATCAACACAAAGATTATCGAAAGAAATACAACAATCCCCGTAAAGAAGAGCCAGATCTTCTCAACTGCAGTTGACAATCAGCCGTCAGTTGAAGTTCATGTTCTTCAGGGTGAAAGAGAGTTCGCAAAGGATAACAAGACTCTCGGTATCTTCCACCTTGACGGAATTATGCCGGCACGTCGCGGTGTTCCGCAGATCGAAGTAACATTCGACATCGACGCTAACGGTATTGTTCACGTTTCAGCTAAGGACCTCGGCACAAACAAGGAGCAGTCAATCTCAATCACATCTTCAACAAATATGTCTAAGGAAGACATCGAAAAGGCTGTTCACGAGGCAGAGCAGTTTGCTCAGGAAGATAAGCAGCGCCGTGAGGAAGTTGACACAAGAAACAACGCAGACCAGATGGTTTACCAGTGCGAAAAGCTTATCTCTGAGGAAGGTGACAAGTTCTCTGAAGAGGATAAGACAGCTCTTTCAGCAGATATCGAAGCTCTTAAGGAAGCTCTCAAGGGCGAAGACATCAACCTCATCAAGAACAAGCAGGAAGCTCTTCAGGCTAAGTTCTACGAGGTTTCAGAAAAGATGTATAAGGCAG
This sequence comes from Acutalibacteraceae bacterium, assembly GCA_045648305.1. Classification (GTDB taxonomy): domain Bacteria; phylum Bacillota; class Clostridia; order Oscillospirales; family Acutalibacteraceae; genus CAG-488. Next base: position 1,547 of record JAZRNR010000113.1, read on the forward strand.
CTCAGGCTGCAGCAGGCGCACAGGGTGCTCCCGATATGGGTGATATGGGCGGTGCTCCCAACGGTGACGGCTTCTACGAGGCAGATTACACAGACGTAACAGACGACGAATAAAAGAGGGCGATGCTAACAACCCGAATTTGCCCGAAAGTGAGCCTTTTCAGCGCTTTTTGGCGTTTCGGCTTTGAAAGGCGTTAGCCTGTCGGCATCCTCAACATCCAAAAATCATCTGAAAATTCTTAACTTTCGGGTCGAAGATTTTTTATCGGAAAAGTTTTTGGAAAGAAAAACAGCTAATCGGTTAGTATTGGTAAGAATATAAAAAAGTGATGAAATCATCCGATAAAAAACAAAATCCGGATTATTATCATCACCCTAAAAATCACGTTTTGCGGAAGATGAATTTTCTTCCGCAAGACTTGTTTCAAAGTCAGGGGCTTAATTATGGCTGATAAAAGAGACTATTATGAGGTGCTCGGTGTTGATAAAAACGCGAGTGCTGACGAAATAAAAAAAGCATACAGAAAAAAGGCAAAGCAGTTCCATCCCGACCTTAATCCCGGAGATAGTGTTGCAGAAGCTAATTTCAAGGAAGCAAACGAAGCTTACGAAGTGCTCAGCGACGAGCAGAAAAAGGCTCGCTATGACCAGTTCGGTCACGCAGGTGTTGACCCGAATTACGGTGCAGGCGGTGGCTTCGGAGGCGGATTCGGTGGCGGTTTCGGCGATGATATTGACCTCGGAGATATTTTCTCAAGCTTCTTTGGCGGTGGCTTCGGAGGTGGCGGATTCGGAGGCGGCGGACGTCGTTCAAATCCGAATGCACCAAGACGCGGTGAGGATTTGCAGTCAACCGTTACAATTTCTTTTGAAGAGGCTGCAAAGGGTTGCAAACGTAAGGTTGACGTAAACCGAGTTGAAATCTGTCCCGAATGTAACGGAAGCGGTGCCGAGAAGGGAACTTCACCGACAACCTGTCCCGAATGTCACGGCTCAGGTCAGGTAACTGCACAGCAGAGAACTCCCTTCGGTGTTATTCAGACACAGCGAGCTTGCTCACGTTGTGGCGGTAAGGGTAAAATTGTTGAAACTCCGTGTCAGAAGTGCCGCGGCAGAGGACGCGTTTCAAAGCACAGTGCTCTTGAAATTGATATTCCCGCAGGTATCGATGACCGTCAGACACTCAAGGTAAGAGGCGAGGGCAACAAGGGCATCAACGGCGGTCCCGCAGGCGACCTTCACGTTAATGTCAATGTACGTCCGCATCCGTTCTTTGAACGTGACGGCTTCAACGTTTGGTGTGAAGTTCACGTTTCGGTTGTTCAGGCAACTCTCGGTGACAAGCTTCAGGTGCCGACACTTGACGGTAAGGTTGAGTACAGTATGCCTGCAGGCACACAGCCGGGTGCAGTTTTTGTCCTTAAGGGCAGAGGTATCCAGAACATACACACAAAGGTACGCGGAAATCAGATGGTTCGTATCATTGTTGACATTCCCACAAAGCTCAATGAACCGCAGAAGGAAGCTCTTCTCCGATTCAACGAAACAATGGGCGGCAGCAAGCCTGAAGCGGACGATAAAAAAGGCTTTTTCGGAAAGAAGCGCAGATAAGCGATGAAATATAACACATATATTTTCGACCTTGACGGTACGATACTTGATACTCTTCTTGACCTTGCGAATGCGGTGAATTTTGCGATGCGTTCTAAGGGTTTTCCCGAAAGAACTGTGGATGAGGTAAGAAGCTTTATCGGAAACGGAATCAAGGTTCTTATCAGGCGTTCTGTCCCTGAAAACACAAGCGAAGCGGACTACGCTGAAGCGTTGGAAATCTTCACGAAGTACTATCTTGAACATATTGCCGATTACACGAAGCCGTACGACGGAATAATCGACGTGATAAATGAGCTTAAAAAGAAAGGCTGCAAAACGGCAGTTGTTTCAAACAAAGCACACTTTGCGGCGCAGGCGGTTGTTAAAGATTTCTTTGGTGACATTTTCGATGCCGTTACGGGTAAGATGGATGAATTTCCTGCAAAGCCCGAACCCGATTCACTTCTTTATACAATCAAGTTGCTTGGTGCAGAAAAAGAGAAGTGTATTTACATCGGTGATTCTGATGTCGATGTTCTGACAGCACACAACGCAGGTCTTGAATGTATCGGCGTAATCTGGGGTAACCGTGATGAAGATGTCCTCCTCGCAAGCGGAGCAGAATACATCGCCCGCAAACCAGAAGATATTTTGAATATATAAAGAATCAACCTCCCAATCGGTTAAACCGAAAGGGAGGTTTTTGCTGTTGGTGTGAAATATTTGATAAAAATAATATCGAATAGTTGAGGGTATTCGATGCATAAATATCGTTATTATACTTTGTGCTTTAAGAAAAATGGGGTTATTTGTCTATAAACTTCTGTATTTTTGGGTCAATATAAGCATCGGGGTTAGATTCCTCTACTTTTTTGCAAAGAATTACAACTATTTCTTTGTAATTTTCAAAGCCTCTGCTTAAAAAAACATTTTGCTTTAAACCACTCGCATCGATACTTATTGTGTAGATACCAAACAAAGGGAGCTGTTTTGCTTCTAAAACATAAATGTTTTCGTATCTGATTTCAACCGTTGCCGGAGGGTCAAAGTATTTTTGTCCTTTCCTTTTAAAAACATAAGAACCAAATCTGATTGATTCATCCAAAATCTCGACATATCTGTCTAAATCATTTTTGGCGAATACAGCAAATAGTGCACAAACCATTAACGCAACGGTAATAATACCGACAACGGAAAAGCCGTCAATAATAATTGCCATTGATACTATAAATATAACAGTGAAAGCGAAGGAACCATAATATGTAGATTTTTTGTAGGGATATTTCATAAAAATTCCTCAATTATATGTGTTAATGTATTTAGAACGATTTTTAATATTTACATTATACCATCACAGCTAAAACAAATCAACCTTACCAATAACACGTAAGACGCATTCAGAAAAAATATTGACAAATTCGGGTTTGTAGGGGTTCTTTGGTTTTGCACAATCTGACTCTGTGCTCGTAGGGACAGGCCTCCCGGACGGTCCGCAGATTACGCTGAATTAACGGACGGTCGAGGACGCCCGTCCCTACGCAGTTAACTAAAACAGGGTTCGTAGGGGCGCGCATTGCGCGTCCGCTGAATCAAGTACTTTTTGCGGACGACCAATGGTCGCCCCTACAATTGTTGATTTGAAATCTGTTCAACAAACCCAAATTTGTCTGCATTTTAAATAAAAACACACCGTGCTATCTCAGAAAGTACGGTGTTAATTTTAGCCTATAATATAGTCTTTGTGTTTTTCTAAAAATACTATATCAACAATTGCTTTGATATAAATTCCGTCGCCACGGTAATCTTCTTCAAGAAGTACACCGTCTTCGCGGATGTAATTTACAAGTCCGCCGTCGCTGTAGGGGATGAGCAACTCTGCCTTTTTACGTGTCAGCGGTAAAGCAAGCTGGATCTGTGCAAGCAGATTGTCAAAGCCTCGCTCATTGAGTGCAGAAATCATAACAAACTTACCCTCAGCGGGAAGCACGAATGTATTGTCGCAAAGGTCACATTTGTTAAGAACTGAAACAATAGGCTTACCTTCGCAACCGAGCGATTCAAGAAGGCTCTTAGTAACAGCGAGATGCTCAGCACAGCACGGATCGGAAGCATCGCACACGTTAAGGATAACAGAAGCTGATGCCGCTTCTTCAAGTGTTGAGTGGAAAGCCTGAACAAGGTGGTGCGGAAGTCTGCGGATAAGACCAACCGTATCGATGAGCATAACGCTTCGTCCGTCGGGGAGAATCAATGCTCTCGAAGTCGGGTCAAGAGTTGCGAAAAGCTTGTTTTCTGCAAGAACACCCGCATTCGTAAGTGCATTCATAAGCGTTGACTTACCTGCATTTGTGTAGCCGACGATTGCAACTGTTTCAACTCCGTCTTTTTCACGTCTTGTACGAAGTTGTTCGCGACGTTTCGCAATTTCTCTGAGATCTTCTTCAAGGCTCTGAATTCTTCTTCGGATGTGACGTCTGTCGCTCTCAAGCTTTGTTTCACCGGGACCTCGCGTGCCGATACCGCCACCAAGCCTTGAAAGCTGAACGCCCTTACCGCCAAGTCGCGGAAGAGAATATTTCAGCTGAGCAAGCTCAACCTGAATTTTACCTTCACCGCTTCTGGCTCTTGCGGCAAAGATATCAAGAATCAATGTTGTACGGTCGATAACACGTATATCCGTTTCGTTTTCAATGTTTCTCTGCTGTGACGGAGTAAGCTCACCGTCAAAAATAAGCAGATCAACATCGTTTGCTTCAGCAAATTCTTTGATTTCTTCAAGCTTGCCGCTGCCGACATATGTTGCCGAGTCGGGACGGTCACGCTTCTGCAATGTTTTTGCACAGACAACGGCACCTGCAGTGCGTGCAAGCTCTTCAAGCTCATCAATCGAAACTTCGGCATCGTAGGTGTCCATATCGATGCCGACGAGCATCGCGACCTCAGGTGCCTGACTGTTTTCGTGTAATTCCATAAATCAATATCCTTCGGGA
>JAZRNR010000114.1:0-3997 GCA_045648305.1 Acutalibacteraceae bacterium
TGATTTGTCCGATAGACAAATCAGGCTTTTTTGAATGATGTTTGCCTTCGGCAAATGATGTAGATTCACTAATGAAGCCGCTTATGCTAATGATGTCGGGTTTACCTAATGTTTAGAGGTAAACATCATATCATTGCGACCAAAGGGAGCGACATAATTATTCAAAGAATAACATCATATCGCCAACGGCGATGCATCATTGAAAAAGCAAGAAGTTTATGATATAACTGTAAATGAGAATATAAAGTGAATAAATTTTAATAAGTTTTTGTTTGTTAATATTTATGTTAGTTTCACTATAAAAATACGATATAATAAAGGAGAATTTCTTAATGACCTCAGCACTTTTAATTTTACTGATAGTTGTTCTATACAGCTTTCAGACTTTATTCTGTACTATGTACACCAATAAATATCCCGGCAAGCCTGAAAATGCATCACCCATATTCTGCGTGCTTGAAAGTATAGCGATTGCGTTGTTTACGTGGGCATGGATAGGCTTTAAGTTTAATATGTCACCGATTACGTTGTTGTTCGGCTCACTGAATGCAGTGGTGCTTTTTACATACAACACGTCGCTTATAAAAGCAAGCTCAAAAGGTTCATATGCTTTTATGAATGTCGCAATGCTTTTCGGATGTATTCTCGTTCCGCTGATGTATACCACAATCTTACTCGGAGACAAGCTTGTGTGGTATCAGTATACGGCAATCGCTCTTATGCTAGTTTCATTTATCCTTATGAACTATAAGGATTTTAAGAAAAAAGGTGAACGTACACCGTGGAGCTATTATGTTTTCTGTGCATTGCTTTTCCTTTCAAACGGTATGTATGGCACATTACTTAAAATGCAGTCGGATTACGATGTTTCACAGAAGAACGAAATGATTATTCTTACATACGGTATTATGGGCATAATCGCATTCGTTCAGCTCGCTTTCAAAGAGAAAAAAGACACTTTAAAAGCCTTCAGAATGAACAAAAAATCCATCCTTCCCTTGGTGTTGTGTCTTGCGAGTGCGGCACTTGCAATCAATATCCTTGTACTTGTAATTCCGATGGTCAACACTGCAGTATTATATACTGTTGAAAACGGCGGTGTATTGGTGCTCTCGGCAATTTATTCGTTTATATTCTTCAAAGAAAAACCTCAGTTTCTGAAGGTTCTCGGTATAATCCTTGCGGCAGTAAGCATAACTGTATTGAGTATATAATAAAGAAAGAATCCCGAATTATCTTCGGGATTCTTATTTTATATATGATTATTTAATATCACTGTAAAGCTCATCAATATAATTTTCAATGTCGGCTCTCGTTCCTTTGTACGGACCGGGAGTTTCCATTTTTATTGAAACGGTAGCTGTAGCATAAAGCAGAGCGTCTTTGATGGAATGTGAGAGTCTTTCTGTTATATAAGCACCAAACGTTGTGTCGCCTCTGCCTGTACGGCCTGAAAGGTTTCTTGCTCTGATAGGTACTGAGTAGAAATCCTTACCGTCGTAAATGATAACCTCGGTATTGTGAGTTATCATAATTTCCTTTGCACCCCAGGAGTGAAGAAGCTTTGCAGCCTCGTATCTGTCCTCAAGTCCTGTCATGATTTCGGCCTCAGCAGCATCGGTTTTGAGAAAATCGATATAGGGGAGCACCTCCATTTTGTCTGCCCAATCTTCGAAATACATCGTGTGATCGTCACTGGCGTGTCGAAGACAAGCCTGTACGTCAACAGCAACCTTGCCGAGCTTTGAAGCTTCTTTGATCATTTCGCTTGAGAAGTCGCCGTAAACAAGACCTGCGAAATGGTAGATGTCACCGCTGATATCCTTCGGAATATCTTCAATAGTGAAGGGTGTGCCCATACTCATGCACATGCACTTTCTTCTCTCTTTATCAGCTGTGAAATACTGATTATCCATATTGTATGAAGAAGGGGAGAAGATGCAGTATACATCCTCTCTGGGAATTGTAAGGGAATCGAGTCTGTAAACGTCAGCTTCGTTGAGCTTTGTTACTGCGGCAACCTTGTGACCGAGAGCGTATGCGGATGCAGATGAATATGTAACTGCGCCGCCCATAATGTCAGCAGAATTTCCGAGGTGGTCAGTGTTATGGTCAAGTGAAATGTGACCGATGATTATTGATTCATAATGTTTCATTATTATCACTTCCGATTATTTTGATATATGAATTATAACACTAAAGCAATGTAAAATGCAAGAAAAAACGGTATCGGAGAAATCCGATACCGTTTAAATTCATCTTATTTAGCGTAATCGCCGACCTGCATCATGAAATCACCGATCTGTGCACCGAATTCAGGAGCACCGTCCATGATGAGCTTACCTCTCTTTGTGGATTCAAGCATATCGTCTGTTGAAAGAAGAATGCCCAATGCACTCGGGAGAGAGTCAAATCTCATTGTGAAGAACGGCATAGCTCTCTTGTATGTGCCGCGGCCTGAACGTGTCTTACCTGCCTTAACGCGAAGGAAAGCAGAAACTTCAGGATAACCGTCAACTGCCCATGCATAAACACGGTCGGGACTCTTTGAAGCCCAGTCATGAACACCTTCGTGTCCGTGCTTGTTGAGCTGGCTGATACCTGATGAAAGAAGGTAGAAGAAGCACTTAACTGCGAGCTTCTGAGTTTCCTCATCTGCGGGAGCCTCTGTGATTGTAAGAAGTGAAGACATTTTGAGGAGAACCATCATAAATGCTGCAAATTCCAAAGGCTTTTTAACAACACCCTTCATCTTCGGAAGAGTAGAGGGGCCGATTTTGCCCTTGAAAAATGCGTTCATTGTTTCCATGTTCTTGAACTCAAGCTCGATGTGAGCGTTTGTTGCAACCTTATCAGCGCATACTTTCCATTCACCGTTGTTAACTGTGAAGTGAGTAGCATACTTGCCGTCGGGAGCAGAGGGGTCAAGAGCACTTACCTGATAAATACAATGAACCTTCTCAAACTTTTTAGCGAGGCTCGGAACGTCGTTTGCAATAACCTTCAGGAGAGGTAACGCAGCATTGAGGAAGATTTTATTGGTTAATAAAACTTCGTTTGCCATTTGTAAACCACCCTTTCAAATTATACTTCGTCGTCCCAATCGTCGTCTTCTTCGAAGTCCTTGTTCATAGCTTCACGAACAGCGTTTACGATACCGTTACAGTCAATACCGAGCATTGACATAATGTCTTCGTGAAGGCCGATAGGAGCAAACTGGTCATTAAGACCAAGACGTGTGAATGCACAACCCTTACCTGCTTCAGCCATAACTTCTGCAACAGCAGAGCCGAGACCGCCGAGAATTGTGTGGTCTTCAACTGTGATGATACGGCGTGTTTCCTGGATAGCCTTAAGAACAGCTTCCTTATCAAGAGGCTTGATTGTATGCATATCAAGAACGCGAACCTTAAGTCCGTCAGCGTTCTCAAGGAACTTAGCAGCCTGGTAAGCCTGGTAAACGCAAGAACCGCAAGCGATAACAGTAATATCTGTACCGGGGTTAACTTCGATTGCCTTACCAACTTCAAACTTGTACTCCTTGCCGTAATCCTTACCGTAGAGAACACGGTCAAAACCGCGGTTGATACGGATGTAGTACGGGCCGAAGTTATCGTAAGCAGCCTGAACAGCTTCTGCTGTTTCAACACCGTCTGCAGGGCAGATGAGTGTGATGTTCGGCATTGAACGGATAACAGCCATATCGCAGATTGCGTGGTGAGTTGAACCTGCCTGGCCGAAAGATGTACCTGAATGTGTAGCAATAATCTTAGCGTTTACGTTCTGATAGCAGATGTCTGTGTGAATCTGGTCAGCAGAACGAAGAGCAGCGAAGATTGAGAATGTTGAAACGAAAGGAACAAGACCTGCCTTTGCCATACCTGCAGCAATACCGAACATGTTCTGCTCAGCAATACCTACGTTGAAGAAACGGTCAGGGAATTCCTTGCCGAATACGCCGATCTTTGTTGAACCGCCAAGGTCAGCTGTAAGACCA
>JAZRNR010000115.1:0-8821 GCA_045648305.1 Acutalibacteraceae bacterium
CAGGATGTTTAAAACCTTCTTGTAGGGTGTGACGCTTGCGACACACCGTTAAATACAGCAGAATATCGGCACGTCGTAAACGTCGTGCCCTACGAACCCAGTTTCAAATAACCGTGTAGGGGACGACGTCCTCGACGTCCCTTTAAATTTTGTTCTGCTTTAACGGTCGATTCGTGAATCGCCCCTACTAACCCTGTTTCAATCAACTGCGTAGGGACGGGCGTCCTCGACCGTCCGTTAATTCAGCGTAATCTGCGGACCGTCCGGGAGGCCGGTCCCTACGAGCACAGAGATAGATTGTGCAAAATCGAAGAACCTGACCAAACCAATTTTGTCTGCTTGGTATAATATCCGCAAGAGGACTTCATTTTTGTTTCGCAATAAGAAATATTTCACGCGAAAGCTTTTCTCTTATATACCAAATAAAAAGTTAAAAAAATAACGAAAAAACTCTTGCAATTTATAATATAGTATGTTAACATATCCGAAAGTTAATAAAAAATTAACGATAGAGGCGCATCGCATTATCAGTACCAACTGTTATTCAAGGCTGTGGCAAGGCTTACGGCAGTTGCGAAAGGAATCGTTGCCGAAGGCAGTCTGTGCCAGGACTGAGCTGGTAGTCGGGAATAAGATCCCGCCTATTGTCGCATATGCGGAGAGCTATCTTACATTTTTTCACGGCTGTATTGCCGGAATAAATTCGGGTAGTCGATGCAAATCGGCTATTTTTTATTGCTTATTATCCAATAAAAAGGAGTTTTTAAAATGACAGAAAACAGCATTTTCAGAGGTGCTTCTACAGCCCTCATCACACCGCTTAATGCAGAAGGTATCGACTACGAAAACTTCGGCAAGCTCATCGACTGGCAGATTGAAGAAGGCATTGACTCTCTCGTTATCTGCGGTACAACAGGCGAAGGCTCAACACTTTCCGACGAAGAGCACAGAGATGCTCTTGAGTTTGCATACAAGCGTGCAGCAGGCAGAGTTCCGATGATCGCAGGTACAGGCTCAAACGACACAGCATACGCAATCGACCTTACAAAGTTCGCTTGTGAAATCGGTTACGAAGGTATGCTCCTTGTTACTCCTTACTACAACAAGGCAACTCAGAACGGTCTTATCAAGACATTCACAGCTATTGCTGACGAAAGCACAAAGCCCTGCATCCTTTACAATGTTCCTTCAAGAACAGGCTGCAACATCGAGCCGGCAACATACGGTATCCTTGCTGACCACCCGATGATTACAGGTATCAAGGAAGCAAGCGGTAACATTTCAAAGATTGTTGAAACAATGGCAATCGTTGGTGACAGACTTGACCTCTATTCAGGTAATGACGACCAGATCATTCCCCTTCTTTCAGTCGGCGGTTCAGGTGTTATCTCTGTTCTTTCAAACCTTATGCCGAAAGAGACTTCACAGATGTGCCACAAGTTCTTTGAAGGCAAGACAGACGAAGCTCTTAAGATGCAGCTTGATTACCTTCCGCTTATCAACGCTCTCTTCAGCGAAGTTAACCCGATCCCTGTAAAGGCTGCTATGGCTGCTATGGGTTACGGCGAAGACTATCTCCGCCTTCCGCTCACTCCGATGGAAGACGCACACAAGGCTGTTCTTCTTAATCTTATGCGTCAGCAGGGGTTGATCGCATGATAAAGGTACTTATAAACGGTGCCTGCGGCAGAATGGGTAAGGAAGTTGAAAAAATTGTTGAAGCTTCCGAAACCATGACAGTTGCGGCAAAGATAGATAAAATGGCTGCTGAAAGCGGATGCTATACTGACATTAACGATTTCAGCGGTGAAGCAGATATCATCATCGATTTCTCCAACCACCTCGGCACAAAAGACCTTCTTGATTATGCCGTGAAGAATAACATTCCGACAGTTGTTGCAACAACAGGTCACACCCCCGAAGAGCTTGCTCTTATTGAGGAAGCAGGCAAGAAGATTGCAGTTTTCCACTCTGCAAATATGTCGCTCGGTGTTGCACTTCTTTGTGAGCTTGCTGTCAAGGCTGCGGCAACAATGTCCGACGCTGACATTGAAATTGTTGAAACACATCACAACCGTAAGCTTGACGCTCCGAGCGGTACGGCACTTATGATTGCAAACGCAATCAAGTCTGTACGCGAAAAGGCTCAGTTCGTTTTCGGCCGTGAAGGAATGGCAAAAAGAGAGAAGAACGAAATCGGTGTTCACGCTGTAAGACGAGGAAACATCGTCGGCATTCACGAAGTTCTTGTTTCAACAGACAGCCAGACAATCACCCTCAAGCACGAAGCTCATTCAAGAGCACTTTTCGCAGAGGGTGCAGTTTCTGCAGCAGAGTTTATCCTCGGAAAGCCTGCAGGACTTTACAATATGAACAATATTGTTGAATGAGAGGAAAACCTATGATCAGAATTGGTATAGCAGGTTACGGCAACCTCGGCAAGGGCGTTGAAGCTGCCGTTAAAAATAATCCCGATATGGAGCTTGTCGCTGTTTTTTCAAGACGCGACCCCGACTCAGTTAAAATTAAAACTGAGGGTGTCAAGGTATATCCTTTTGATAAAATCACAGACTATAAAGACGACATTGACGTTATCATCAACTGCGGCGGAAGTGCAAGGGATCTTCCCGAATCAACTCCCGCTATTGCAGAAAACTTCAATGTTATCGACAGCTTTGACACTCACGCAAAAATCCCCGAGCATTTTGCAAACACAGATGTGAAGGCAAAAGCGGGCAACAAAATCGCTATCATTTCAGTCGGCTGGGACCCGGGAATGTTCTCGCTCAACCGTCTTTATATGAACGCAATCCTCCCCCACGGTAATGACTACACATTCTGGGGCAAGGGCGTAAGCCAGGGACATTCGGATGCAATCCGCAGAATCGACGGTGTTATTGATGCACGTCAGTATACAGTTCCAGTTGAAAGTGCTGTTGAGAGTGTCCGTAACGGTGAAAACCCTGAGCTTACAACAAGACAGAAGCACACAAGAGAATGCTACGTTGTTGTTGAAGAAGGTGCAGACAAGGCTCGTATTGAAAACGAAATCGTTACAATGCCGAATTACTTTGCTGACTATGACACAACAGTAAACTTCATCTCTCTTGAAGAGCTTCAGCGTGACCATATGGGTATTCCCCACGGCGGACGCGTTATCCGAAGCGGTTTCACAGGCTTCGACCTTAACACAAAGCACACTATTGAATACAGCCTTAACCTCGAATCAAATCCCGAGTTCACAGGCAGTGTTCTTGCAACATATGCACGTGCGGCATACAGACTTAATCAGAACGGCGAATCAGGCTGTAAGACAGTTTTCGATATCGCACCCGCACTCCTCATCGACAAATCAGGCGATGAAATCAGAGCGCATATGCTTTAAACCCTCCCCTGAAAGGATGTTTTAAAATGATCTGTAACAACCTTGGTGTTAACGAAAAAGGTCATCTTACCTTTGCAGGCCACGATACTGTTGAACTTGCAGAAAAGTATCAGACCCCTGCATATATAATGGACGAAAACAAAATAAGAGAAAAGTGCCGTATTTATAAAAATGCGATGAGCGAATTCTTTGGCGGAAGCTCAATGCCTCTTTTTGCAAGTAAATCACTCTGCTTCAAGAGAATTTACGAGATTATGAAAGAAGAAAATATGGGCATTGACGTCGTTTCTCCCGGTGAGCTTTACACAGCTGTCAAGGCAGGATTCCCGATGGAAAACGCGTTCTTCCACGGTAACAACAAGACAGACTTCGATATCGCTTTTGCAATTGAAAACGGCATCGGCTATTTCGTCTGCGATAACGTTGAGGAGCTTAACGCAATCGACCGTGAGGCAGGCAACAAGGGCATAAAGCAGAAGATTATTCTTCGTCTTACACCCGGCATTGACCCTCACACTCACGCTAAAATCAGCACAGGTAACGTTGACTCAAAGTTCGGTGCGGCTATTGAAACAGGACAGGCTAAGGAGCTTGTTGAGCTTGCTCTTTCCAAAGAGAACATCGCTCTTATGGGTTATCACTGCCACATCGGTTCACAGATTTTTGAATATGACCCGTTCTGTGACGCAGCTGTTATCATGATTAAATTCCTTGCAGATATGAAAACCGAGCTTGGTTTTGAAGCAAGTGTTCTCAACCTCGGTGGCGGTATGGGTGTCAAGTATGTTGAGTCTGACCCCGAAATCGACTATGCAAAGAACATCGAGGGAATTGCAGAGCTTGTCAAGGCTGAATGTGCAAAGCACGGTGTGACAATGCCGACAATCCTTATGGAGCCCGGCAGAAGCATTGTTGCAGATGCAGGACTTACGCTCTACACAGCAGGCACACGAAAGGAAATCAAGGGCTTCAAGAACTACGTTTCAATCGACGGCGGTATGCCCGACAACCCCCGTTATGCTCTTTATCAGTCACCGTACACTGTTATGGTTGCTAACAAAGCAAACGAAGAGGCTGACTACGAGTGCACAATCGCAGGACGTTGCTGTGAAAGCGGTGACCTTATTCAGGAAGGTGTTAAAATCCCGAAGCCTGAACGTGGCGACACAATCGCTGTTCTTACAACAGGTGCATACAACTTCGCTATGAGCTCAAACTATAACGCAATCTGCAAACCGCCCGTCATTATGCTTGACGGTGACAAAGATTACGTTGCAGTTAAAAGAGAAAGTTTTGACGATTTAATCGCAAGACAGGTATAAATAACTAACGCGGTGTCGGAAGTCATCGCGTTTTATTTTGCTTACAGTGTTCCGTCAGGTTGCGGTGATAATTCACTTTACAAACAACGACAAAAACTGTATAATAAAGTCGATTGTAATTGAGAGGAGGGTTTTTATGAGCGAGCCTGTCAGAATACTTAATCTTTTTACGATTATGAACCGCGGCGGTGCGGAAACAATGGTAATGAATTATTACCGTAACGTCGACCGCACAAAGGTACAGTTCGATTTTATGGTGCACCGCGAAGAAAAGGGTGCTTATGACGATGAAATCGAAGCTCTCGGTGGAAGAATTTATCGTATGCCTCCCGTACAACCGGGTCATTTCAAAGAGTACAAGGCGAAGGTTGCCGAGTTTTTTGACGAGCATAAGGAGTATTCCGTGATTCATTCCCATATGTCCGAGCTTGGTTACTATGTTTTTAAAGAAGCGAAGTCAAGAGGAATTAAATGTACTGTCTGCCATGCTCATAATGCACCTCATTTCAGCGACGAAACCCTTATTGAAAAGATAAAAGACCTTGTGCGGAACTATTTCAAGCACAGAATAAGAAAATATACCGACCATATGTTTATCTGCGGAATTGAAGCAGGCAACTGGCTTTTCGGTGAGAAAAACAGCGATAAATTCGTTATGATGAACAATGCCGTTGATGCCGATAGATTTTCGTGGAACGAGCAGAGAGCAGAAGAAATGCGAGCAAAACTTAACCTTGAAGGCAAATTTGTTGTCTGCCACGTCGGCAGATTCAATTCACAGAAAAACCACACGTTCTTGATTGACATCTTTAAGGAAATAAAAGAAAAAAACAGCAACTCTGCCCTGCTGCTTGTCGGTGCAGGCGAGCTTGAAGAAAAAATCAGGCAGAAGGTTGCTTCACTCAATCTCGACGAAAACGTAAGATTTATGGGATTGCGCGATGATGTTAACGACATCCTTCTTGCTTCCGATGTTTTTCTTTTCCCGTCGCTTTATGAAGGTTTGCCTGTTACTCTCGTTGAGGCACAGTCCTCGGGAATCAGGTGCATAATTTCCGAATCAATTCCCGATGATTGTAAAATTACAGGGAATGTTGAAACGGTTTCTCTTGAAAAACCTGCAGGATTCTGGGCAGAGCAAGTGCTGAAATATGCAAACGGCTACGAGAGAAAAAATACACTCAAAGAAATTTCTGCAGCAAAGTTTGACATTAAAGAAAATGCCGAATGGCTTGAGGAGTTTTACTTAAATGAACACAAAAAATAAAACCCTGACGGTGTTTACCCCTGCATATAACAGAGATTATTCAATTCATCTTTGTTATGAAAGTCTTGTTCGTCAGACAAGCAAGGATTTCATCTGGCTTGTTGTTGACGACGGTTCAACGGACAATACCGCACAGCTTATCAAAGAATGGCAGAAAAAAGATAACGGCTTTGAAATAAAATATGTTTACAAAGAAAACGGCGGTATGCATACGGCACACAACTGTGCATATGAAAATATGGACACGGAGCTTTCGGTCTGCATTGATTCTGACGATTATATGACGGACGATGCCGTTGAAAAAATTGTTGCGTGTTGGGAAAAGCACCGCGATGAAAAGTATGCAGGAATAATCGCCCTGGATATTCTTGAGAACGGAAAAGTAATCGGAACGGAGCTTGAAGCTGACCGTACGGACACAACCCTTGGCGGATTTTATCAGAGAGGCGGCAAAGGCGACAAGAAGCTTATCTACCGCAACGATGTTATGAATAAATATCCTCCCTATCCGACTTTTGAGGGAGAAAAATATGTTTCCCTTGCGTACAAATATGAAAAAGCGGATAAGGAATACACCCTCGTTATTCTTAACGAGCCTGTTTGTGTTGTTGAATATCAGCAGGACGGCTCAAGCACAAATATGTTCAGGCAGTATCTCAGAAATCCGAAGGGTTTTGCTTTTGTCCGCAAGGAGAGTATGAAAGAAAGCAACGACGTAAAGGATGTTTTCCGAAACTGCATTCATTACGTTTCAAGCTCAATCATAAGCCGAAACGGCAGGTTTATTCAGGAGTCGCCGAAAAAGCTTATGACCGTTCTTGCAATTCCGTTCGGTGTTGCTCTTACGGTTTATATCAAGTCAAAATCAAAGGATTATATGAAAGTTGAAGGCTTTTCAGAAAAATAGTCTTTACTTTTTGAGAATTTGATATATAATAATTTCACAAAATAATTTCAGAGTAGACGGTTGTGCGTTTGATGCCGACGGGACGGGGAGTTGTCCGTCGGAAGGAAGTGCAACAGTCGCATCCCGCTGAATAGTACCGAGTATAAACACCTCTCTATTATTCATTACGGATGATGGGAGGTAGTTTTTTTTGAACAGAAACGAAAAAACAAAAAGATTTAAAAATAATACCGTGAAGCTTGCGACGCTGGCATTGCTGATTGCCTTGCAGGTTGTGCTTTCAAGATTTCTTTCAATCAATCTGCAATTCCTGAAAATCGGATTTTCTTTCGTGCCGCTGATGTTTGCAGGTTATCTCTACGGGGCTTCGGGCGGTGTTATCGTTGCGGCGGTGAGCGACCTGATTGGTGCAACGCTCTTCCCTTCGGGTGCGTTTTTCCCCGGATTCACCGTAACGGCTGCTCTTTCAGGCTTTATTTACGGTATAGCCTTGGGAGAGAAATGCACAACAGCAAAGATTGCTGTAAGCGTTATTACAGAGCAGATTGTGTGTGGTTTGCTTCTTAATACATTGTGGCTTTCAATATTGTATCATTCTTCGTTTGCGGCTCTTTTTACAACAAGAGTGTGGCAGACTCTTGTAATGATTTTTGTTGAAATTGTTTTTGCAGAAGTCTTTTTCAGAAGACTGAATTTCATCGAAAAACTCAAAAAACAACTTCTGAGGATATAAAAAAGGACGGGTCATCCCGTCCTTTTTTTATGTTCAGATATTAAAGCTTTGCTGCAAGGTCCTTGATATAAGCCTTGAAGTCTTCACCGATTTCGTCGTGGTCAAGAGCAACTTCGCAGTTAGCCTTCATGATGCCGAGCTTGTTACCCATATCGTAACGGATACCGTCGAAATCAAGAGCAAGAAGGTTGCCTTCCTTACCAAGACGTGTGAGTGTATCTGTGAAGTAAAGCTCTTCGCCTTCGGGTGTGTTTGCAAGGTCTTCTGCAAGGTAATCAAATACCTGCGGAGGAGCAACAACACGGCCGAGGATTGAGTAGCAAGACATAATCTGATCGTCTGTCGGCTTCTCGATGATGTTGTGAACATCCATAACCTTTTCATTATCTTCGTGGTGTGTGATGTCAAGTGAACAGTACTTTGAAACGTCCTTTCTCGGCACTTCCTTAACGCCTACAACGCCCTTACCTGTCTGCTCGTAAATGTCAACAAGCTGCTTTGTTACAGGATATTCGTTGTTGATGATAACATCGTCACCGTAAAGGATAGCGAACGGCTCGTTACCTACAAAGCTCTTTGCACACATAATTGCGTGGCCGAGACCCTTTGTTTCCTTCTGACGGATGAAATAAACGTTTGCAATATTTGAACAAGCAAGAACATCTTCGTAAAGATCCTTCTTTGAAGGATTCTTTGAAAGCTTGTCCTCAAGCTCATAGCTGTGGTCAAAATGATCCTCGATAACGCCCTTACCGCGGTTTGTGATGATGAGAATGTCTTCGATACCTGCAGCAGCAGCCTCTTCTACGATGTACTGGATTGCCGGTTTGTCAACGATGTTGAGCATTTCTTTCGGCACTGCCTTTGATGCGGGCAGAACTCTTGTACCGAGACCTGCTGCGGGGATAATAGCCTTTTTAATTTTCATTGTAAACTCCTCCTGATAATTTATATTAGTATATAAAATTATTTACAACTGACATGATAATCGACGGCAGATAGCTCTCTGCCATAAAAGCTGCGAACGCAGCGAAAAGCGAAACACCGCCACGACGGATAAGTGAATATTTAAGCACGTTCGGGTCGGATGTTGCTTTGTGTGCGATGCTTATATCTTCGAGCATTTTTTTGCGGTAAAGATTATTTGCCATAATTGCCGCAATCGTGCAGGGAAGCAGGAAGGTGAGCACATCCACGGCAAGGATGT
>JAZRNR010000116.1:0-8722 GCA_045648305.1 Acutalibacteraceae bacterium
ATACATACCGATTTCTGGGTAGCCTTCACGATGAGCTACACGAGCCATAGCAAGGTACATACCTACTTCTGTACATTCACCTTCAAAGTTTGCACGAAGGTCCATAATGATGTCTTCTGAAACACCCTGAGCAACACCTACAACGTGCTCTGCTGCCCATGCCATACCTTCTGTCTGCTTGTTGAACTTCTCTGCAGGAACTTTACACTGCGGGCAGAATTCAGGTGCTGAATCTCCCTCGTGAACATAACCGCATACGCTACATACCCATTTTGCCATAATAATTTACCTCCAAAATAATTTTAAATAATTAATTTTTTATATTTAATGCAGACATCCGTTACACAATCCGATAAACGTTATCGTGTGTGATGTAATCTTTCCGTCTACAAAGTTTACTGCTTTTTCTTCGATATCCTCAATCACGGGGTAGGCAACATCGTAAAGACGTTTGCACTCCGAACAGAGCATATGATAATGATTTAATGCGTTGCCGTCGAAGTGATCGGCGCCGCCGACTGAGATTTTCTGAATTGTTCCGTCATCGGAAAGCATATTCAGGTTTCTGTATACAGTTCCGAGGCTCAAGTTCGGCATCTTCATTTTAAGAGCCAGGTAAAGCTCCTCGGCTGTCGGGTGGTCATGCCTTTGGCATAACTCATCGATAATTGCATCACGCTGTTTACTGTGTTTTGTTACTGCCATTGTATGACCTCCTTTTTGCCTTCAAGTTATCAATAATGATAATTGTTACTGTTATTATAATTGATTTTCAGGAAATGTCAATACTTTTTTTGAAATTTTTTTGACTTTTTTTATTTTTTACGTTAATATATCAATAACATAATGAAATTATTGTCAAAAGGATGAAAATATGAAAAAAATTATTGTTTGTGTTTCAATATTAACCGTTATTCTTTCGATGTTTGTTGCTTGCGGTGACAAGGCTGATGATTCGGAGTCAACAACATCTTCAGCAACGTCACATTCCAAAAGCACAATTGATCCGAATTATTCAATGACAAAACCTCAGTATACCGTCGGAAGCCCGAAAACTAGTGAAAAATTCGGTTCGGACAGCAGAGCATATGTGATTGCTCATTATGATGAAAACGGTAATGTTGCAAAAGAGGACGTTTACGAGAACGGAAAAATGGTATACTATTACATTGTAACGGGTACCGATGAAATGGGAAATGCCATTCAGGTGAAGTATTATACTCCGCAAGGAAAGTTTGTTGCATATTTTGATAACGGATTTTTCTTTGATGAAAAAGGAAATAAAATGAGCGAAACTAAATTTGAGGAATTGCTGGGAGTTAAATAAAGCTAAAGGCTGTGTACAGATTGTACACAGCCTTATTTTAATTGATTTTATTTACTTTACCTTTAACAACGTGAAACTTATTTCTCGTTGCAAGGGTAAGCAGAGGACCGTCGGATTTAAGATTGTCGGTGTAAACATCTCTGATAGTATATTCAGCGGCATCTTTCTCCATGCGAACGATTTTCTCACCGTCCTTACAGTTAAGCCCGATTGCTTTGCCTGTCTTCGGGTCAAACTCTGTTGCAACAATAAGGTCAACACCGAGTTTGTCACAAATCGGTTTAATCTGAAAAACAGGGGAGGCGGAGCAGACGATAGTCTTTACACTTTTATCACGGTTAACGAAATACGGGTTGATTTTGTACGCGTATTTCTCCCAGAAAAGCTTTGTTTCTTCTTCAACATCGACGGTTTTCAAAGGACCGTAAAACGCTTCCTTGAATTTTTCTGTCGGGATAATTCCGAGAAGAAATCCGATGAGCGTTACAATATGCCACGGAATGTTAAGAAGAAAACGCGGATGTCGTCTTAACTCAAAAAGATAAAAGTATGTGCCGGATTCTCCGTTGAATATAGTTTTATCAAAATCGTAAAGATCAGCAATCATTAAATTTCAACATCCTTTTTGCCGTCAAGTGCAACCTTGACAGTCTTGTCACCATAGATGATTTCGTAATCACCCTTACCGTCCAAAGTGAGCTTTGTAAGCTTGTTGTCAGCCCAGTCGATGTCAACCTTTACGCCACCCTTTGCTGTAAGACCGTGAATGTGGCCGTCAGCCCACTTGTCGGGAAGTGCGGGGAGGATAAGAATTCTGTTTTCAAAAGACTGCATAAGAGCCTGAGCGATACCGCTTGTAGCACCGAAGTTACCGTCAATCTGGAATGGCGGATGTGCATCGAACATATTCGGGAATGTGCCGCCTCTGCCACGCGGATATCTCGGATTGATGTATCTGAGCTGATTGTCGATAAGCTTGATAACTTTTTCCTTGTCGCGAAGTCTTGCCCAGAAGTTGATTTTCCAGCCAAGGCTCCAGCCTGTACCGTTGTCACCACGGAGTTCAAGTGTTCTTCTTGCAGCCTTTGCAAGGTCAGGTGTTTTATCAACTGAAATAAGATCTGCAGGGAAGAGTGAATAAAGATGAGAAACGTGACGGTGGTACTGGTCAAAGCCTACCTCATCCTTGTACCATTCAAGAAGCTGTCCCTGTGAGCCTGTTCTGAAAGGAAGAAGCTTCGGATTCTTTTCTTTGATTTCTGCAATAACATCGCTGTCAGCACCGAGGACATCGGCTGACTTGAGAATATTCTGGAAAAGGTCACGGATTATACCCATTGTCATATAGGTTGTCTCGCTGACTGAGCAATCCTGTCTGCCGATTTTGTATTCATTTTCCGGTGATGTTGCAGGAGCGAAAATAAGATAACCGTCTTTGTCTTCAATAAGAAGATCAAGGCAGAATCTTGCAGCAGATTCCATAATCGGCAATGCTGTACCCTTAAGGAAATCTTTATCGAGTGTATATTCGTACTGCTCGTAAAGGTGGCGGCAGAACCATGCACCTGCCATTGGCCAGAATGACCATACGGGATTGCCCTTTGACGGAGTAGGAATTCTCCAAAGGTCAACGTTGTGGTGAACACAGAAGCCGTTTGCATTGTAATAATTCTTTGCAACTTCTTTACCTGATTCTGAAAGCTCCTTGATGAAATCGATAAGCGGAGCGTTCATCTCGGAAAGAGAACAAGCCATTGTCGGCCAGTAGTTCATTTCTGTATTGATGTTAGTTGTGTAGTTTGAACGCCACGGTGAACACATTCTGAATGTCCAGATACCCTGGAGTGTCATAGCCTGAGAGCCTGCTCTTGAGCCTGCGATTGTAAGGTAGCGACCGAAGTTGAAAAGAAGACAGTAAAGATCATTGTCGTTTTCCTTGTTGCGAAGGAATTCGTGAAGTCTGCGGTTTGTGGGAGTGCCGTCCTTCTTGCTGTTGCCGAGGTCGATTGAAACTCTGTCGTAATACTTTTTGTGGTCTGCAATGTGACGAGCTTTTAATTCATCAACGCCCTTTTCAACTGCAGCTGCAATTGTTTCACGGCAGGTGCCTTCGTAATCCTTAGTGGATTTGTAAAGAGGCTTGTCCCAACCTTCGAAATTGCTTTCGGCTGTGAGAATAATGTTTGCATATGTAGCGTCTGAAACATTGAGATATTTCTTTGTTGCCTTGAGCTGTCCGTCGGTTATAACCTTGAACATACAGCAGAATTCAATGCCCTTTTTCTCTCCCTCGTAGTATTCAGGACCGGGGATAGGATCTTTTGAAAAATCAATGTGTGACGGGCAGATGCCGCGGAGAATATATGTATCACCGCTTACCTCAACGTCGTATTTAAGGTCGCATCTGATCATTGCATTGAAGTCGAGCTTTTTCTTGCCCTGGGCTGTCATTGAGTAAACAAGCACCTTGTCAGGATGGCTGATAAAGCCTTCTCTTGTGTATTCAGTGTCGTTTGCTGTGAATTCAGCCTTTGTAACAGCCGTTGCAATGTCAAGCTCACGTCTGTATTTTCTTGCACACATATGAATGTTTGAAGTTATTGTAAGCTTGCCGAGCTGAAGATACCATTCGCAGTCATCTCCTGTGAAATTCTCTTCAATATAATCTCTTGACTCAATCATCTTGCCGCTTAAAGCAAGGTCACGAGCCTTTACAAAATGCTCAAACTTGTTTTCAACAACGTATTTATGTGAATAACCTGACCAGAGAGTGTCGAGGTTAAGGCCGATTGTTTCCTTGTCGCATCCGCCGAAAACCATTGCACCGAGGCTTCCGTTTCCGAGAGGAAGTGCCTCAACCCACTCTTTTGCAGGGTGATTGTACCATAAAACATGTGAACCGAGTCCCATAAAATTACCTCCGTAATTAAGTATGAATTAAGTATACCTTATTTATACAATTAAAGTCAATTGCTTGTATTGCAATTTTCGTTTTTTTATTATAAAATATATAAGTATTATTGTGTATTCAGGATTGGAGAAATTATGGCGGATAAGGTATTGATAATAGGAGCAGGTGCGGCGGGACTTATCGCAGCAGGCACTGCATCCGGTTTGGGTAAGGATGTTACGATACTTGAACGTAACGAAAGACCTGCACGTAAGGTTGTTATTACGGGTAAGGGCAGATGCAATGTTACGAATAACTGTAAGGAGCTGAACGAGCTTATTGCTAATGTTCCTGTCAACGGACGTTTTCTTTACAGTGCTTTTTCAAATTTTATGCCTCAGGATACAATTGAGCTTATTGAAGATATGGGAGTTCCTCTCAAATGTGAAAGAGGAAACCGTGTTTTCCCTGTGTCGGACAAGGCTCTTGATATTGTTGATGCACTTGTACATTACGGAACGGATGACGGCGCAGAGATTGTCAATGCACGTGCAAAAGAGCTTATCATTGAAAACGGTGAGCTTAAAGGTGTGCGTACCTTTGATGATGAAGAGTTCTATGCTGACAGTGTGCTTATTGCAACGGGAGGTATGTCCTATCAGGCAACAGGTTCAACAGGTGACGGCTATGACCTTGCACGTCAGGCGGGGCATACAATCGTTGAGCCGAAGCCGTCTCTTGTACCGCTGAATGCACACGAAGGTTTCTGTTCCGATCTTATGGGACTTTCTCTTCGTAATGTAAGTATGAAAGTCGTTGATACAAAGAAAAACAACAAAGTCGTTTATGAAGATTTCGGCGAAATGCTGTTCACTCATTTCGGTGTATCGGGTCCGATGGTGCTTTCTGCAAGCTCGCATCTTCGCGATATGGAAAAGGGAAGATATATTATTTATATCGACCTCAAGCCTGCACTCGATTTTGAACAGCTTGATGCAAGAATACTCAGGGATTTTTCAGAAAATACTAATAAAAACTATATCAATTCACTTGGTGCACTTCTGCCGAGAAAGCTTATTCCAGTTGTTGCAAAGCTCAGCGGTATCAAGCCGACTGTAAAGGTCAATCAGATAACAAGGGAAGAACGCCACCGCCTTGTACAACTGCTTAAGGAATTCAAGGTTACCGTTAAAGGTTTCCGTCCGATAGACGAGGCTATCATTACTTCAGGCGGAGTCAGCGTTTCGGAAATCAATCCGAAAACAATGGAATCAAAAATTTTGAAAGGTCTTTACTTTGCAGGCGAGGTAATCGATGTTGATGCATACACGGGCGGATTCAATCTGCAGATCGCATTTTCAACAGGAAAGCTTGCAGGCGAGAATATATAAACACGGAGGATATTTTATGGCTATCAATATCGCAATTGACGGACCTGCAGGTGCGGGTAAAAGCAGTATCGCAAAACTTGTTTCAAAGGAACTCGGATATATTTATGTTGATACAGGTGCTCTTTACAGAACAGTCGGCCTTTACTCAATCCGTAAGGGGATAGACACAAAGGATGCAGAAGCTGTAACAGAAACTCTTAAGGATATCGAGGTAAAGCTCGGTTTTGTTGACGGTGCACAGCACGTTTTCCTTAACGGTGAAGACGTTTCTGATGCAATCAGAACTCCCGAAGCTTCAATGGGTGCTTCAAATGTTTCAGCTATTCCTGCTGTAAGAACATTCCTTTTTGATTTGCAGAGGGATATTGCAAAAAATAACAACTGCATTATGGACGGCAGAGATATCGGTACGGTTGTTCTTCCTGATGCACAGATAAAGCTTTTTCTTACAGCTTCACCCGAGGCAAGAGCTGAAAGAAGATACAAGGAGCTTATCGAAAAGGGCGAGAAGGTTGATTTTCAGGAAGTTCTTGATGACATCAATAAGCGTGACTATCAGGATTCTCACCGTGAAATTGCACCTCTTAAGCAGGCTGAAGATGCATTGCTTGTTGATAACAGCGGCTGCAATCTTGAAGAAGGAACTGCACTTGTTATCGGTATTATCAAAGAAAAATTGGGTTGAGGTAACCAATGGCATATAAATTCGATTTCAGTAAAAAACACTCGCGTTTTGCATACCACATTCTCAGACCGTTAGCGAATATTATAATAAGGCTAAAGTACAGAGTGAGGTATATCGGTGTTGAAAATCTGCCTCAAAAGGGCGGGTTCATCCTTGCTTCAAATCATATTATGGCACTTGATCCGGTAATTATCGCAATTGCATGTAAAAGACCGATGCACTTTATGGCGAAGAATGAACTTTTTAAATATAAACCGATAGGTTGGTTCCTGACTCAGCTGAATGCGTTTCCCGTTGACAGAACACGCTTTGATGAAGATGCTATCAATTACGCAATCGATGTTGTGAATCAGGGCGACATACTCGGAATCTTCCCTGAAGGCACACGCTCGCCTGACTTTACTCCGAAAAAGGGTAAGGGCGGTGCGTGCTACATAGCAAAGGTCTGTAAATGTGATGTCGTGCCTGTTTCAATTTACACTTGCGACAAAGCAAAGTTCGGCACAAAGCTTACGGTGAGATACGGAAAACCGATACCGCATGCGGATTTGAAATTTGATCCTGAAAGCATGCGGATGAAGGATCTGAGGTACGCAACCAATTATATAATGGAAAAAATTACTGAACTCTGGGAGAAAGGTCATGGAAATTAAACTTGCAAAAACTGCAGGCTTCTGTTTTGGTGTAAACAGAGCTGTGGATATGCTTTACAAAATGGTCGAAGACGGAGAAAAGGTCTGCACTCTCGGTCCGATTATCCATAATCCTCAGGTTATAGAGGACCTTGAAAGTAAAGGTGTTAAGATAATTTCGGACGAAAATGATGTGCCGCAGGATACAAAACTTGTCATCCGCACACACGGTGTTGAAAAGAAGGTTATCGATACGCTGAAAGAAAAAAGCATCGATTTCTGCGACGCGACCTGTCCGTTTGTCCGTAAGATTCATAAGATTATCACCGAAAATTCAGATGAGAATACTCTTGTTTTAATTGCAGGGGACGAAAATCACCCCGAAGTGCAGGGTATAAGAAGCTACTGTAAGGGCGAAAGTATAGTGTTTAAAAACGGCGAAGATTTAGAGAAATTTGCCGAAAATGATAAAAATTGTTCTAAAAAAGAAACAATTGTGGTATGGCAGACGACATTTAATACGGTAGAATTCGAAAAATGTTTAAAAAAAATAAAAAAACACTATACAAATGCAAGAATATTTGATACAATATGTAGTGCTACTAATGAGCGACAGGAAGAGGCAATGCGTTTAGCCGAAACCTGTGACGCTATGATTATAGTAGGAGGACGGCAAAGCTCAAACACCGCGAAGTTGAAGGCTGTGTGTGAGAACTGTTGTCCGACCTATCTTATTGAAACTGCAAAGGAACTTTCTTCGATTAGTTTCAGCGGGTGCGAAAAGGTAGGTGTCACCGCAGGGGCATCGACTCCGGCGGCAATCATAAAGGAGGTACTTTCAACAATGTCGGAAAACACAAACGCAATCGAAAACGTTATTGAAACAGCAGAGGAGGTGGCAGTTACTTCTAACGCTGAAGATATGAGTTTTATGGAGGCACTCGAAGAGTCTCTTAAAAATATGAGCACAGACCAGAAGGTTTGCGGTATCGTAACAGGTATTTCTCCCAGCGAGATTCAGGTTGATATCGGCAGAAAGCAGACAGGCTATGTTCCTGCTGACGAGTACAGCGCAGATCCTACAGCAGATCCTATGAAGGAACTCAAGATCGGCGATGAAATCAATCTTATTATTATGAAGACAAACGATCAGGAAGGCACAATTATGCTTTCTAAGAAAAGATATGATGCTCAGGGCGCTTGGGACAAGATCGAAGCAGCTAAGGAGAACGACGAAGTTCTTTCAGGTACAGTTACAGACGTTATCAAGGGTGGCGTTATCGTTATCACAAACGGTGTAAGAGTATTCGTTCCTGCATCTCTTGCAACAGCATCAAGAGGCGACTCACTTGACGATCTTCTTAAGACAAAGGTTGACCTTAAGATTATTGAAGTTAAGGCTGAACGCGGCCGTAAAAAGGCTGTTGGTTCAATCAAGGCAGTTCTCAGAGAGGCTCGCAAGGCTGCTGAGGAAGCATTCTGGTCACAGGCTGAAGAAGGCCAGGTTTACCAGGGTACAGTTAAGTCACTCACAAACTACGGTGCATTCGTTGATATCGGCGGCGTAGACGGTATGGTACATATCTCTGAGCTTTCATGGAAGAGAATCAAGCATCCGTCAGACGTTCTTGCTGTTGGTCAGGAAATCGAAGTTTTCGTTAAGTCACTTGACAAGGAAAACAAGAAGATCTCTCTCGGCTACAAGAAGGCAGAGGACAATCCTTGGGAAATCCTTCGCCGTGACTATCCTGTTGATACTGTTATCGAATCAGAAATCGTTGGCATGACAACATTCGG
>JAZRNR010000117.1:0-32276 GCA_045648305.1 Acutalibacteraceae bacterium
TTATGCTATAAACAAACTTCGCCACTCGACGTACCTTTGTACGCCTTCGGGTGCCCAAAACAAAGCTTCGCTTAGTTTTGGCTCAGTTTGTTCATTCTGCGCATTTTTTCCTATCCCCTTAAAAAAAGAAGAGCTGTAAAAAACAATTGTTTTTACAGCTCCTTGTGAGTTATTTAATGAGTTCGTAAAGTCTGTCGCGGTGTTTTGTATCTCTTTCACCGAAGAAATCGTCCGTTCTCTTTTTGTAAACGGGATCAGCCTCAAAGTTGTTTTCAGCAAGCTTTCTTACGGACTCAATAAGCTCGGCAGAGGTGAGTGTTATATCACCGAAGCCTTCTTCAAGCGGAAGGTCGAGCTTGTGGTAACCGTGAGTAACTCCTGCACGGAACTGATCGTAATCCGGCACGAAATAGATAATCGGTCTGCTGAGATAAACAAAGTCGAAAACAACGGAAGAATAGTCGGTAATCATCGCAAGATAATCCTGCATATTGATACCTTCCTGAGTTACGTTGATTCTCGGGTTGTCAACCTTGATATATTTGTCGTAGTCACTGAAAATCGGATGATTCTTGAAGTCAAGAGTGAGGTCGTGCTTTTCAAGGATTTCTGCAAGCTCCTTTGAATTGAGGAAGCTGTGGATTTCCTTATAGAACGGAGAATCAAGGAATTTGTCAACAAAGAGCTCACGTGTGTTATCAACGTACTCGCCGATAAGGTTTTTACGCCAGGACGGGGAGAAGAGGATTTTTCTCTTTGCGGGAACAGAAACGTCGATTGTGTCAAATCGCGGCATACCGCTGTAAATAAGATCAGATTCCTTGAAACGGTAAATTTCGCAGAAATTCTTTCTTTCAAACTCAGAGGAAATAACAACCTTGTCAACGTTGGATTTTTCCTTTGTGTACATAAACGGAAGGTTTGCATGAAGTACACCGTGCTGAAGATAGATGATATCAAGGTCCATAATGTCGTAATACCATCTCAAAGGAAGGTTTCCGAACGGACTGATGATTGAAATTGAGCTGAAAGATGTAAGAACCTTCTTCGCATTGAGGAAAAGTATTCTGTGCTTTAAGCTCTTGAATTCAACAAGATATTTTCTGTGCTTGAAAGAGAAATATTTGCTCTTATCCTTGAGATTATCGATGATGTAATATCTCTGCACACCGTCTTTGATTTCAAAGTCGTGGATAAACTGCTGGTAAGCGTTGTCAAAGATGTTTTCTCTGTCACAGTAAAGCCAGATTTCTTTTCCGTTTCTCTTGAATTTAGCAGTTTTTCTGTAAATAAAAGCGTTTCTGTTTTCCTTTGATGTTGCAATGTCAGCTCTGTTACCGACTGCCTTAAGCTCAGCCTCAGATGCAGATTTTACGGTAATGCCTCTTGAAGCTTTATCAAAGTTAACAACATATTTTCCGCAGGCAGCAACGTTTCTGACGTTGTTGACTACGCACTTGAAGCTGAAAAATACGGACGGTGAAATGTATGTGTCACCGATAAGGATTTTGAATCCGATATAGTTGTTACCTGTAAGCTTTACATCAATCTCAAATCCACCGAAATTATTAGTTATTCCCTTTGCCTTGTAGCAGCTGAAAAGGGTGTCTGTCATCGGGATTTCCTGAAGATTGTTCTTGCCGTTATCGAAGAAAAGGCGAAGCTCAGTATAGGGGATGACGCCTGTCTTCACAAAGCCCGAAATATTGATTCTGTCGTCGATAATACGGACTGTATCAAAAACAATTGTATGGGGCTGTGAAAACCAAAGATGATTTTTGCTGAATACGCTCAAGGACGTGTTGTTACAAGCGTAATCGTAATCAAGCTCCTTAAGACGCATAAAGCACTCAATGTGGTACGGGTCAACATAAATTGAGCTTACAATGATGTTTTCGTCAATCTTTTTGAGGATTTCCTTAATAACAGAGAGCTGCTTTGCTTCAAGCTCCTTGTCAGCGTGGGTGACAAGAAGGTCAGAAGTGATCCTCCAGTTAAGGTTGTAAACAACCATTGCCTGAGCCGTAGGATGCGGTTTGCCGTCGGGTGTTTTAAGCACGTCGAGAAGCTTGTTGAAAAAGCCGATGTACTGATCAAAGCAGTAGTACGGGTCGTTATAAATTGAACTTGCGGAGCCTGAATGGCGGAAATAAGTGTAAACAGCTTCCTTGACAAATCCGAATTTCTGCTTACGTGAAATCCAGGAGAAAATGAAAAGCTGATCCTCGCCGAGCGTAAGGCTTTCGTCAAAAAGGATACGTTTTTTTGCATCAACGTTTTTAACGCAGACGTTCATTGTAGTCTGCATAAGGTTAGAGTCTGTATTGATATCGTAAATTCCTGTGTGGTTTACAACGTCATATCTCTTGTGAGTTGTAATTTTTCCCGTTTCGCTGAGGTAGTCGATTGTATAAGTGACAAGGTCAACCTCGTTGTAATTCTTTTCAAAGAAGTTATAGATGTCCAGAAGTGTGTTGTTGGAAATTGAGTCGTCAGCGTCAAGGAAGAGGATATACTTACCCTCAGCAAGCTCAAGACCTTTGTTACGTGCGGAGGAAACACCGCCGTTTTCTTTTTTATAGTAAAGAACGTTACTGCAACTCTCCTTGAGTCGGGTGCAAATCTCGTCACTTTTGTCCTTAGAGCCGTCGTTGATAAAAACAACCTGAAAATCAGAAGAACTCATTGTCTGCTGATTAAGGCTGTTCATGCACTTTTCTAAATGTTTTTCGCAGTTATAAACAGGGATTACAACTGAAATTTTGTAAGCAAAATCCGACATCTGAACAAGTCCTTTTCAAAATATTTTTCATTTTATTTTACAATAGTACGAAGAAAAAATCAATATAAACTGACAATTAAAGTGTTTTGACAGCATATTTTCCCTCTTGATTGACTTTTTGCACAGTAAATATTATAATACGAAAGGAAATTTTCCGACAGAGGGGGAGGAAAAATGATTCTGTTTTTTATCATTCTGGCGTTGGTTTGCGTTTACGGAATGAAAATTTACGGACCTAAAGAGTTTAATCAGGATTATATTTCAATGAGCAACACTACTGCGGTTAAAGGTGTTTTTGTTTTTCTTATCTTTATGAGCCACTTTTTGCAGTATTATACACCGGTTGACGCTTTTGATATGCAGTATAAAGCGATACGTGTGTTCATCGGCCAGCTTGTTGTTGTAATGTTTTTCTTTTATTCGGGATACGGTATACTTGAAAGTGTTAAGCGCAAAGGTACAGATTACATAAAAGGTTTTCCTGTTAACCGTATTTTAAAGACATTGTTGCACCTTGATCTGGCTTTGGTGCTTTATATTATCCGCAACCTTATAATGAACGTGAAAATGAAGCCTATGCAGATTTTTCTTTCTCTTTTCGGTTGGGATACTGTAGGTAACAGCAACTGGTTTATGTTTGCGGTTTTAATTCTTTATGTTGCAATTTACCTTTCGTTTATGCTGTTCAAAAAGCATAAATTCCTTGCAATTCTTGCCTCAACTGTTCTTACGGGTGTATACGTAATTGCTATGCACGAATTTTCAGGTAAGGAAGAGTATTGGTACAATACAGTAATGTGTCTGCCGCTCGGTATGTATTATTCTTTCTTCAAGGAAAAAATACACAGTATCGTTATGAAAAATGATATAATTTATCATATCGCACTTGTGGCTGTTTTTGTTGCATTTATGTTTGCACACGAAAATAAGCGTCCGTTTGTTATCTATACAATGTGGACTCTGCTTTTCACAGTTCTTATTGTTCTTGTAACAATGAAGGTGAAGATAGGCAACAAGGCTTTGTATTGGCTCGGAAATCACGTTTTCAGCGTTTATATCCTGCAACGTTTCCCAATGGCTATTTTCAAAAGAATAGATGTAATCGATTCAAACAGATATCTTTTCTTCATACTTAGTTTTGTTGCAACGGTTATTATGGCAGAGCTCTTTGACAGAGGCGTTGCCGCACTTGATAAAGTCCTTTTCGACAGAAAAAAGAGACCTGCAAAAGCAGATCTCAAAAAAGCTTAAAGGGATTTGATTATATCTCTGTATTTGTTAAGGTAGGCTTCGTTTACGGCATCGCCGCCGTCAACGTTACTGCTTGAAAAAACTTCGGGCTCGAATCCGTCCTCAAGCATTTTTTCAATGCATCCTGCTACAACAGCGTTAAGCATCGCTGCTCCTGCACTTGTTGATGTGGGGGCAGCGTTTCTGTTTATTTCGGGGAAATAAACGCTCGCATCTCCGACACAACCCATATTGTCGAGCACAATATCCGCAAATTCATAAAGCTTCTTTCCGCTCGGATGGCGTGATGACATACTCTTTGAATGGTTAAGGTTTGTAAGAGCAATAACAGTCAGTCCGTTTTCCTTTGCAAGCTGAGCCATATCAACACAGACACCGTTTCTGCCCGAGTTGGAAATGATAACTATAACGTCATTCTCTTTCATTGAATAGTCGCTGAAAAGCTTGTCTGCATAGCCCTCAAGTCTTTCAAACTCTGTGCTTTTTGAAGCTGAAATATGGAGCATAAGGTCTTCTTCAAAAACGGGCTGGATTTTAACAAGTCCGCCTGCTCTGTAAAAAAGCTCCTCTGCAAGCATATGCGAATGACCTGTACCGAAGAGAAAAATATTTCTGTCGTTTTCAAGTGCAACGGCAAAAGCTTCGCCGGCCTTTTCAATCGAATCAAGCTGTTTTTCTCTTATTTCGTCAAGAACACGTGAAAGGTTATCAAGGTATTCAATATGTTTTTTCATAATCATTCTCCGTCCGTTTTTATTGCGGCAAAAACTGCACCGTATTCGGGAGCATATTCAAGCACGTTGATTTTTGTTTCGGGAAATCTTTCGCTGATGATTGAAGAAAACAAGGTTCTGAATTTTTCGTAGTTTTCAAAAATTCCGCCCCAAAGACCGAGGGGGGTACCCGACGGCATTTTTCTGAGCAAAGCTGAAACAGTATCTGCAAGAAGCTTTGCGTGGTTTTCAACAATACCGTTTGCAACATCATCGTTTTCAGCACATCTGAAAAAAATGGGAGCAAGCTTTGCAATTTCACTTCGCGGCATCGGCGGGTCGTAGAAAATATCGATGAGATTCATCATATCATCAACCTGATAATACTCCTTGATTGCATCTGTAAGAAGTGTTTCGGGTGCACTGCCCTCATAACCGCAGATTGCTGCCCTGAGTGCATCAATTGCGATTGCATAGCCCGAGCCTTCATCACCGAGTATATAACCCCAACCGCCTGTATGTATAATTTCACCGTCAGCAAGCCTGCCGACAGCCATTGAGCCTGTTCCGCTGATGACCATAGCTGCAGCACCGTCACAGCGCATAGCTTCAAGACCGATGTAAACGTCGCTGTCCATTGTGATTTTATCGCAGTCAATAATTCCGTCGCAGAGCATTTTGGTGAATTCATCGTCAGCTCTTTCTGCAATTGCAGACATTCCGATAAAAGCGGCGCTGAGCTTGATATCCTTGCCGTCAAACGCACCGTCAACCGTAGCTTTGAGGTTTTTTCTTGCCTCTTCCATTCCGACGGAATTGAAGTTGATGCTTTCACCCACAAATCGGGAAACAAGATTCAGGTTTTCATCGCAGATAATGGCTGTTGTTTTTGAACCGCCACCGTCTATTCCGAGATAATACTTCATAAAGCTACCTCCAATTTATACTGTTTCCTTAACACTTCAGACCGAAAGCTACGTCGTCACCGCACTGTTCAAGAAACTCAAAGCCGTACTTGTTGTAAAAGGCTTTGCCTCTTTCGTTTTGGGAACCGACAGTCAGCATAACACCGCACACACATTTTTTGTGAAGATGTTCCTTGAGTGTGTTAACAAGCATATGTCCGATACCCTGACGGTGATATTCGGGAAGCACATCAATGTGCAGGTGAGCAGGGTAGTCATTTTTATATTTTTCCTGAAGCTTGAAAGAGGTTCTGGCTCCCTCTCTTGCGTTGCCGCCCCATACTATAAGATTTTCGTCAAGACGCGGAACGTATTCTTCAAGAAAAACTTTTTTGTATTCGTCAAAATTCTCTGTGCAGATGATATAGGCTATTGCTTTGTCATCTTCGTCAGCGGCAACAAAACAGTTGTGTCCTTCGTTTTCAATGTAGTAATTGCAGTATGTTGTAAGGATATAATGTGACTCGTCAGGAGTCATTTGACAGGGTCCTTCGCTGTTAAGGCAGACAAAACGCACATTTTCCTTGTCTTTTTCTTCAAAAGGTCTTATAATCATATTGGTAATCTCCTATATTAGAAAATACTTTCAATAAAATCTTAACATTAAATTTAATAAAAATCAACTTTCGGAGGTTTGTTTATGATAAAAATTTTTACAGTGTCTGATTTACTTGAGAATATTGATGCTGAAATCACAGTGACAGATAAGAACGACAGAAGTGTCTGTTACTGCGAAAAAACACACAGAGTAACAGATGAAAAATATATTCTCAAGGTTTCAGCAGAAAAGAAAATCGAAATTGAATGCTCGGGTGAAAAGAGCCTTTACTATGCTTTGATTGATATAAAAAACAGAATTGATAACGGAACGCTCGCAGAGGGTGAATATATCTGTGCACCAACCTTTAAAGTAAGAGGATATATTGAAGGTTTTTACGGTACACCATGGAGCCACGAAAAAAGAAAATCTGTTATGCTTCTTATGGCGAAGAACAGGATGAATACTGTTTACTATGCTCCGAAGGATGACGATTATCACCGAGAGCTCTGGCGCGACCTTTATCCCGAAGCTGACCTTGCAAGACTCAAGGAGCTTGTTGATCTTGCAAAGAGTTGTTATATGGATTTTTATTGGTGTATCGCACCGGGTCTTTCAATGGAATATTCATCCGAAGCTGAGTTTGAAGCCCTGATTGCAAAAACAAAACAGCTTTATTCAATCGGTGTCCGCAGTTTTGGCTTGTTGCTTGACGATATCAACGAAGAGCTTGAATTTGAAAGCGACAAGGCTGTTTACGGTGAAACTGTTAATGCACACATCGCTCTTGTTGAAAGATATTACAGCACTCTTCTTGAAATGGATTCTGCAAACAAGCTCACAGTCTGCCCGACACTCTATAACGGTATAGGCGACGAATATTATATATCAAAATTGGGACAGAATATTTCTCCGCTTATCTCGCTTTTCTGGACAGGTAAGGATATCTGCTCAAGAGAGCTTCGCAGTGCCGATGCAATAAAATTCGTCGAGGGTACACACCACAAGCCACTTTACTGGGACAATTATCCTGTTAATGATATGGCAATGTTCAACGAAATGCACATTTCTCCGATAATCAACCGTGATACTGATTTGTGGAAGTACTCAGAGGGTATCATTTCAAATTGTATGGAATATGCAGAGTGTTCAAAGATTCCGCTGATAACCTTTGCAGACTATCTCTGGGACAGCGGAGGCTATAATCCTGATGAATCCTGGATGAATGCAATTTCTCAGGTTGTCGGTAAGGAGAATGCTGAAAAATTCGCTGTTTTTGCAGACCATCTTTATGTTTCCTGCCTTAAGGATGAGCCGTCAAAGCTTATGAAAAAGCATTTTGAAAAGGTGCTTATGCTTATTAAAAAGGGCGAAACAGAAAAGGCAATTGAAATTGCTGAGGAATATATTGCAAAGATGAATGAAACGAGCGATTACCTCCGTCAGGATTTGCCGATATGCTGTGAACTCAGCAAATGGAGCGAAAAGTTCTTTGTTGCCTGCGAGATTTTTGAAAAGCTTATGGCAACTCTCAAAGATAAGACAGAAGAAAAAGTAAAAGCTCTTTATGCGGTTATTGATAAGTTCGATTCAATGCCCGTCAAGCTTTCCGAAGAGATGAATATGAAGCTCTTCCTCGGAATAATGTTCGGTATATAAAATTACAGTCTTAATAAAACGATAAAAGCAGAGCCGAGGCTCTGCTTTTACTATTCTGAATCTTATTTAAGTCCTTTTTTCTCGAGAAGAATATTGATCTTATCAGCCGGATCAAGAAGTTCTGCGATTGAAGTGTCGTGGTTAAGAGTGTCAACCATATATGAAATATACTTTGAAAGGTCAACCTCAACATACCACTCTCTTTCTCTGAGTTCGGGTGTACGGTAAATAAGGTTTGTTGTGAATACTCTGTAGATAAGACCTTCTTCATAAGCCTTATCAAAGCTTTCAAGACCGTTACAGAAAAGACCGAATGAAGAGAAGATGTAGATTCTGTTTGCCTTAAGCTCCTTAAGCTTTGTAGCAACTTCAATCATTGATTCGCCTGAAGAAATCATATCGTCAACGATGATAACGTCTTTACCTGCAACGTTGTCACCAAGGAATTCGTGAGCGATGATCGGATTACGTCCGTCAACGATTCTTGAATAGTCACGGCGCTTGTAGAACATACCGAGCTCAACACCGAGAACTGTTGAATAGAAGATACAACGTGACATACCGCCTTCGTCGGGAGAGATGATCATAAGGTTTTCCTTATCAAGTGAAAGATCCTCAACGTTACGAACCATTGACT
This sequence comes from Acutalibacteraceae bacterium, assembly GCA_045648305.1. Taxonomy (GTDB): domain Bacteria; phylum Bacillota; class Clostridia; order Oscillospirales; family Acutalibacteraceae; genus CAG-488. Next base: position 8,546 of record JAZRNR010000117.1, read on the forward strand.
TGATCATCTGATATGCAGGAGAAACGCTTTCAAAACCGCAAAGGGGAATAGCGTTCATAACTCTGGGGTCGTGAGCATCGAAAGTGATAAGGTTTTCAACGCCCATTGTCTGAAGCTCCTGAAGCATCATTGCACAGTCAAGTGACTCACGGCTTGAACGCTTGTGCTGTCTGCCTTCATAAAGCATCGGCATAATAACAGAAATTCTCTTTGCCTTGCCTTCAATTGCGCTGATTGCACGCTTGATGTTTGCAAAGTGATCGTCCGGAGACATCGGAACGTTCATACCGTACATTTTATATGTTACACCGTAGTTGAAGCAATCGCAAAGGATGAAAATATCATAACCTCTTACAGTCTGCTTAAGAGCTGCTTTGCTTTCGCCTGTACCAAAACGAGGGAAAGTGATATCTACGATATAAGTGTCCTTTTCATAACCAGCAAACGCGAGGGTGTCCTTATGCTCGCTGTTTCTTTCGTAACGCCATGTTTTAAGATAATGGTCAATTTTTGCGGCAAGTTCCTCGCAACCGGGTAAAGCAATAATACCGAGCTGACCGACCGGAATTGTGTCGTAATTTGACTTGTTGTTCATAATCAGTTCCACCTTCGCATTAATAGTTATAGGCTTGTCCACAGAAAAATGGACATCACTCCATTATTGTACTATATTTGACAAAATTTTTAAAGTGAAAAGAGGGTATTTTTCACGAAAAATATATTTCAAAAAACAAGGGTTTATTTGTTGAGATTATACAAAAGCATATTCGATATTCATGACTGCAAAGAAGTTTGTGCCGTTTTTGGAAATTTCTGACGAAATTTCAGCCATAAGGTCGTCATTTGAAAGAGAAAACTTTCTCGGAACAACAACGTCAAAAATGAGGTTTGTGTGGCTCGGACCGTCAACAACTCTGAAATCGTGAATCGACAGTTCTTCGCTGATTCTCTTTACAGCAGATTCAGCAATAATCTTCAGCTCATTTACACGTGCATTGTTAACTTCAACCGGGTCGTAGTGGATACTCAGAAGAATTCCGAATTCAGCCATAACATCTCTTTCGATATTGTCGATAATGTCGTGTGAATACAAAACGTCAAAGTCGGACGGCATTTCAACATGAACGCTTCCGAAAAATTTATCGGGGCCGTAGTTATGTAAAATCAGATCGTGAATGCCCGTAACGTGTTCGTAAGATAAAATTTTTGCTTCAAGCTTTTCAACAGTTTCTTTTGTTGGCGGCTCACCGATTAATGAGTTAAGTGTTTCTTTGAAAATTCCGTAGCCTGCCTTGAGTACAAAGCCTGCAACGATTATACCGAGCCAACCGTCAATGTGAAGCGACGGGAAGAAATTTGAAAGAACAAGGGCGATGAGCGTAACGCTTGTTGCGGCGATATCGCTAAGGCTGTCAGCAACAACTGCAGTCATAGCAGGGGAGTTGATTTTCTTACCTAACTTGCGGTTGAAAAGAGCAAGCCAGAGCTTACCGAAAATTGAAACAGCGATGATAATTGCACCGACAAGGTTGAAGGTTACGTCTTCGGGATTACGGATTTTGTCAATAGACTGTGTAAGAAGCTCAAATCCCATAAAAAGGACGATGAATGAAACAACCATTGCTGTGATATATTCAATTCTGCCGTGGCCGAACGGGTGGTCTTCGTCTGCAGGCTTACTTGACATCTTGAATCCGAAAACGGTGACCGCACATGAACCTGCATCGGAAAGGTTGTTAACAGCATCCGCAGTAATTGCGATACTGTTTGTAACTGTACCTACCAGAAACTTTGCAAGGAAGAGGATAACGTTCACAACAATACCTGCACAACCGCTGAGTATACCGTATCTGCCTCTTACCTTGGGGTTTGATATATTGTCACTGTCTTTAACGAAAAGTCTGACCAAAAGATCTGTCAAAGGAATCACTCCTGTTTATAATATTATTCAGTTTCTTTGAAATTCAAAAGGTCATCAACCGTCGGCATGGAGCTTTCGGCACCCATACGGCTGACCGCAATTGAGCCTGCCTTGTTACCCATATCGCAGGCGGTATAAATATCACCGCACTTTTTGTATTCAAGTGCAAGTGCCGCAGTAAAGCAATCGCCTGCAGCTGTAGTGTCCACAACATTGCTTTTGTATGTCGGGATAATCTTAAGGTTTTCTCCGTCCCACACACTGCAACCTCTTGAGCCGAGCTTGAGAACAACGTATTTCGCTTTGCTTCTTTTCATAATTATTTTTGAAGCTTCAAGAACGGAAGCTTCATCAGCAGGGAAAATTCCCGAAAGGGCTTCGGTTTCGTTCTCGTTAGGGGAGATGATTTCGACACCCTGCATTCTTTCAAGGTTGAAATTTTTTGCAGGACCGCAGTCGATAACTGTTGTTATTCCCTGTGTGATTGCTTTGTTCACACACTCAACAACAACATCCTCGTTCGTTTCAAACTGAACAAGAAGAAGGTCGAGGTTGTTATCGATGCAATCAGCGGCATTCTTCGGGTCAATCTCAGAGTTTGCACCCTCATAGACGACGATACGGTTTCTGCCTTCACCGTCAATGATGATTGCCGCCATTCCGGTCTGTGTTCCGTCAGTGCGGACGCAAGAGGAATCAATACAGTTCTTTCGAAGGTTTTCAATGAGCTTTCTGCCGTTTGTGTCGTCGGCAACCTTGCCAATCATCTTCGTTTTTGCTCCAAGACGTGCAAGCCCCGTTGCCTGGTTTGCACCTTTGCCTCCGCAGGCATAGCCGTAATCTGTGCCAAGCACGTTTTCACCGACGTCGGGCACATTTTCCATATTGAGGATTATATCCATATTGATACTGCCGACAACTGCGGCACGGATATTCTTATACATAAAAAATACTCCTTAAAGTATAGCTCTGAAGTTTTCTGCAGACTCTTTCATATCCTTGTCTTTGATGAAAAGACTGCTTGTGCCGAGGACAAAGATTTCAGCTCCGACTTTGCTGAGCATTGCACCGTTTGCAGGACTGATATTGCCGTCAACTTCAATCGGAATATCAGGTCTGCCGAGGCTGTCAAGAAAAGCTCTTGTTTTTGCAACCTTTTCTTTTGCACCCGCAAATATTTTCTGACCTGCAAAACCGGGACTTACAGTCATAACAAGTGCCATATCAAGGTAGTCAATAAGATGCTCGTAGCAGTTAACAGGTGTCTGCGGATTGAGCGCAAGTCCTGCCTTAATTCCTTTATCTTTGATTTTTGCAAGTGTACGCTGTGCGTGGATATCGCCTTCGTAGTGAATGCAAAGGTAGTCATCCTTGCCGAGGTTCATCATATCGATAAACTGTGCAGGGTTGTTGACCATCATATGTACGTCAAGCGGAATGTCGGTCATACCCTTGATTGCATTAATCATATCAAAACCGAGAGTGATGTTTGGCACAAAACTACCGTCCATTACGTCAAGGTGAAGCAGGTCAATTCCTGCTCTTTCAAGCTCTTTTACAGATTTTTCAATATTGAGCAAATCCGCACACATAACGGAAGCGGAAAGAAGTTTTTTCATTGCAATCAGTCCTTTGCTAAAATATAGTTATATTCTATCACTTCTTCACATAAAATCAAGTTTTATTCGAAAAATCAGCTATCGACAAAACATCGTTGTTATGCTATAATTTTTGTGTACACGGTAAATATTACCGAATTTTCAGAAAAGGAACTTGTTTATGAAAAAACCGACTTTTTATCTTGGTGAATTCACACAGCGCGATAAAGTTTTTATCACAGCTGAAAACGGTGTTGATGTTGAAAATGTTTTAGCAATTGCATTTGAAGGCGAAACACTTTATATCGCACAGCCCGACTGCCTTGTTGAATATGCAGACGGTAAAACAAAGAATCTTCCGATTAAGGCTTCAAATCTTTTTACAAGAAAAGGCAAGCTTTATGCTGCAATCGGCAACTCACTTGCTGAAATCAAAAAGGGTAAGGCAAAGAAAATTCAGGACTTTGATGCTCCTGTTGTTGATATTTCTGTTGCTCTTGACGGCTCACTCTGGCTTATAACAGAGGAAGCTCTTTACAGACTTGACGGTGAAGAGTTTGTAAGAATCGTTGACGTACCTGAAGCATCAATCTGCCTTGCAGCTCTTGATAACAAGGCAAAGTACGCTGAAACTGTTTTTGTAGGCTCAACGGTTGAAGGTCTTCTTTCAATGAAGGGTAAGCGTCGCCATTGGGCAGAGCTTCTTCCTGATATCACAGGCGTACTCAGCAAGAAAATCAGCTGCATCGCTCTTGATGCACTTGGTCATCTCTGGGTGGGTTCTGACGACGGTCTTAATATCTATGACGGCAGAAGCTATTGGCTCAACGGCAACGATTTTTATTCAGTTCCTGACGGAGCAATCAACGATATGTTCTTCGCTGCTGACGGCAAAAAGTATTTTGCAACAAGCACAGGCATTATCACGCTTATCGAAGGTAAGATTTCTTACTATTCATACGGTGCATGGCTTCTTCATCCGACAGTTACAAAGATTACTGTTTCGGATAACGGCACAATTGCCGCTGTGACTCCGAGAGGTGTAAGCCTTATTACAGCAAAGACGATGACTCTTGCAGAGAAAGCAGCATTAATTGACGAGCTTGATGAAAAATATTTCACAAGAAACGAAGGCTACCATGTTGACAGAGTTCTCCGTAAATACGGTGACCTTGATTCAGGTTGGCTTGCAAATTCAGATAACGATGGTCTTTTCACAGGACTTTACTGTGCAAGTCAGTGCTTCCGTTATCAGGTAACAGGCGACGAGCAGGCAAAGAAGAATGCAAAGCGTGCTGTTGAAGCTATGATTAAGCTTACGGAAGTTACAGGCAGAGAAGGCTTTACCGCACGAGCAACAAGATATTCACATGAAGAAAACTTCGGCACGGGTAACCGCGAAGAATGGCATATCTGTGAAGATAACCCTGACTGCGAGTGGCTCGGTGAAACATCAAGTGACGAGATGACAGGTCACTACTTCGCATACGGTATCTATTTTGACCTTGTTGCAGATGAGGATGAAAAGAAGAAGATTGCTTCGGTTGTAAAGAAGATTACAGACCATATCATCGACCATAACTTCCACCTTACAGATGTTGACGGAATTCCGACAACATGGGCAAACTGGGAACCCGACCTTCTTAATAACGACGACAGATGGTATTACGAAAGAGGAACAAACTCTCTTGAGATTCTTTCCTTCCTTAAGACAACATACCACGTAACAGGCGACGAGAAGTACGAAAAGGTTTACGAAATGCTTATCAAGAAGCATCATTATGCAATGAACCTTATTCAGTACAAGTGCGAAGACGGTCATATCGCACACATCGACGATCAGCTTGACTTTGTAAATATTTATCCGCTTCTTGTTTATACAGACAATGCCGCACACAAAGAAATTTTCAAAATGGGTCTTACTCATCACTGGGCATACGAAAGAGTTGAACGTTCACCGTTCTTCAATATCGTTTACGGTGCATTGACAAACAATTACTGCGATATCGAAGAGTCAGCTAAGTCACTTTCAGAGATGAATCTTGACTTTGTCAGATGGCCAGTTTATAACAGCTACCGTAAGGATATCGTGTGGGATACGGAGCAGGAAGCTTCAGGTGTTCCCGCACAGCTTAAGTACCCCGTTGAGTATTGGTCAAGACTTCTTGTAAACTATGACGGTAACCAGTTTATCTGCGATTCCGGAGCAGAGGAGTTTGTAGCAATCAACAGTAAGCAAACAAACAAAACAAGCACACTTCCCGGCACATCAGGCGCAAATGCAAAAAGAGCATCGATGCCGTATGTTTTCCTTCTTCCGTATTGGATGGGCAGATATCACGGACTTCTTGGTGATTGATAATTTTTAAAACATAGGGAGGTTTATTTATGCAGACAGTAATAGCTTATATAATGGCAATCATTATGACAATTTCAGGTATGATTACAAACCTTACGGGTCTTACCTTCGGCAAGAAGGAAGTGAATCTTGACGATTTTACACTCGTGTGGAGTGATGAGTTCGACGGTGATTCAATCGACACCGAAAGATGGAAGGGTGTTTATGGCGGTATCACAAGAGCTGTTATGCGTAAGGGCGGTTACATCCACTCAGATCTTGCAGAGGTTAAGGACGGTAATCTTCATATTTATGCTAAATATCTTGAAGAAGGTACGGGCGAAGGTCCTGCAGGTTATTACAGTTATATGATGTATACTCGTGATCTTCATGAGCAGACATACGGATACTTTGAGGTACGCTGTATTCTTCCGAAAGGCGCAGGTCTCTGGTCAGCTTTCTGGATGAACTCAAGAGGAATGGAAAATGTCGATGGTTCACCTGCAGATGGTGCAGAAATCGATATTTATGAATCTCCGTATTATCATCAGAGCCTTTTCCATAACTATATTTCTTCAAATGTTTACTACGACGGTTACGGCGAAGATATAGTAAAGGGTAAGATGGGTATTTACGAAGCGAATAATCCTTACGAAGAGTACAATACTTATGGCCTTGAGTGGAACGAAAACGAATACATTTTCTACGTCAACGGAAAGGAAACTGCGAGAACAGATTTCGGTGTTTCACAGAGCCCTGAATATCTTATTCTTTCTGTTGAAATCGGCGGTTCAAACGGACAGCCTGATCCAGATTCGTGGGCAGGCGATATCACAAAGAATGAAACTCTTGATGCAGATTTCGTTGTTGACTACGTAAGAGCATATCAGTACAAAGACCTTGTATGATTTTAAAGCGACAGGGTTTTTCGGTCCTGTCGCTTAGCTTTTGCAAAAAACAAAGCCTTGCTGTTCAGCAAGGCTTTTAGTGTATATTTTATTTTGAATTTGAATAGTTGGGAGCTTCCTTTGTGATGAAAACATCGTGAGGATGGCTTTCGATAAGACCTGCGTTTGTGATACGAACGAACTTTGTCTTTGTCTTGAGCTCTTCAATGTTATGGCATCCGCAGTAACCCATACCTGCACGAAGACCGCCGAGCATCTGATAGATTGTGTCAGCAACAGGTCCCTTGTAAGGTACTCGACCTTCAACTCCTTCGGGAACGAGCTTCTTGTTGTCTTCCTGGAAGTATCTGTCCTTACTGCCGTTTGCCATTGCGCCAAGGCTACCCATACCACGGTAAACCTTGAAGCTTCTGCCCTGATAGATTTCTGTTTCGCCCGGTGATTCTTTACAACCTGCAACGAGTGAACCAACCATGATTGCACTTGCACCTGCAGCAATAGCCTTAACGATTTCACCTGAGTACTTGATACCACCGTCTGCGATAACTGAAACGCCGTGCTTTGCAGCAACGTTTGCAGAGTCAAATACTGCAGTAACCTGCGGAACACCGATACCTGCAACAACACGTGTTGTACAGATAGAACCGGGGCCGATACCAACCTTAACAGCGTCTGCACCTGCTGCGATAAGAGCTTCTGTAGCTTCAGCTGTAGCAACGTTACCGCCAACGAGTGAAATTTCGGGATATGCAGCCTTAACTTTCTCAATAGCCTTAAGAATGTTCTTGCTGTGACCGTGTGCAGAGTCGAGAACAAACATATCTACACCTGCTTCAACAAGGCAAGCAGCTCTTTCAAGAACGTCAGCTGTTGCACCAAGAGCAGCAGCGCAAAGAAGACGGCCTCTTGAGTCTCTTGCAGAGTTGGGGTACTGAACGCTCTTTTCAATATCCTTGATTGTGATAAGACCCTTAAGGAAGCCTTCGTCATCAACCAACGGGAGCTTTTCAATTCTGTGCTTCATAAGGATTGACTTTGCCTGCTCAAGGTTTGTACCTACGGGAGCAGTAACAAGGTTGTCCTTTGTCATAACTTCGCTGATTTTAATATTGAAATCAGTCATGAAGCGCATATCACGGTTTGTAAGAATACCAACAAGCTTACCCTGTTCATCACAGATAGGCACACCAGAAATCTTATACTTTCTGCAAAGGTTTTCAGCGTCATAAGCATAGTGGTCAGGTGTAAGGCTGAAGGGTGAAGAAATAACACCGTTTTCAGAACGCTTAACCTTGTCAACTTCCTGTGCCTGAACTTCCATGGGCATATTTTTATGGATAACACCGATACCGCCTTCACGAGCGATTGCAATAGCCATCGGAGCTTCCGTAACTGTATCCATAGCAGCAGTCATAATCGGAGTATTGAGTGTAATCTTCGAAGTGAGCTTCGTCGAAATATCAATATCCTTGGGCAAAATGTCCGATTCAGCAGGTATAAGAAGCACGTCGTCAAACGTAAGACCTTCTTTACCAAATTTCTCATCAAAAGTCATTCAAAATCCTCCTCAACTGTGTCGATTTTTTAAATTATTTAATTATAACGTGAATTTCAGGAAAAAGCAATCTTTATTTTAAACATTTTTTGAAAAATATCAAAGAAAATATTGCCGTTTACGGTATGTTACTGTTTATGATGTAAAAAAGAAGCAAAGCTTGTGCTCTGCCTCTTTCAATTTTAGAATAATCCGGCTGTTCTTCCGTTTTTCTGATGCTGGGAAATTGTTGATGCATAGTAGAAATCAACACCTGACGGGTCTGTCAGGAAGAAATAATAATTTGTTTCTGCAGGGTTGAGTGTTGCGGTAATGGCCTTTAATCCGGGATTGCAGATTGGTCCTGCGGAAAGACCTTTGCAGTAATATGTGCTGTAAAGGTTCATATAACGCTTGATTTCATCGCTCTGTTTTTCAAGTGCAAGTCCGTTACCTTCAGCATCCTTCTGGTAGCCGAGATAGTCGCCGAGGCTGTTCTTGATGTAAAATGTTGTTACATCACTTTCAAGCTTCGGGAAAGAGGGACTTTTGAGCCTGTTGTGAAAAACTGAAGCGACGTTTGCACACTCTGTAATATCAAAATCGCACTCTTTCTGAATAATTGAAGCAAGGGTGATGATTTCGTCAATTGTCATACCGAGCTCAACTGCTTTTTGTTTCATTTCGGGAGTGATTTTATCGTTGAAATTATCGATGAATTTTTTCAGTACGCTTTTTGCGTCGGAGTTAAGGTAAAATTCGTATGTGTCGGGGAAAACATAACCCTCAAGAAGAAAAACTCGCTCGTCAGGGTTGTCAATTGTTATTCCTTCGTAAGGCTCGTTGCAGACCTTAAGAAAATCTTCCTTTGAGCAGACACCGTTTGCCTCAAGTCTTTCGGCAATCTGAATGATAGTGAATCCTTCAGGGAACGTTACTGTTGCGGTATTTTTTACGGTTGTTGTGGATGCACTTTTAGTTGTAAGAAAGGGCACACCCTCACCTTTTTCGCAGGCAGCGAACGAAAGCAACGCCATAATACAGCAAAGAAGAATACAAAGAGATTTTTTCATTTGTTTTTACCTCAGTTTAAAATTTTCCGAAATCAATAATACATTAATTTAAGCTTCGTGTCAATAAAAGTGTCTTTACGGCAGATAATAAACACGGAGGTGAGTTTATGGAAAAGAAGGATAAAAAGTCAAAGAAGCAGCGAAAGCTTTCTCCGCTTGTGGAGTCCATTGTCGAAGAGTGGGAAACTGCGGAAGAGAACGACACTTTTGACGTTTTAGGCAGCTATACGGGAAATCCTGAGGACGGCGGCAGACCGATTCAGGATGCAGACGACCTCTAAAAAAACAGCGGGGTAGAAAACTACCCCGCTACAGTTATTATTTACTGATTTTTACGATTTTAACAGCACTCCAGATTGTTATAAGTGCAAATGATACCGTAACAAGAATATTGTGGAATGAGCCGAGATCCATAAAGTTCTGATATTCAGCACAGCCGATAAACATATATGCCGTGAAAGTGTAAAGAACAAAACACGGAAGAGCGAATGTGCAGAATTTATCATAAGATATTTCCTGTAATGCGATGCCGTATTTCTTTGCAAGAATAGCGACGATTACGATTGTTACAACCACCGCAATAATTGTATAAATAATCATATTATCTGAGTGGTCAAAACGCTCGAGTACGGGACGTACGATAGTTATACCGATCATTCCGACAAATCCGAGAAGGAATGTGCCGATGTTTACAACTTTCTCGGGCAACTTGCCGAATGCAATTTCGCAGAAGTCATCCTGCGGTTTGAGATTTACAAGGAAAGCGGTAATAATTCCGCCCGCAATGAATCCTGTAAAATACTCCCAGAGTGACCACGGTGCAAAGTTTGCGGGAAGGAGATTGCCCTGAAGCATATGGTATCCGCCGTTGCCGAAATAAAAGAACAGATCGGAAACTGTGATAGCGATTGCAAAAGCACCGCAGGTAACAGCACCCGTTAAAGCTGCACGCTTGTCTTTGATGATGAATCTTGTTGCAAGTAAAACTGCAACTGCACTTACCGCAGAAGAAATTGTCATAATTTCCTGGAAATAGTTTCTGCCTGCAACACTTGTTCTGCCGAGAGCATCAACTGTAAATTTCTTTGCCCAGGAATCGTTATCAAAGTGTTTCATAAACGCTTCGTACGCACTGTCGTCAATACCGACTTTTCTGAGCTCATCGACAAAAACTGTTACCGATTCGGGCTGAACAAGCTTAAGAATCCAATGAGAAACTGTTGCCATTGCGATATAATAAGCGGCAAAGAAAACCGCTACAAGGATTATGACATGGTAGAATTTCCAACGCTTATTGCTGAAGCCTCTTCCGAGCATAACGCCGAAAACCGAAGCTACACCAAAGCCGAGGCACAGCATCATAAATACGCCTGACCAGGGCGATATGTAAGCAAAGCCTTCATCAAGATTCAGAACACCGGTAATTTGCTGAAGCAAAGTACCCCAGGCAGGTACGGTAATCATAAAAGAAAGTGATGTAAGTGCCGTCCAGGCAAAGTTCATCTTCTTTCTGTCACCGATTGCCGCTGTGATGAAAAGAATGAAAATGATACCTGCGTTAAGTAGTCCCCACGATGAACCCCAGCCGTGAGTACCTCTCACTCGCCAGAGAAAGCCCATAAGCAATGCGCCGATGAGGACAATAATTGATTTGCTTAAAACGGATTGTTTTACACGTTCCTGCATTTTAAATCCCCCAATCATTTATTTGATTCGATTATAGCACATACTTCCCGTGGTTTCAATATACACTTGGGTGTTTTATTGACAAAGAGCAGAGTGTATAGTATAATCTTTTCGGTATACTTTATTAAAGTGAGGTAATGTTTTATGAATATAGCTGTTGTTCTTGCAGGCGGCTCAGGAAGCCGTATGGGTATGGTTGACAGACCGAAGCAGTTTATTGATATTTACGGAAAACCCGTAATTATTCATACACTCGAAGCTTTTGAAATAAATGAAAAAATCGATGCAATCTGTGTTGTGTGTGTTAAGGAGTGGCAGGATGACCTTACACTCTGGCTTAAGGAGTACGACGTACGCAAAGTGCGCTGGATTGCAAATGCAGGTGCTTCAAGACAGGAGTCTTCGCTCAATGCGCTTGATGCTATCAAGGATGTCTGCGGCGGTGACGATTATGTTATCATTCACGACGCTGCAAGACCGCTTATTTCGCAGAAGATTATCAACGAAAATATTATGAAAGTGCGCGAGTTCGGTGCTTGTGATACCGTTGTTCCCGCACACGATACAATTATCAGAAGTGTTGACGGTGAAACTCTTGATTCTATTCCTGCTCGTAAGGAGCTTTATATGGGTCAGACTCCGCAGTCATTCAAGTATTCAATTGTAAGAAAAGCTTATGACGATTACTTTGCACTTCCCGAAAATGAGCGTCCAGAAATGACAGACGACTGCGGACTTGTTCTTGCATCAGGAGTTAAAATCGGAATGGCTATGGGCGATAAGCTCAATATGAAGATTACAACAATGGAAGATTTACTCCTTGTTAAATCAATCGTAAGAACAGGCAGATAAGGAAGGGTGAATTACTTTGTTTGCTAAAAGCTACAAAATAACCGAACCGAAAAGATTTGAAATATTTGTTGAGGATATTCAGAATAGTGATGTGCTTGTCCGCCCCGAATACCTTGCTGTTTGTAAGGCGGATATCCGTTATTACCTCGGAAACAGAAGCCTTAATGTGCTTAAAAGAAAGTTTCCGATGAGCCTTATCCACGAGGCAACAGGTATTGTTGTTAAGGATAAAAACGGAAAGCTTGCACCCGGTCAGCGTGTTGTTATGCTGCCGTGCCGCAGGGCTGACGAATGCGACGGCACAAAGTGCGACGAATGTGTAAGGGATAACCCTCATCTTCTTGATAACTACTGTCCCGATTCAAAGTTCTGCTCAAGTAACTTTGACGGATTCAGCAAGGAGCTTATGGATATCAGCGAAGATTACCTTGTGCCTATTCCTGACGAAGTCGGTGCCGAGGCTGTTTTCTCAGAGCTTATTTCAGTCGGTTGCTGTGCACTCAGACGTGCCGGACTTGATAAGTCAAACGCTCCGAAGAACATCGCAGTATGGGGCGACGGAATTATGGGTTATATCATTGCTCTTGTTGCAAAATACAGCCTTGAATGTGATGTAGACGTTATCGGCCTCAGCAAGGAAAAGCTTGCCGAGTTTGACTTTGCAAATATTTATTATGCAAACGATATTGAAGACTTGCCGCGTATGACAGTTGCCATTGAGGCTGTCGGCGGTAACGCTTCAGGAATTGCTGCAAACCAGGCGATTGATAAGCTTTATTCAGGCGGAAAGCTTATTCTCTGCGGTGTTGCTAACGACAACATTCCGCTTAATACAAGAATGGTGCTTGAACACGGACTTTCAATCAGGGGCACAACACGAAGCACAAGATGTGACTTTGAAAATGCGCTTGAACTTCTTAAGATTGAAGGCTTCAGAGAGCGTGTTCTCAAGCTTCTTCTTTCAACAGTCGAGGTTGACGATATTAAAAAATATTACGCTGTATTTGAAAAAGAATCAAAGTCAACAGCACTTGGAAAGAATATAATGAAAATCTCGTTCTAAAAAGATAACGGATATAAAGCAAAACGCTTTATATCCGTTCTTTCATTTTTGGCAAGTTTTTGATGTAATCAATAACTGCCTTTGCAGTTTTTTCAGGCAGATCAATTGTGTTTTCTGCATCCTTGATGTTTTCAAGGTAATGAGCATCTGAATCAACAAAAATCGGAACACCGTCAAGGATTGGGTGCATCTTTATAAGAGCATCTCTGTCAGCCTCTGCGGTCATTTCAACCGCAGAAAATCCCATATCCTCAGTTATCATACCGAGGTTGGAAAGCACACTGTAAGAACTTCTGTCGATATGGGCAGGGTAGCAGACGCCACCGTAATCTTCAACGGTTTTGCAGACGTCGCTGATGCTGATTGCACTTGCGAGAGTAAGAAGCTTTTCCTGCTTTCCGATGACGTTGTCTTCCTCGTCCATAATCAGCTGTTCACCGAAAATTTCGGGACGGTTTTTAACGGGTGGCATCGTGGAAATCACATGGTCCGAAAACCTCATTGCATTTTCAATGTTATCAAAAAGACAGACAACGTGAACTTCTTCTGAAGTGCAAAGCTCCATTCCGGGAATTACGGTTATGCCGATACTTTCTCCGACCTTTATGGCAGAAGCACAGTTTTCGCAGGTGTTATGGTCTGTCAGTGCGATGATATCAAGCCCCAGAAGCTTTGCCATGTTGACGAGGTTGTATGGGGTCATATCGTTATCACCGCAGGGTGAAAGACACGAATGTGTATGAAAATCGTAGTAGAACTGCATTTTAAATCAGTTTTGAAATGGCAGCTGCCATCTGATATGAATTTTTATCTGTCTGCAGGATGATAACGTCGTTCTGCTTTGCTCTGTTAAGTGCGTCTTCATCAAGTGCAGCATTTTCTGTAAGAACAATGCAAGCAACGTCAGCAAGAACGGCAACGCCCACAGAATTGATGTTTCCCATAACGGTAAGCCATACGTCACCCTCGTTGGCACGTGACATAACCCAGCTGAGCAAATCTCCGCAGTAACAACCGCTGATTTCTCTTTCAAGGTTTTCTCCGCAAAGCACTTTTAAGCCGAGCTCTTCAACAAGATTTTTTACGTCCATTTCAGTTTCTCCTCGTCAATACCTCTGAAAGGTACGGGTATAAGTTTATCGATTTCATTTTCAGCCATTTCCTTTGAAGCCATCTCGTTACGGATGCGGAAAATACAGTCGTCAACGCTTGCGTAACCTCTTACGATATCTTCCGCAAGGGCACGGCAGGTCGGAGCACCGCAGGTGCCGCAATCAAGTCCGGGGAAGTTTTCAACCATTTCGGAAACCTGATTCATAAGCTTCATTGAATCGGTAACGTTATCAGCAAGTTTCAGAACGGAAAGAGGCTCAAGAGGGTAGTCCCAACCAAGCTCTTTCGGAACTTCCGTTTCAATATGATTGCACGAAACGGGAAGATATTTTTTAAGTGTGGTAAGACGGGTTTTTGCAACGAAGGTGTTTGCAACCGTAAGGCAACCGCCGACGCAACCGCCTGTGCAGGCGTTAAGCTCGATAAATTCAATATCATTGAGCTTTTCGTCCTCAACCTCTTCAAGAATCTGGATAACGTTTTCAATGCCGTCAGCTGCTATGTATTTTTCACAAAGCGAAGCGGAAGCTTCTCCACCGCTGGCTGCCCAGCCGACACCGATTCTGCCCGATTGCTCAAGCTCTTTGAGTTTTTCTCTGTCCAGCTTATCCATTTTCTGAACAAGAAGCGGATAAACCTCACTCATCGCAATTGCACCGTTAACGTCAGAACTGTTTGCAGCGAGAGGTGACTTGATAGCCGTTATTTTTGCAGGACAGGGTGTTATGAAAAACACACCGATATCTTCGTCGGAAAGTCCTGTTTTTTCTCTCGCTTCCTGACGGGCAAGTCTTGCAGATTCGTCCATCGGGGTTTTGAGCGTGATCATATTGTCAATAAGCTCAGGATAACGGACTCGGATAAGTCTTATAACAGCAGGACAGGCAGTTGAAATAACAGGTTTTACAAGCTGTTGAGTTTTAAGAATTTTTCTTGTTGCGTCGGAAACAATTTCTGCTCCCTTTGCAACCTCAAAAACACTGTCGAAGCCAATCTCAAGAAGTGCCGTAAGCACGTAGTTTACATCGTCAAGGTTGTTAAACTGACCGTAAAGCGACGGTGCAGGTAAAGCAATTTTATATTTGAATGCCTCAATATCTGAAAGAGGATCACTCATTGCTGTTTTTGCATGGTGAGGGCAGATTCGGATACATTCACCGCAGTCAATGCAACGCTCGGAAATGATTGTTGCTTTGCCTCGGCGTACACGTATTGCCTGAGTCGGACAGCGTTTGATACAGTTCATACAGCCAAGACACTTGTCTTTGTTAAGGCTAACTGAATGAAACACAGTACTCATTTTGCTCCTCCTTTTCTTAGTTGTGAAAGTTTATTTGTTGTAGATTTTAAGTGTGATTGTTGTACCGACACCGATTTCGGTTTCGATATCCATTTCGTCGGTATATTTTTTGATATTCGGAAGACCCATACCTGCACCAAAGCCGAGTGAACGCACATTTTCAGGTGCTGTTGAGTAACCTTCCTTCATTGCAAGTTCAATATCGGGGATACCGGGTCCTTTATCGGCAAGAACAACAGTTATATATTCAGGCGTAATTGTTGCATCGATAACACCGCCCTCAGCGTGAATAACCATATTGATTTCCGCTTCATAAACGGCGATTGCAACTTTTCTGATAAGTGTAGCGTCAAAGCCAAGGTCTTTTAAAGAACGCTTGAGCTTGCCCGATGCCTCACCTGCACAGGTGAAGTCATAGGCATTGACGTCATAATGAAGTTTAACCTCTTCCATTATTTTCCGCTGCCTCCTCTGAGTCCTTTTGCATAAAGACGACCGCAGGAAGTGAACATTTCAAGATCTGTTTTGATAAGAACAATGTCACGGTCTTCAGCAAGGTTAATCATACCGATGTCGGGTGATTTACCTCTTACAAAAACAATACATTTCATATCCATCATTTCAGCGGTTCTTACAACCTGAGGGTTGACAAGTCCTGTAAGCAGAACAGCCTGCTCCTTAACATAAGCAAGAACGTCACTCATCATATCGCTGCCGCAAGCAGTATGAACCTCACGGTCAAGGAAGTCCTCACCGTAAACAATAGTACCTTCAAGAATTTCAACAATTTCTTTTACTGTCATTTTTAACCCTCCATGAGAATTATTACATCATATGATACCATATATTACAGTAAAAATCTACATAAAATCGCATCAAATTAACAAAAAAATGTTAAAAATTAATGAATAATTGAGAACACACCTTTGATGTGATTAACCGTGTTGTTATAAATAAACGTTATCGACAAATTCGAGTTTGTCGGGATGAATCCCGAAAGTAATAAGTAAGAAGTAAGAGTGAATAAGTGAGGGTCTGCGACGCTGAAATATAATAACGGTTGCGTTGCAACCTACACCTCATCAGTCACTTCGTGACAGCTTCTCCTCAAGGAGAAGCCTTGGACTTGCGTAGTTTCTCAGCCTTCCCCTTGAGGGGAAGGTGGCATTTTCGTAAGAAAATGACGGATGAGGTGGAAAACCAAGAGTTCAACAAACCCGAATTTATCAGGATGTTAAAACCTTCTTGTAGGGTGTGACGCTTGCGACACACCGTTAAATACAGCAGAATATCGGCACGTCGTAAACGTCGTGCCCTACGAAACAGATTCAGACGTGTTCGTAGGGGAGCCGTTTCGGCTCCCGTGAGTTAACGCTGTTGTAGGGGACGGGAAACCCATCCCCTACAACCAATGTTCTGAAATCGTACCTGAAGGGGAACAAATTATGTCCCGTCAGAAATGCAAAAAATTGGTGGACTGAATTTGTAATTTTGACGTATTTTCAATTAATTTTACCTTTGCTACTTTACTTTTATTTTGAAAATTATATAATTAAGTTGTTAAGAGGTGATTTTGTGAAATATCCATACAGAAAATCTGTTTTTGGGGGATGGAGGTCTATATGTTTCGTGACAATGCTGTTATTAGGTTATGGTATGTCAGAATCATTTTTAATAGCCTTTCTTATATCGGTTCTGATTAACGGTTTGTTTTTTTTGACGGAAATAAAGAAAAGTTCAGACAGATATATTGAACTGTATGATGAAACCGTCAGGTTCAGTAATCACAGATATGGTCGTCGTTACGGACGAGGTTTTTGTATCAGGTCCGTTACCTTTGATGTGAGGTACAAGGATGTTTTTATAATTGAAGCAAAAAAACTGCCGCTGATAGGGATATGGTCAGTTTCATTAAAAGCGATGGAAAAAGAGTATAAAATCAAAATACTTCCCTATTATGCTGATTTCAAGAAACTGTATATAAATTTATGCAAAAAAGTCAAAGAACACAGTCCTGAGGCTTATATTGACAAAAGGTTGCTACAGTATATAGAAAGTAATGAAAATTAAAAATGAAATAGTCGGAGGATAGACCGTTCACCTCCACAGGAATCGAGCTTGTTTTTCGAAACGTGAAATCCGTCTTCTACGACCAATGTTTTGAAATCGTGCGTTATAATTCAGCGTCGCAGACCATTAATGTTTGCAGTGCAAACATATCATCAGCGGAGCGACATCATTTATCGTATCCGCATCGCGGATATATCATTGCAAAGGCATCGCCTTTGCCTAAAAACCCAAATTTATCGAATATTTTTATTGTAAAAAAACACCTGCAAAGATAAACAATCTCTGCAGGTGTTGCACATTATAAAATAATTATTTCTTAATCTGCCAGAAGCCGACTTTCTTCATAACCTTTGTGAGTGTCTTGTTCGCGATGTAGGAAGCCTTCATTGCACCCTCTGCGGCACACTTTTCAAGGTAAGCCTTATCCGCCATAAGTTCGTAATATTTTTCCTGAACGGGTTTGATGCTCTCAATAACGCTTTCAGCAACAGCAAGCTTGAAGTCGCCGTAGCCCTTGCCGTCAAATTCTTTCTCAATTGCATCATAATCAAGACCTGTACAGCAAGAATAGATAGACATAAGATTGTTGATGCCGTCTTTACCGTCAGCATATCTTACCTTAGCCTCAGAGTCTGTAACTGCAGACTTGAACTTCTTTCGGATATCGTCGGGTGTGTCAAGAAGAGCGATTGAAGCCTTCGGGTTCGGATCGGATTTTGACATCTTCTTTGTCGGGTCCTGAAGCGACATAACCCTTGCACCTGCTTTGCCGATATACGGATTGGGAATTGTGAAAGTGGGGGAGTAGATACCGTTGAAACGGTCAGCGATATCTCTTGCAAGCTCAAGATGCTGCTTCTGATCGGCACCGATGGGCACGTAGTCAGCCTGATAAAGAAGGATGTCTGCCGCCATAAGTGTCGGATATGAGAAAAGACCAACGTTGATGTTGTCAGCGTGTTTTGCTGATTTATCCTTGAACTGTGTCATTCTTGCAGCTTCACCGAACTGGGTGTAGCAGTTAAGAATCCATGCAAGCTCAGCGTGCTGAGGCACGTGTGACTGAACAAAAACAACGCTTTCTTCAGGATCAAGACCGATTGCAAGAAGCAAGGCATACATTTCAAGTGTCTGCTTGCGAAGCTTTGCGGGTTCCTGACGTACTGTTATTGCATGAAGGTCAGCGACAGCGTAAAGACAGTCGTTATCCTTACTCATAGATGCCCAGTTCTTAAGAGCACCGAGGTAGTTGCCGAGCGTAGGCACGCTTGTCGGCTGAATTGCACTGAGTACTCTTGCTTTCTTTTCAACGTTTTCCATAATGATACCTCCGATGTGTAACTGCTGACTATTTTAACACATTTAATCGGGATTGTAAATCATAAATATTTGTGTTACAATACTTTTAATGATTGGAGTGATAGTTTTGGCAAAGTTTGACTGTGTATTGCTCGATTTTGACGGCACGATTGCCGACACGAGCGAAGGCATTTTTGAAGGAATTCGTTACGGAATTAAAATGGAAGGCCTGCCTCAGCCGAGTCCTGAGGATATGAAAACATTTATAGGCCCTCCGCTTAATGTAGGTTTCAGAAACCATTTTCCCGATATCAGCGACGATCAGGTTGAAATGCTTATCATCCATTACAGGGCAAAATATTCCGTTGACGGATATTATAAATTCAAGCTTTACGACGGAATGGAAGACTTGCTTCTGTCCTTACGTGAGGCAGGAATCAAAACCGGAATTGCAACATCAAAGCCTCAGGTTTTTATTGACCATATTGTAAAAACCTGCAATCTCTCGCATCTTTTTGATGTTGTAGTCGGTGCGGAAACAGATGTGCTTGAAGCGGGTAAAAAAGTTATAATCGAAAAAGCACTCGATTTGCTCAAACCGCACAACTGTGAAAAACCGCTTATGGTCGGCGATACGAAGTACGATATCCTTGGTGCAAACGATGCGGGTGTACCGAGCGTTGCCGTAACATTCGGCTTCGGAAGTATTGATGAAATGATTGTCGCAGGTGCAACGTATGTTGCCAAAAACTGCGATGATATAAAGAATATTGTTTTTGGATAAAATAAATCCCACAGAGCTGTTCTGTGGGATAGTTTTATGTCTTTTTTCTGAATCTTATAATGTCAAAAATTGCTGCGATCACACAACCTACGGCATAGCACGCTATATCTGCCCAGGCAAAAGAAGTACCCATCATCGTTACAAGTATCGGATTGGTGATTCCGAGGATATCAACGTAATTAAAATACTGACCGATTTCAACGAGGATTGCAAAAATCATAACATAAAGACTCATAAGCCTGAACTTGTCGGGAAAGATAATTCTCGCAAAGCTCCATACAACCACGGTGACAATCATATCTCCTACATAGGGACGGATGAAATCATCGTGTACATATAAGGCGATTAACACTTCAACGAAAAACAGAAAGACAAACACTGCAAGAAAAATCAACCTTTTTTTGAGTAACTTTGATTTCATAAAATCACCTCTTGTTCAATAGTATAACATACAGTAAAAATTAAAGCAAATTAAAAGACTGTGCTGAATTTCAGCACAGTCTTAGTTCTTTATAAATCAGTCTTCAAGTGTAATAAGATTAATGCACTTTGAGGGGCAAACCTCTGTACACTTGCCACAGCCCGTACACTTGCTGAAGTCGACCTTAGCACAGAAATTCTCAACCTTAACAGCATCGAATTCGCAAGCCTTAACGCACTTCATACAGCCGATACAGCCAAGCTCACATTCCTTACGTGTAACAGCACCCTTGTCTTTATTAACACAAAGAACAACGGCCTTTGCCTCGTGAAGGGGCATCATCTTGATAATGCCGTTGGGGCAAGTCTTAAGACACATCTTACAAGCCTTACAAATTGCGGGGTTGACACGTGCAACACCGTCGCAGATGCTGATTGCCTCATAAGGACAAGCCTTTGCACAGTCACCAAGACCGATACAACCGTAAATACACTCTTTCGGACCGCCGAAAAGCTGCTTTGCCATCAGGCAGGATTCAACACCGTTGTAAACCATTTTTGTCTTTGCTTTTTCGCAGAAGCCCTGACATGTTACAACAGCAGCTGAAGGAGCAACGTTGCCTGCAGAAAGACCTGCAATTTCAGCAATCTGTGCTGAAACGTCGTTGCCACCGGGTGCACAGAGTGCAGTGTTTTTTGTAATGCCCTTTGAAAGAGCAGCGGCATAACCGTCGCAGCCTGAAAATCCGCATGCACCGCAGTTTGCACCGGGAAGACATTCACGGATTGCTTCAGCCTTCTCGTCAACGGGAACAGCCATAACCACCGAAGCAACGGCAAGTCCCACACCTGCAATAAGACCGATAGCAGAAACGATAAGAACAGCCAATAAAATTGAATTCATATTTTCTGCCCTCCCTTATGCAAAGATGTTTTCGACGACTCCTGCAAAGCCGAGGAATGAAAGTGAAACGAGTGAAGCTGCAATAAGTGTTATCGGAAGTCCTTTAAGGAACTTCGGAATGTCGCAGGATTCAAGTCTTGAACGGACACCTGCGAACATAACCATTGCAACAAGGAAACCAACACCGCCGCCGATTGCACAGATGAGTGACTCTGCAAAGTTGTAACCGTTGTCAATGTTGAGCGTAACAACACCGAGAACCGCACAGTTTGTTGTGATAAGCGGAAGGTAAATTCCGAGTGAATTGTAAAGTGAAGGTATGTACTTTTTAAGTACGATTTCAACCATCTGTACAAGTGCTGCGATAACAAGGATGAATACGATTGTCTGAAGGTATTCAAGATTATTTGCAACAAGAAGATACTTGTTGATAGGGTAGGTAACTGCTGTGGAAAGAGCCATAACGAAGATAACTGCAAGTGACATACCGACTGCAGTGTTAACCTTCTTTGAAACACCGAGGAACGGGCAGATACCAAGGAACTTAGCAAGAACAAAGTTCTGAGTAAGAATCATTGTAAGGAAGATGCTGACTAATGTTTTCGTCATTTCCATTATGCCTCAACCTCCTTCTTCTCGCAAGACTCGTCGGTTGCTCTGATTGCACAGGACTTAGCCATCGGGCAGTTTTCGCAGCCCTTAAGCTCAGCCTTCGGCTTGCCTTTTGATTCAGCAAGCTTGTTTGCAAGAGCCATTACAAGACCATAAGTGAAGAAACCGCCGGGAGCGAGGATGAAAATAAGCATCGGGTTTTCGTTGAGGAACGGAATTGAGAATCCGTCGAAAGAACCGCCGATAAGTCCGCTGATTCCTGCGAGGAATGTACCTGCACCGAGAATTTCACGGATTGTTGCCATAACGAAAAGTGCTACTGTAAAGCCGATACCCATTCCGAGACCGTCAACAGCCGAAGCCAACACACCGTTTTTGCCTGCAAATGCCTCAGCACGGCCGAGGATGATACAGTTAACAACGATAAGCGGAAGGTAAACACCGAGCTGTTCGTCGAGCACGGGAACAAAAGCCTTAACAAGCATCTGAACGATTGTAACGAAAGATGCGATAACTACGATGTAAGCAGGGATACGCACCTTTGCGGGGATAACTTTTCTTAATGCTGAAATAACGATATTTGAGCAGATAAGAACAATTGAAGCGGAAAGACCCATACCGATTGCACCGGTAACAGAAGTTGAAGTTGCAAGCGTAGGACAGGTACCGAGAACAAGTCTTAAAACAGGGTTTTCGATAATAATACCCTTGGTAAGCTCTTTACCGAGTGATTTTTTCTCTGCCATCAGTTTGCACCTGCCTTTCCTTCATTAATTGTCTTATAGTTTGCAAGAGCAGTGTTGACTGCATCTGCAACTGCTTTTGATGAAATTGTTGCGCCTGAAAGTGCATCAATTTCGTTGTTTGCAGCGTTTGCTGAATTCTTAAGAACTTTTATTTCATCGCTCATTCCGATGAATTTGCCCCTGAATTCAGGCTTCTGCGCATTCATTCCGAGACCCGGAGTGTCGTTAATCTGAAGAAGCTCAACGCCTGTGATTTTACCATCGTTATCAACGCCTGTCATAACGATGATTTCACCGCCGTAGCTCTTAGCTGTTGTTGTGAAAACAAAGCCTGCCTCGTTGCCGTCTTTGTCAAGACCGACTACGTATCTGATACCGTTTTCAGTCTTTTCTTCAAAAGTTTCTGCAGCTGTGAGAACAGTTTTTCTTGTTTCAATTTCAGTTTTCATTGCAAGCTCATCAATGATGGGTGCAGTAACCTGGTTAGCAAATGCGAGAAGTGCTGTTGAAACAAGACAGATTACGAACAATGCTATTGTGGGGACGAGGATAGCTTTTTTCATGACTTCTTCGCCTCCTTTTCCTTTTTCTCCTTTTTTGGAGTGCCGAAAGGCTTCGGAAGAGTGATGTTTTCAATCAACGGAACAAGGATGTTCATAATGATGATTGAGTATGAAACACCTTCGGGAAGGTTACCGAAAATACGGATAAGCGATGTGATAACACCGCAACCGATTGCGAAGATGATTTTGCCTTTGAAAGTAATCGGTGATGTTGTGTAGTCAGTTGCCATAAATATTGCACCAAGAAGAAGACCGCCGCCAAGAAGCTCGTAAGCAACGAAGCTGAGGTCGCCCTTGCCTGCAACAAGCATAAAGAGTGCAACTGTACCGATGTAAATGAGAGGAATTGTCGGTGAAATTACCTTGCGGATAACAAGGTAAAGACCGCCGAGAAGAATTGCGATTGCACAGGTTTCACCAAGACAGCCTGCACGCCAGCCAACAAGCATTTCTGTCAGTGTAGCCTCGGGTGCAACGCCTGAAGAAATCATTGAATGAATGTCTGCAAGCGGTGAAGCTGAGGTCATTCCGTCAAGGTTGCTGCCTGACCATGTAAGCGGAGCTGTCCATGTTGACATCGCAACAGGGAAGGAAGCAAGAAGGACGATACGTCCTGCTATTGCAGGGTTGACGAAATTCTGTCCGATGCCGCCGAAGAACTGCTTTGTTACAACAATCGCAACTGCAGAACCGATCGGTACCATCCAGAGAGGAATACTTACCGGAAGGTTAAAGGCGAGCAAAAGTCCCGTAATAACAGCACTGAGGTCACCAACAGTCTGGTCACGGTTCATTACCACTCTTGAAAAATATTCAAAAATGACGCAAGTGCCGACTGCGATACATTCAATAAGCAATGCTCTGGGTCCGAAGAAAACAACGGAAGCGATGAGTGCAGGAACAAGTGCAATGATTACGTCAAGCATAATGTTTCTGACTGTTTTATG
>JAZRNR010000118.1:0-2240 GCA_045648305.1 Acutalibacteraceae bacterium
ATTTTTCCGGTTATGCTTATTTCCTTATCGTTGCTGTCAAAAGCTGCTGCAATTTTAATACCGAATTTTTCAAATTCATCGTAATCAAGAAGTGCCTTGCCGAGCTTTCCTGCACCCACTAAAACTGCAAGTGCGTAGTTGTTGCAACCAAGACTGTTTTCAAGATTTTCAATAAGTTCTGATGTAAGATAACCAAGCTTCGGCTTTCCTGCACCGCTGATTGATGCAAGGTCCTTTCTGACCTGAACTTCGCCAAGCGAGAGCTTTCGTGCTATGGTTGTTGCCGATATATGTTCATATCGTTCTTCCGGCAAGTCCCTGAGCAAATCAAGATACATCGGTATTCTTCCGAGTGTTGCTTTTGAAATACCGTTTTTACACATAAGAAAACCTCCCTCGCCTGACATCGTTAATATTTTAACAGCGCTCTTGCCTTTTGGGAATTCTTAAAATATATAATCAGTATTATCATTATCGATAACACCAATATCGATAAATAAAAACAAACCCGACCTCAATTAAGAGATCGGGTAAAAAAATCAGATTTACAGATATTTTCTTTTAGATTCACACAGCTCTGTAATAAACTGCCTGTCGAGTTTCGATAATTTGTAACCATTTTTATAAATCAGAACATCCTTATATATTTTTTTATTATCCACACATTTTTTCTGAACAAGATTATATCTCTTCAGAAGACTTTCAGGTGCGGGGGATACCCACATAAATGTTTCCGGATTGTTTGAAAGTAAATCAAACTGACTTGCTCTTTCAAATATAAATATACGACGGTCAATATTGTCGGGAAGTTCTTCCTTTACCACCTTTGAAAGCGGCATTGAAGGTACATACGGGTCAGCATGTGCTATTTCAATGTAATCTGCAAGGTCATCAAAAGTAATCGTTTCTTTTTGTGAAAGCGGATTGTCAGCACTCATTATCAGCGAATAAGTAAATTCTGTCACCATCTCATAACAGAAACCTTTTTCTTCAAGCATTGCTTTGAAATACTTGTCGTAATTTTCCGCATATCTTATAATGCCGAGTTTATAATCATGCTCCAGCATATTGCGGATTGTACGCTGAGAATTTGTTTCCTTGTAGAAAATTTCTGCAGCTTCCTTGGAAAGTGATTTCGAAAACTGCGAAAACGCTTCGGAAATGTAACACGCTCTCGGCACAGAAATCGAAAACTTTTGCTTCTTTGCCGAACCTTTTTTATAAAAGTTTTCGACCTCATCGATCTGATTAAGAATTCCCTTAGCATAATTTATGAATTCTTCGCCTTCAGGAGTAAGCTCCATACCCTTTGTGGTACGTTCAAATATTGATATTCCTATGTCTGCTTCAAGCTCCTTGATGGAACGGCTGACATTAGGTGCCGCAATCAATAAGGTTTCAGCTGCTTTGTTCAGTGAGCCAACCTTCGCAACCTCAACAGCATATTTCATATGCAAAATATTCATAACTTCACCTCTTTTAAAAGGTTTGCTGAATAATTATACACCTATTTATACAAATGTTCAATATTATTTAAAAATTAAATAAATTCAGAAAAATATCAGCAACCTTAAACGTATTGCGGTATTTCTTTTGTTTTACACTGTTTTCAAACGTATTTTTTGCAATAGTTACGCGTTTTTGCCGTCGGCGGAACGTCGGCGAAATGGGGTTTCACACCCAGAATTCGTTGATTCTACTGGGTTTGTCGGAGTGCTTTTAACGCTTCAAATCCCGCCACTCCGACCATAAAAACAAAGTCAGGAAACACTAGGTGTTCCCTGGCTTTTTTCTTTGTTCTGTATAGGTTTGTGAGGTCACATAAAATTGTCTATGCTCCAAGATTCATGGTTCACCCTATAACCTTTACGGTGGCGAACCGTCGGCGATAACGACGACAGTTGAGTTATGACACAAAATCAGCCTCAACTATGTTTCATGTTCACCGTTCCGCGTATCTGCAGCTCGCCTCGCAGCAGCTCAGGCAGCCATTAAAGACTAAGGGGAAAACTTAGGGTTAACCTAGATAAAAATTATCCGTCCGAGAAATCGGACGGATTTTTTATGTGTTGAACAGGAAAGGAAAAAGTGGTATAATCATCTCAACAAATGAGAATTTTACGGGTGGCTCTGTATGTTTACTACAAAAACAAAATCTAACGATATTTTCCAATTACCAAAAATAACAGTAGATTTCATGAGAGAAATGGGCTTTATTAAACCAATGCATGGAGTAGGTC
>JAZRNR010000119.1:0-7963 GCA_045648305.1 Acutalibacteraceae bacterium
TATGGTTGCATTGATAATGATGTTCGAGCCTGTCTTTGCAGTATATACAGGTGTGTGGTAAATATCCGGAGCCATTGTGTCCTTGGACATAATGGTGATTTTACCTGACGGTGTGGATTCTGTAAGGTCAGTTTTAACAACGGTAAAGTTGTAGTAATAAACCACGCCCGGCTCGACTGTATCGTCAAAGAAGGTTTTGACGTCAGAAGGAATAACGGTTGAATTGAGTCTCTGATAATAACCGTCTTCGCTTGTGCTTCGGTAAACGTTGTAACCCATAAGTGTATCGAAGTCATCCTGCATCCAGCTGAGCTCGATACCTGTTTCTGTAGCACTGCCCTGCATAATCATAGCCTGTGCTGCAGTTGTATCGATAACGAAGCTGAAGCGGTAAGTATCCTCAAAGAACTTAAGGTTTGTACCCTTTGCCTTACCGTTTTTGATTGTGAAATACTGGTTGCCGTTTTCAACTGTTGTGGAAAGTGTTATTGTTCCTTCCCAGGTTCTTGCGTCAACGTAAGCACCGTCGATTTCATAATCCGCATAAGGCTCAGCACTGCCGAAGCGTACGTCAAGAGGGATGCTTTCGTCCATATCGCGGTTGAAGGACACGCGGACTGTGATTTTTTCGTTGCCGACCGTTGTGACCTCTTCGCCTGCTTCATTTAAAACCTTGACATCCGTTACAAACGGGAAGGTGTTTTCGGGTGCAGTTGCAAGGAACGGTGTATAGTCAAGCTGAGCATAGGACGGGTAGTCCGTGTAGTCAACTATCTGCAGACCGATCGCCTTTTCGTCAGTAGTGCCCCAGTAGTTGTTACCAAAAGGAATTGTTTTATGGTAGTCACTGGTGGGTGCAACAACACGAAGCCAACGTTCAACATCATAATCGGTAGAAATACGGTTAAAAATTACATTATCGTGGAAATACCGATTGTAAGAAGACACTTTATCCACTATTTCATCCGCTGTTATTTCACCCGGAATTTCAAGCAGAATTCTGTTGTAAGAATAATTACCAAAACAGCCACCATATAAGTATAATTTTGAATAATATGAATAACTTGACTGAGATGGGTTTGGGTGAATGAAGCTACCGATAGGTGTACCGTCACTCCAGAAATAATTGTATCTTCCATCATAATTTTTATAAGTCACACCAACATAATCATATTTACCTTCTACACAGAGCGGTGTTGACTGCAGGTAAGTAAGTTCTTCTTCAGTTTCGATTACGGCATATTTCCAGCCGTAGTTTTTTATATACGATTCAAAAGAACCGGATAAACTAGACCAGGAATCCGTACAATCATCGACAGCAACATAAGTTGTATCTGTTTCAGGATTATACACAACATTTACATGAGAAAGAGTCAGACTTTCTAAACCTGTCGAACTAGCACCAAAAGTGGTACGTGAATAATATGAACGACCATAAATATCGGTGGTCTTTAATACATTACCGTAGAAAAGACAGTTGCTGTATGTATAGCCTAAATTAATACCGCAATCAATAAATGCACAGTTGTTAAAGGTGCCTGTGATAATCATATTAGCGGAAGTTAAAGCACCACCAATTTTATAGAACACGCAATTTTCTGCTTGATAGAAGTAAGCTATCTCACAGGCACTGTAGCTACGATATTTTACGACACCTTGCTCCAGATATCTGCAAGAATAATAATCGTTGGGATTACTGTTTCTGAAAACACAGTCACCCGCATAGGAAATATAGTTTTCTATTGTAAAACTATATTTTGGCATGTAAAAACGGTCTATATCGGCATGCTTAAGAGAAACGTAACCGTTGTTGGTTTTGTAAATATTTACACCGTAGTTTTTCATAAGCTCACTGGGGTAGATATAAACGGGGTCTTCCGCACTGCCCTCAACGAGGAAATTACCCTCTACACGAAGATATGCGATGTACTCGTCTGCATAGGGGTCTTCACGGTCATTTGTCCAGAACTGAATGTGTGTACCCGGCTCAACGGTAACAGTTACACCTTCAAGAATGCTTGTCGCATTCGGGATGATGTAAAGATTGTCGGCTGTCAGAGTCATATCCTCGTCAATGATTGAAGGAAGAACGTAACCGTTACGGACCTTGAGTTCGATTTTACCCTTTGAGGTATAGACAGTGCTGTCCTTTTCATCAAGAGCATTTTCGCAGGAAATTTTCACATTAATACGGAAAATATAGTCGTTGGGACAGTCCTCTGCAACTCTGATGTAGAACGGATTCGCCCAGCCTGTAAAGAGCTCACCGTCAAAGATTTTTCCGCAGTCACCTGTGGAATATGTACCGATTGAACCATAATCCACGCTCGGATTGATAATCTCGATATAAGGATCTGCAATTCCTGCCTGTGAAAGTACATCAATCTTTACCTTTGTATTTTCGCTCATACCCCAACGGTTACGCAGAGTGAGACCGAGAGCAAGTGTTTCACCTGCATCAATCACACCATCACCGTTGTTGTTTTTATTGACATCGTACTCAAAGCCTTCGGTGTCAAATACATAATAATCCGAAAGACCGACCTCAGGCTTCGGAAGCTTGGTCAGGGCTGAGTAAAGGTTAGTGATATTGGGCACGTTGTGCCGATACGGATCAAGATTATAGTAATCATGACCCGGACACAATGCTGAATCTTCAGAAGTAGATGTAATCTGGCCGTAAATGAACTTTGTGGGATAAGTGTTTCTGTCAGGATACTGGCTGCGTACCAATGCAGCAACTGCAGAAACTATCGGAGCTGCCATAGATGTACCGCTCCAACTTGCATATTTATTGCCCGGAACCGTACTGATGATTTCCTCACCCGGAGCATATACTTCGTATTCGTATGAGCTGTATGCTTTGCCGTCAAAGTTTGTGAATGCGGATTCAGTACCGTCTCTGCCAACACTCATAACACCGATAACGTAAGAAAGCGATGCAGGGAAATTCGGAAGTGCGGGATTGAGCGATTCGTTAATTGCACCCTCATTACCTGCAGATGCAACAAGCACGCAACGAGTGTATGCTGTTTTGAGCGCATCCTGCACAGCGAGTGAAGCCGTTGAACCGCCGAAGGACATATTGATAACCTCTGCGCCGTTTTCATAAGCGTAAAGAATTGCCTTCGCGATATCAGCCTGCTTCAGATAACCCGAAGCCATAGCAGCCTTGATCGGCATAATCTTCGTGTTGTAAGCGATACCTACTGTACCGAGATGGTTATTCTGAGCGGCAATAATACCCGCAACATGTGTTCCGTGACCGTTATCGTCAGCGGCATTACCCTTACCTGCGATAAGGTCAACACCGTAGTAGTCATCAACATAGCCGTTCTTGTCATCGTCCTTACCGTTGTCGGGAATTTCGTCTGCATTAACCCAGATGTTGTCGTGCAAGTCATAATGATTGTAATCCACACCTGTATCAATAACCGCAACTGTTACAGAAGGACTGCCACCCGGATTTTTAAGCAATCTTGATCCTCTGACAAATCCGCAATAATTGAGATACCACTGCGTTGCAACGAGCTTATTACCTAAAAGAAATGAGTCAACCTCCTGGTAGTCATCCATAGCTGTAGTTTTGATTTCGAAGTTGTATTCAACAAGCTCGATATCATCAAGCTCGCGCAAAGACTCAACCGCTGCCTTTGCGTCTGAATCCTTGTTCAGAAATGCCTCGTACCATGTGGACTTCTCCATTGAGAACATTTTTTCAAGCTTCGCCACACCCGCAGTTTTCATTGCGGATGTTACTTTGCCGTTAAATCCGTTTGCCAATCTGACAAGAACGGTTTCGTCGTCATATTCAACAATTTCGTCTTCCATATGGTCAGGGAAAACTTCGTCAAACGGTTTGTCTATTTCACCGTCTTCGTTGAAAGAATCGTCTTTGTCCTCGTAATCAGGTGTTTCTTCAGGAGAAGGCAACTCAGGATTCTCGTCAAGCGAGTCTGAACCCTTAAGTAACTCATCAACCAATGCCTGAAGCTCGGAAAGGCTCATACCCTCCACCTCTTCGCCTGCGCCAAGAAGCTTAGCGATTTCTTCGAGCATTTCTCTGTTTTCAGACTGCACCTGTTCGTCAGTCTCTACCATGTTGTCGATAAAATCCTTGAATGCATCAGGAATCTTAATGCCTGACGGGAAGATACCGAGCAGCTGCAATAACACAGCAAACATAGCAATGATCTTTTTGATAATAATCATGTCAAAACCTCCAGTCTTTTTTGACAAGCGCACACACATGTACAGTTTAATTATAAACCTGACAGTGCGAAAAGTCAATGTTTCTTCACTTTATAACGATTTTACAGTAACGCCACCGTTTTGAGATCAATTTTATGCAAGATTTACGCGTTTTTGCCGTCGGCGTGACGTCGGCTAAATGGAGTTTCACACCCGAAACCGCATTCTTTGCACCCTGAACAATATTTTGACCTGCCTGATTTGCGGCAGAGCGAGCCGCCTGAGCAGCCTGTCTTTTTAAAGTATCGAATAATGACATAATTAAACCTCCTTGTATTTCTTCATTCTTATTATATATTTTCAAGAAAACAAATACATTTTACTTTCGTGCAAAAATTAACGCGATGCCGAATGACACCGCGTTAACACTATTCTTCTTTATATTCGTTAATGACAAGTCCGCATTCTCTTGCACGGACGGCAAGCTCCGTTCTGTTTCTGAAGCCTGTTTTATCACGCATAGTCTGAATATGTGCTTTTACCGTTCTCAGTGACATATGAAGCTTATCGGCAATTACCGCATCGGACTCTCCGCTGATAAGCTCGCGAAGAACCTCAAGTTCCTTCGGAGAAAACTCACTGCTTTTCGCATTGCCGAGCTGAAGAGTCGGGGTTGTATCAGGATAAACAGACTCACCATTCATAGTTCTGTCCATAACCTCGATAACCTTCTCTGCTGTTGATTCCTTATACCAGAAGCTGTCAACGCCTATACTCCTTGCTCTGTCAATAAAGCTGCATTCGGGCTGACTGGTCATTATTATAACCTTGATATGTGGAAAGCTTTTTTTGATTTTCGCCGCCGCATCAAGTCCGTTTGCATTCATAGCGGTACAGACATCCATAAGAATAAGATCAATAGGATTTTTAAAGCAATACATTTCAGCCATTAAAGCATTGTCAATGGTGTGAGCAACCGAGTATCTGTCACTTTCTTTTACAAATATTTCAAGAAGCTTGCTCGCCATAGGGTCATCTTCAACTATCATCACTTTTGTCATATCCTGTCACCGCTTTCTTTCATCAGTTTTATCGTCAGCATAAATCCAGGCATACCTGAAACATACATCTCACCGCCTGCATTTTCTATTTTTTTACGCAAGGAGCTGAGACCACCACCTTCGGCAATCTCCTGTACTTCAGGCTTTTTGCCGTCATTTGTGAAGCAAACCACATAGCTGTCGGGTAATTCTTCAATCTCAATCACCATTTTTCCTGCATCTGCGTGCTTTACGGCATTCGTCAGAGTTTCCGTTGCTGCCGCCATAATCAGGAATCGTGTATCCTTGACACGAGGTATCCTGCCTTTTATCTCAATTTGTACACCGACAGACTCCGCCGACTTCATAAGTGCTGTCAGGTGGTCCGAATCCGCTGACGGCTCAGCCTCCATTCGCAGAACGGCAATATTACGCTTCCACAATGCGGCAATGCCCTCAAGTGCCCCATCATCCTGCAAGGCGTGATGGGTTGCAATCAACGACCGACCGAATTCGTTGTGGATACGCACCTTTGTCTCAAGTCTTTCTTTAGAACGGGTAACCTCGTCAACATTTTCTCCGTGCTTACGCAATCTGCTGTTCATTTTTTTCAGTTCCGTATTCTTTTGCTCAAGCGTTTTGGTCAGCAAAAGATATTCCGTAATATCAGTTGCTGTAATCTGCACAACAGAACCCAGATTCTCTCTCGCAAAGCTCCACACACTCCCGTTTCTGTAGCGTATTTCAGGTCTTTCGCCCGATGAAATGCGCTCAACATCGTCATCAAGCTGACCGACACTTACAAGTTGCCAGAAGCTTTCGGCATTCTGTATATCAGAGCCCGTAAGTAGGTAGCTGAGAGTGTTCATCTGATGATTGACAAGCTGTACCATACCGTTTTTTCGGGAGAAGCAAAGTCCCGTAGGAAGATTGTCAAAACCTTCCTTGACGGATGACGGCAGAATTGAATTTTTACGTTCACGGTTAAAGCTCACAGCCATCCAGCATAAAAAGGCTGTGTTGATTGCAAAAACCGGAAGCATCGGAATGATATATCCCGAAAAGCCGTAAGCTTCAAAAGAAAGATTGTTTACATCTGCATTCTGCATACTTGAAAAGTAAACCAGAGCAGCCGATGTGAACACCGTCAGCACAAGACTGATAAGCGTTTTGTACCACTCTTTTTTTCTTACGACAAGTGTTATCAGTAAGCACAGATTCAGTGTTGTAATCAACAGCATAAACAAAAGAACAGCTGTGCGTACATATATATTTAAACTTAAAAAATCAATCATCCGTGTCACCTCCTGTTGAGAGAATGACATCAAACACTATATCTTTTTCCTGGATATCGTATGTTATCTCATTATATTCAACAGCAAATTCGGGAATAGCTTCTTCGGTAATTTCAATTTCACATCCAATTTGTATGCGAAGCTTTACATCCCCGCTTTTACAGTGAAGGTGCACAAGAACAGCATTGATATTCTCGACAAATGCCTCAACAATATTTTCAAACAAGTCATAGGCAAGAACCGCAAACTCAACGCTGAGCATATCATTACATATGCTGTCAAACGATATCAGAACATTATTCTGTTCAATATTTTTAAGCGATTCATAGAAGCAATATTCAAGCTCCTTTGACTGAATCGTCGAGTTTTCCTCATTAAGCAAAAGCAGGTTGCTTCTGCGCTTGATATAAGCGCTCAGAACACATATCTGAAGAAGAATTTCTCTTGTTTTTTCAGGATTCTCTTCGGCAAGCTTCAAGAGCTTTTCTGCTTTTTCAAGTTGCGAATAGACCTCACTTGCGATACGGTCATACAGTCTGTTCTTTTCGTCAAGACGTGCCTTATTTTCTTTAAGCTCAAGCTCCGCTTTAAGAAGAACATTGTTTTCGTTAAGCTGCTCCTGAGTTTCCGTCAGCTGAGCCAACAGCTGTTTAATCTGGGTCAGGTCATTCTGCCAGAGAATACGTCCTCCTGAAATCTTCTTGCTGTTGAGAACTGTATTACCCTTATCAACAGGCTTTTGCTCAGCTCTGCGCATTATATCTTCTGAGAAATCGTCCGCACAGGACGAAATATAGCACGCCTGATAATCTTCATCAACAATCTGAGCAGCAACCGTTGAAATTTCAAAAAGCTCGTGGTAACCCGTGTTGGAACGTATGAGTCCGCTTTGGATTGCACTTTCAAGCAATGTTGTAATCAGCAGACAATCGATTGCAACAAGGTCAACACTCGTCATAATTTTTTTATAAAAAATCCAGAATACAACTGCAACAACCATAATAACAATCGGCATTTTCTTAAAAGAACGTCTGCCCGGAGTACGGTTTTTGAGAAGAAGCATAATTGCAAAATAAAAACCGAGAATGACAAACCAGGCACAGACGAGATAAAATCCGAAATTATATCCGTAATCAAAATTATAGTTCGTAATTCCGTTAGGAAAAACGAATACAAGCTCGTGAAAATCATTTGTAAATACCAACACAAGCAAAAATACAAATGGGATATAAAGACGTTTCATTCTCTTCGGCAGAACATAATTTTCGGGCTTATCCACACATTGAATGATAAAAACACCGAGAAGAGGTATCAACAGCATCGGAATATAGAACGCATACCAGATATATCTGCCGAGAGGATCGGTGAAATGCAGAAAATCCCACTTGATAAACCTGACGTTTAGCCAGATAAGCATCAAGGCTCCGACCCAAAGCA
>JAZRNR010000120.1:0-6112 GCA_045648305.1 Acutalibacteraceae bacterium
CATAACGAAATCGACCTCAAAAATCCCAAATCCAACCGCAGAAATCCGGGCTTTACCGATGAAGAAAGAGGCAAATTCACTCAGCTTCTCGAAAGCGGATTTGTTGATTCGTTCAGATATTTTTATCCCGACCTTGAGGGCGCATACAGCTGGTGGTCATACCGTTTCTCCGCAAGGGCAAAGAATGCGGGATGGAGAATTGACTATTTTGTTGTGTCTGAAAAACTTAAAGAGAAAATGAAAGATGCAAAGATTCATAACGAAATCTTCGGCTCGGACCATTGTCCCGTTGAGCTTGTGATACGATAAAAACATCTACGTTTAAGGAGAGTGGCTCTTATGGCAAAAAGAGATGACTACATATCATGGGATGAGTATTTTATGGGCATTGCCCTGCTTTCAGCAAAACGAAGCAAGGACCCCAGCACTCAGGTAGGCGCTTGTATCGTGAACGAAAACAAGAAGATTATGTCCGTCGGATATAACGGTTTCCCTCACGGTTGCAGCGATGACGAATTCCCGTGGGAAAGAAGCGGAAACAGCGAAATTGACACGAAATATCCTTTTGTTTGTCACGCTGAGCTTAACGCAATTCTTAACAATGCAGGTGCTTCACTTAAGGGTTGCTCAATTTACGTTGCACTTTTCCCGTGTAACGAATGTGCAAAAGCTATTATTCAGAGTGGTATTAAGAAAGTTCTTTACCTTTCTGATAAATATAAAGACACTGACGGAGTAAAAGCATCGAAAAAGATGTTTGACGCTGCAGGTGTTGAATACTGTCAGCTTACAATGTCACGTGAAAACATTGTAATTAACTTTGACGAAAAATCAGTATAAATTTCGAAAGGATCGAGTACATCATATGAACTTGTTGAAAAAAATCTTCGGTGATTATTCTACCAACGCGGTTAAGAAGATTACACCGATCAAAAATAAGGTTCTTGCTCTTGAAGACGAATATGCAAAGCTTTCAGACAAAGACCTTCAGCACAAAACAGTTGAATTCAAGGAACGCCTTGCAAACGGTGAAACTCTTGACGATATCCTTCCTGAGGCATTTGCTGCCTGCCGTGAGGCTTCGTGGCGTGTTCTCGGAATGAAGCACTTCCCCGTACAGATTATCGGTGGTATTGTTCTTCATCAGGGACGAATTGCAGAAATGAAAACAGGTGAAGGTAAAACTCTTGTTGCTACCCTCCCCGCTTATCTTAATGCACTTTCAGGCAACGGTGTTCACATCGTTACAGTCAACGATTACCTTGCACGCCGTGACTCTGAATGGATGGGCAAGCTTTACCGCTTTATGGGTCTTTCCGTCGGACTTATCGTTCATGGTCTTTCCAACGAAGAGCGTAAGGCTGCTTACGCTGCAGACATCACATACGGTACTAACAACGAAATGGGATTTGACTACCTTCGTGACAATATGGTGCCATACAAAGAGAACAAGGTTCAGCGCGGACACAATTTTGCCGTAGTCGACGAGGTTGACTCAATTCTTATCGATGAAGCAAGAACTCCGCTTATCATTTCAGGTCGAGGCGACCGTTCAACAGAGCTTTACACTCTTGCAAACAATTTCGTTCGCGGTCTTACAAAGACTGTTGTTAAGGAAATTGAAGCTAAGCAGAACGCTGAAGAAGTTTCTGCTGACGGTGACTACATCGTTGACGAAAAAGCACGTACAGCTTCTCTTACAAAAAGAGGTATTGCAAAGGCTGAGGCTCATTTTAACGTTGAAAACCTTATGGATGCGGACAATATGACGCTCCTTCATCATATCAATCAGGCTATCAAGGCTGTAGGCGTTATGCGCCGTGACATCGACTACGTTGTTAAGGACAATCAGGTTCTTATCGTTGACGAATTCACAGGTCGTATTATGCTCGGCCGTCGATACAACGAGGGTCTTCATCAGGCTATTGAAGCAAAAGAAGGCGTTAAGGTTGAGCACGAAAGCAAGACTCTTGCTACAATCACATTCCAGAACTACTTCCGTCTTTACAAGAAGCTTTCAGGTATGACAGGTACAGCTATGACGGAAAGCCAGGAATTCCAGGAGATTTACACACTTGACGTTGTTGAAATTCCGACAAACAAGCCAATGATCCGTAAAGATCAGGATGACGTTGTTTACAAAACAGAGGCTGCGAAGTACAACGCTCTTATCGAACAGGTTATTGAATGTCACGCAAAGGGACAGCCTGTCCTTGTCGGTACAGTTTCAATTGAAAAATCAGAAATCCTTTCAAAGCTTCTTAAGCGTCGCGGAATTCAGCACGAAGTTCTTAACGCTAAGTTCCATGACAAGGAAGCTGAAATCGTTGCACAGGCAGGTAAGCTCGGTGCTGTTACAATTGCAACTAACATGGCAGGCCGTGGTACCGACATTATGCTTGGCGGTAACTCAGAATACCTTGCAAAGGCTGCAATGCGCCGTAAGGGCTACACAGACGAGCTTATCGCAGAGGCAACAGGCTTTGCAGATACAGACAACGAAGACATCATCAATGCAAGAGCTGAATATACAGAGCTTGAAAAGAAATTCAAGGATGACATCAAGGACGAGGCACAGCAGGTACGCGATGCAGGCGGTCTTTTCATCATCGGTACAGAGCGTCACGACTCACGTCGAATCGACAATCAGCTCCGCGGACGTTCAGGACGTCAGGGCGACCCCGGTGAAAGCCGTTTCTACCTTTCACTTGAAGACGACCTTATGCGACTTTTCGGTGGCGACAGACTTCAGAGCGTTATGACAACACTCAACGTTGACGAAGATATGCCGATTACAAACAGAATGGTTTCAAAGTCAATTGAATCCGCTCAGCGTAAGAAGGAATCACAGAACTTTGCAATCCGTAAGAACGTTCTTAAATACGACGACGTTATGAACAGACAGCGTGAAATCATCTACGGTCAGCGTAACCGTGTTCTTGACGGTGAGGATCTGAAGACATCAATCCTTAATATGCTCGACGAATCAGTTGCAGCATCGGTTGATTTCTACTGTGCAGCTGCCCTTCCGAAGAGCGACTGGAACATCAAGGGTCTTCGCGATAAATACCTTGGCTGGATCACAGACGAAACAGACTTTGAAGATGAGTCTTCTTTCGACAGAGATGCTGTTAAGGAAGAGCTTATTGCACGCGGTCACGAGCGTTACGAGCAGAGAGAGGCAGAGCTTACTCCCGAAATTATGAGAAGCCTTGAGCATATGATTCTTCTTCGTAACGTTGACAACTTCTGGATGGAGCACATTGACTCTATGGAAGAGCTCAAGAGAGGTATCGGACTTCGTGCTTACGGTAACCAGGATCCCGTTGTTGCATACAGAATGGAAAGCTACGATATGTTCGACGAGATGAGTGAATCAATCCGCGAGTCAACCGTTCGTCAGGTGCTTACAGTCAGAATCCGCAGCGAGGAAGACACAAAGCGTGAGCAGGCTGCAAAGGTTACAAGCGAAAGCGGTTCAGGCGACGGAAGCGAAAAAGGCAGAACAGTCCGCAAAAAGGCTGCTCCCGGACCGAACGACCCCTGTCCCTGCGGCAGCGGCAAGAAATACAAAAAGTGCTGCGGCAATCCCGCAAATCAGGGTAAATAAACAGCAAAGACCTGCACGAAAATGTGCAGGTCTTTTTCTATACATTATTATATTAAAACTTAAGCTTCTTTGTTGCTTTGTTGCAGATAATGCAGGCAGTTGTACCGAGCACTGTTATAACAAGCCACGAAACAACCGTGCCGTTCCAGCCGAAGCTTTCCGAAAGAAGTGCAAAGCCGTAGGTCGATGCCGCACTTCCGACATAGGTCATAAAATTAAGCAAGCCCGAAAGTGTTGAAACGTTATCGTCATCCGCAAGTGCCGCAGGCAGGAAGCAGACGAGTATAAGGTTTATTCCATGCATACACGCAACGATAAGAGCTGACATCGCAACCGTGAGGATAACCGAGCTACCCTTGAAAAATACAAGCAAAACAGCCGCCGTAACAGCACAGATAAAGAACAAACCTGAGCTTTTAAAAGGCTTTTTGCCGAGTTTGTTGTAAATAACACCCGTAAGCTGAAGGCTTGCAAGGCTGAACAAGGGAATGATAACACTGCTTAAAATCGAAATCTCACTGCCGAGATTGAAGGATTCGGAAACAAACGTCGGTACCCAAGTCGTAACACCGTCACGAAGAGAACCCTGAAGCATAATTGTGACCATTACGATTATCAGCAACGGTACGCTGATTTTAATTGCCATTTTTCCGCCGTTTTTGCTCTTCTGATGCATCGGGTAAACAATTTCGCATTTCTTTTCAATCGCTGTGATTTTCGCATACCATACTGAAGAAATCAGCACGGCAACAGCTCCGTAAACGAAGAAAACCGTTCGCCATCCTGCGAATTTGATTATCACAGGCGAAACAAGATAAATCAGTATCGTAGCAATCGTGCTTCCCCAGCTTACGACAACACAACCTTTGTTGTAGTCGTCCGAATTCATCGCAGAGGACATAATTTTTACCATCGGCGGCCACATAAACGATTGTGCAAATCCGTTGAATGCCCAGACAACGCACATCCACGCGCCACTCGGACAGAACGGAATAAGCAGGTTCATCGCAACCGTTGTTGCGAAGCCGATAACCATAAGCTTTTTCGGGTTGATTCTGTCACCAAGCCACCCGCTGATAAGCTGACCGACACCGTATGTAATAAAACCGAGAGTTGTAACAAGCCCTGCGGAGGCCTTATCGATATCCCCTGCCTGAATTATCGCGGCAATAACTGCGGCAAAATTAACTCTTGTGAGGTAGCTGACAAAATAAGCCGCCGCACAAAGGAGCGTCAATTGTTTCGCATCTTTTCTTTCTAACTTCTGCATAAATTATTCCTAACGTAAATCAGGGTCGGCATAAACCGACCCTTATATTTTTAGTCTTCTTTTGTTTTGAGTGCAATTCCGAGCTCGTCAAGCTGAATTGTATCAACAGGTGCGGGACACTCTGTCATCGGCTCGCTTGCATTCTGTACCTTCGGATATGCAACAACATCACGGAGGCTTTCGCAACCGAGCATCTGCATTACAAGACGGTCAAGACCGATACCCATACCACCGTGCGGCGGTGCACCGAAACGGAAAGCATCAGTAAGGTAACCGAACTTTGCATATGCTTCTTCGTCTGAAAGACCGAGAAGTGTGAACATTCTCTTCTGAAGATCAGGATTTGTAATACGGATTGAACCTGAGCTGAGCTCAACACCGTTAAGAACAAGGTCATAAGCCTTTGCACGAACCTGAGCCTTATCTGTTTCAAGATATTCAAGGCATTCGTCCATCGGAGATGTGAACGGATGGTGCATTGCAACCCAAGTCTGTGCATCCTCGTCCCAATCAAAGAACGGGAACTCTGTAATCCAGAGAAGGTTGAACTTGTCCTTCGGGATGATATCAAGCTTCTTTGCAACTTCCTGACGGAGTGCACCGAGAACTGAATAAACAATTGAATTCTTAACGTCACCGATGATAAGAACAACGTCGCCTGCCTGTGCATCTGCACGTTCAAGGATAGCCTTCATCTCATCTTCTGTCATAAACTTTGCAAAAGATGAAGCCATTGTGCCATCCTCATTAAGTCTTACCCATGCAAGACCCTTTGCACCGCTGCCGCGTACCATTTCTGTGAGCTTGTCAATCTCTTTACGTGTAAGAGTTGTTACAGCGTTCTTTGCAGTAATACCGCGGACTGAACCGCCTTCTGCAACAGGACCGCTGAATACACCGAATCCGCAATCCTTAACGATGTCGCTGAGGTCGTAAAGTTCCATACCGTAACGTGTATCGGGCTTATCGGAACCGTAACGGTCCATTGACTCTTTATAAGTAAGGCGAGGAATCGGAGTTTCGATTTCAACACCGAGAGCTTCCTTGAAAACTCTCTTCATATAGCCTTCACCGATTGCAAGAACGTCTTCCATATCAACGAAAGACATTTCAAGGTCAATCTGTGTAAATTCAGGCTGACGGTCTGCACGGAGGTCTTCGTCACGGAAGCAACGTGCAATCTGCATATATCTGTCAAAACCTGCTACCATTGAAAGCTGCTTGTAAAGCTG
>JAZRNR010000121.1:0-4204 GCA_045648305.1 Acutalibacteraceae bacterium
GAAGGCAGCAGCAGACTACACTGAAGATTCAATCGCAGCTGTAGACGCTGAAATCGCTAAGGTTGTTTATGGCCTTAACGCAAATCATCAGGACGAAGTAGATGCATTCGCAGCAGCTATCAACGCAGCTATCGACGCTATGGTAGAAGTAGTTGTTGTTCCTGCTGATTACACAGCAGTTAACGACGCTATCGCAGCATTCCGTGCAAAGATCGCAGCAGCTGATTACGAGCAGGCTGGTATCGATGCAGTTGAAGCTATCATCGCTGGCATTAACTGGGATCTCGACGAAACAGCTCAGGCAACAGTTGACGCTTATGCAGCTGACATCATCGCAGCTACAGCAGCTCTCGTTGAAATCATTCCTGTAGTTCCTGCAGATTACACAGCTCTTGATGCAGCAATCCTTCGCGCTGGCACATATGACCAGAACGCATGGACAGCTGACTCATGGGCAGTAGCAGCAGAAGCTCTTGCAGATGCAAAGGCAGTTGCTCGTAACCTCACAGCAGACGATCAGGCTATCATCGATGCAGCAGCTAAGACTCTTAACGACGCTCTTGACGCTCTCGTAGCTAAGGAAGTTGTTTCAAGCATCTCAACAATCACATACACACCGGCTGAAGATACACATAACACATTCGACGTTGTTGTAAACGGCAGAATGGCTATGGTTCAGTTCATCGAAGAAGACGGTGGTACAAGAACATATGACAGATATCATAAGAACGTTACAATCAAGAGCTTCAACGCTGAAGGCGTAGAAGTTAACTCACTTGATCGTTCTGTTGCATATGAAATCTGGACAATCTACACAAACCTCATCGGTCCTAAGGTTGAAGTACGTACTAAGTATCTCGTTAAGAACCAGTACATCTGGGAGACAGAGAGATATACATTCGAACTTCAGTTCGTAGAGCCGACATTCGACGCAGAAATCCGTGAGATCACACCTGTTGCAGAATCAGGTGCTAAGGGCAAGGTAGCTACAACAGTAGTTGTTGGTCCTGATGCTGAAGCTATCAGATTCGTAATGCCTAACGGCACAACAACAACATACTATGCAAGTTCAGCTACTGTTCTTGATAACGGTGATCTTTCATTCACAGGTAACGCATGGGCAAATGATGCTGGCCTCAACACAATCGTTGTTAAGGTTAAGGTTAACGGCGCATGGGTTGAAAAGGGCGCATTTGACTACACAGTTGAATAATCCTAAACTCTAAACTTTTTAAGGGTTGCGTGGAAACACGCAACCCTTTTCCCTTACAATTTTGATAAATTCGGATTTGTTGAACAAATTTTAATTTGTCATTGTAGGGGAGCATATTATGCTCCCGCTAAATTCTGTACAAAATTGGCGGGCAGATGATATCTGCCCCTACGACCTCGCTCAGATTGTATTTGTAGGGCACGACGTTTACGACGTGCCGATATTGCTCAAAAACACGGTGTGTCGCAAGCGTCACACCCTACAAGAAGGTTTTTAATATCCTGCCAAATTGGGTTTGTGGAGTTCTTAATTTTCCACCTCATCCACCGCAAGCGGTCCCCCTTCCCCTCAAGGGGAAGGCTGAGAAACTCGTAAATCCAAGGCTTCCCCTTGAGGGGAGGCTCCGCCGTAGGCGGTGGTGAGGTGTAGGTTGCAACGCAACCGTTATTATATTTCAGCGTCGCAAACCCTCACTTATTCACTATTACTTCTTACTTTTTACTTTCGGGATTTATCCCGATAAACCCGAATTTTACTAACAAAATTTTCACGGAGAAGTATTATGACCAAAAAATTGTTTATTCAGGCGATTTTAAAATTCATAGCAGGAGTCATTCTTGTGGGATTGTTGGTTTTTCTTCCTGCAGGAACGGTGAAGTTCTTTAACGGCTGGCTTTTTATGGGCGTTCTTTTTATCCCGATGTTCATCGCCGGAATTGTTATGATGTTCAAAAACCCGAAGCTTCTTGAAAGCCGACTTGACGCGAAGGAAAAGGAGAAGGAACAAAGCCTCGTTGTGAAGCTCAGCGGACTGATGTTTCTTGCGGGCTTCATCGTTGCAGGTCTTGATTTCCGTTTCGGATGGCTACCGTTGCCGAAGGTTGTGTGTATCGGTGCGTCGGTTGTGTTTCTTTTGGCTTATGTGCTTTATGCCGAGGTGCTGCGTGAAAATACATATCTTTCACGCACAATAAAGGT
Organism: Acutalibacteraceae bacterium; assembly: GCA_045648305.1. GTDB lineage: Bacteria > Bacillota > Clostridia > Oscillospirales > Acutalibacteraceae > CAG-488. Next base: position 2,192 of record JAZRNR010000121.1, read on the forward strand.
GCAGGAAAATCAGAAGGTTATTGACACGGGACTTTACGGAATTGTAAGGCACCCGATGTATGCCGTCACTTTGCTGCTTTTTCTTTCGATGCCTCTTGTTCTGGGTTCCTTGTGGTCTTTTCTGATTTTTCTTGCATATCCGTTTATAATATCGAAAAGAATCAGGAACGAAGAACAGCTTCTTGAAAAGGAGCTTGACGGCTATATTGAGTACAAGAAAAAAGTAAAATACAGGTTAATACCGTTTATATGGTGAAAAGAAACCGCTTTTTTGTCGGAGATTTCCTTCAAAAGGGCGGTTTTTATATATATTACACAAAAAGCATTTACAATCATAAATATTAATGGTAAAATGATTTAAATATATTGCTGTTTCGGCAATTTTTGAAAAGAGGTCGTTACTATGAGAAAAGCTGTTAAAACAATTCTTTCGCTGATGCTTTGTGTTTGCTTTTTAATGCCGACGGTTGCATTCGCTGCGGAAGAAAAAGCGGCGGTGTACAATCCTGTTCAGGAGTACATTGAAGAATCACAGATGGATACAGGCTTGCTTGTAAAAATCCAGCTTTCAAAGGTGCTTAATTTTATAAGCAATTTTGTTATTAACGATGTGCTTGGCGGTGCACTCGGTTTTATTATTCCCGATTCATCCGCTGTTGCAGATTTTGAAGATTTCAAAATTGACGAATACGGCAACTTCTACCGCGGTATGGAAACATTCATCGACGAACCTCAGGGCGAAAAGGTATGGAGCCTCGGTTACGGTAAGGCATCCGTTCTTCCTGCAGATTTCGGCGAAAAGGCTTATGCAAAGGGTGCATACCTTCCCTATGTTTTCGGCGATGCAATGTATACTGACGAAGACGGTCAGGAAGAAGACCTTATGGCAAGAGCTGTTGTTATGAATGACGGTTCGGGCAGAGGCAATGTTGTTTTTATTTCTCTTGATGCAATGGGATTTGCAAATGCGGACGTAAGACTTATCCGTGAGGCTCTCAAGGACATCGCAAAGGAAAACAACATCGTCAGCATCAACGTTTCCTGCACACATATTCATACAGGTATTGATTCTCAGGGTGTATGGACAGATCCGATCGGTTGTATTCTTAACAACATCATTTCTTCAGATGTAAGATACGGTGTTGAGCGTTCTTTCATTGAATCTGTTGTCAAGGGTTCAAAGCAAGCTGTTGAAACAGCTCTTAAGGATATGACAAAGGGTAAGCTTTATTATTCTCAGACAAAAATTGAAGAATATATTCACGACAGAACAGCTCCGATTTCACTTGATAAGAATTTATACAAGCTTGAATTCGTTCCGTTTGATTCAGCAAAAACTCCAACGGTGATTGCAACATTCGGTTGCCATCCTGAATCTGCAAGCTACGACTGGGCAAGTGCAGATCCCGATAAGCCTCTTTCTTTTGATAAAAAATTCACTGCAGACTTTATCTGGTATGCAGAAAAGATACTTAATGCCGCAGGATACAACTTCCTCTTCATTCAGGGCAATGTTTCAACAGTAACTTCTTCAAGACATCTCTCAGGTGACGGCGTAGAGCAGTCTGCTCATTATTCAGCTGTTCGTTACGGCTATGAAATGGGTTACATAATCGCAGGCCTTAATCTGACAAAAGCGGAAAGAATTGCTCTTAACGAAAAGACAGGCGACAGACTCGGAATTGATAAATATAAAGACGTTTACGCTGAATACACAATCTGGTACGATGGTCTTGAAACAGTTGAGGCTCAGGAAGTGAAGCCTGTTCTTAACATCAGGCACGAACAGTTTACGGTTCAGATTGATAACAATATCATCGCTCTTCTCGGTAAGACTTCCTGCGCTGATAACTTTGTCCTCAAGGATGATTCAGGCAGATATTACACAGTTACTGAGGTTGGTTACCTTGAAATCGGCGACGAGATGAAGGTGTTTATGAGCCCCGGTGAAATATTCGGCGAGCTTCTTCTCGGCGGCAGCGGTGCAGAAGGCTTCGACCTCAAGCCCATCAG
>JAZRNR010000122.1:0-33438 GCA_045648305.1 Acutalibacteraceae bacterium
TTTGATACTGAAAAATCAATTGTAAGATACGACAGCCTCGGTATTGCACGTCTTATCTACCAGCTTCCGACAACTCTTTGTGAAATGTTCCTTCATGAGGTTTTCAAGCGCGGTTCAATTGAAAGCCTTGACCAGGAAACACTTTTCACAATTCAGAAGTTCTTTGAAAACAACCTTAACGTAAGTGAAACTTCAAGAAAACTCTTTGTTCACCGTAACACTCTCGTTTACCGTCTTGAGAAAATCAAGAAGCTTACAGGTCTTGATCTTCGCGAGTTTGACGATGCTATCGTGTTCAAAGTAGCTCTTATGGTTAAGAAATATCTCGATGCCAATCCGATCAAATATTAATTAAAGCAGAGGAATAGTATGATTGACTTTAAAAACGTGTCAAAGGTGTACGATAACGGCACGAAGGCTCTCAATAATGTCAATATCCACATTGACAAAGGCGAGTTTGTTTTCGTAGTCGGCGCATCAGGTGCAGGTAAAAGTACATTCCTGAAGCTTATGATGCGCGAAGAAGTACCGTCATCGGGCACAATCACTATCAAAGACTATAATCTTGGCGAAATGAAAAAACGCAAGATTCCGTATTTCAGAAGAAACCTCGGAATCGTTTTCCAGGATTTCCGCCTTATTCCTAATATGACAGTTTACGACAACGTCGCTTTCGCAATGCGAGTTGTCGGTGCAAGGGAAAAGGATATCCGCAAAAGGGTACCTTATGTTATCAATATCGTAGGTCTTTCGCAGAAGGCACGCAACTATCCGAACGAGCTTTCGGGCGGTGAACAGCAGAGAGTTGCTCTTGCAAGAGCACTTGTAAACAATGCTGATATCATCATCGCGGACGAGCCGACAGGTAACGTTGACCCGCAAATGTCACTTGAAATTGTTGAGCTTCTTAAAAGACTTAACGAAACAGGCACAACTGTTATAATGGTTACTCACGCACACAACCTTGTCAGAATGTTCGATAACCGTGTTATCGTGCTGGACAGCGGTTCTGTTGTTGCAGACGGCGCAATTGAGGAGGAAGGAATTCCCGTTCATCAGTCGTCTCATCTTAATATCGAAGTTAAAGAACAAAAAAAAGAAAATAAAATTACGCAGAAGTTTGTATCTGCTCCGAAGGAAGAGCCTGAAGAAAAGCCTGTTGAGGACGAACCCGACGCAGATTTTCTCAATGCAATAATCTCGGACACGGATACTTACAGAATTTACGTTGAGGATGACTCTCCGGAAAGTTCTGTTGCTGCCGAAAAAACGGAAGGCGGTGACGCAGAATGAAAAAGAAGAGAGGAAGTTTAGGCTATCTTACCAAAGAGGGTTTCAGAAACCTTTGGGTAAACCGAATGATGTCAGTTGCATCAATCGCTGTTCTTATGGCTTGTCTTGTTATGATGGGTACTGCGTTTATGGTGCTTGTCAACGTTGAAAAAATCCTCAACATCGTTGAAGAAGAAAATATCGTTTCTGTTTACCTTGATATGGATATCTCACTTGAAGATGTTCAGCAGGTGAAGGAGGACATTCTTTTAACACAGAATGTTACACGCTGTGAATTCGTCAGCAAGGAAGTGGCTTTCCGAGAAGCTCTTGAAAAGAATGAATTTGATGCTGATTCAGAGCTTTTCGCAGGAATTGAAAATCCGATGCCCGATATGTATGAAGTTTCAATGGAAGATGAAAAACTCTTCGACGAAACAATAGCAAAGCTTGAAAAAATTGATAATGTCGATGTAGTTCGCGGAAGCAAGGATATCGCAAATATCCTTATTCAGATCCGTTCAACTGTTTCTTACGTCAGTGTCGGCATAATCGCAGTTCTTTTGCTTATTTCACTTTTCATAATTTCAAATACAATCCGAATCACGATGTTCAACAGACGTCTTGAAATCAACATTATGAAATCCGTCGGTGCGACAAATTGGTTCATCCGTTGGCCGTTCATTGTTGAGGGTATGCTTCTCGGTGCGATTTCTGCATTCGTTTCGCTCGGAGCCGTCTGGGGAATTTACAAGCTGATGGAATCGCTTATTTATGAGCTTTTAGGCCTTATGAGCAGAGACTTCGCTGCTGCTGATTTCAAGATTTATGCATTGTATATCCTTGCAGCGTTCTTTGTTGTCGGTGTGCTTTCGGGCGGATTGGGAAGCTTTGTATCAATTCAGCGTTACCTTAAAGAGCGTGGAGGTGTTGTGTATGATGACGAAGACTGATTTCTTTAAAAGAGTTTTTTCGGTTCTTCTTTGCTTCGCAATTGTTGCTGTCGGTATGGGCGGCTTCGCTCCGTCAACACACGCTAAAAGCCTTAACTCTCTTAAAGCCGAGCAGGCAGAGCTTAAGGAAAAAGTAAAGGAAAGCGAAAAGAAAATCAAAGAGCTTGAAACCGCAAAGGCTGAGCAGGAAAAGATCATCGACGAGCTTAATAAGCAGATCGGTCAGCTTAACGGCCAGCTTGATAATATCAACGCACAACAGAAGGTTATCAACGATGAAGTCCGTGCAATCGAGGCAAAGATTCAGAAGCTTGATGATGAAATCAGACAGCTTGATATTGAGATTGCAAAGAAGGATGTTGAAATCGATAATCTTGTACAGCTTTACTGCGAACGCTTAAGAGCGAATTATATCGCGGGCGAAACCTCAGTTCTTGAGCTTTTCACCGCATCATCGTCACTTTCAAATTTCTTTAACAGACTTGAATTGTTCAGAAGGGTTACAGCTAACGATCAGAAGATTGTCAATCAGCTGAACGAAGAAATCAGGGCGATTGAAGAAATGAAGCAGAAGCTTGAGGATTCAAAGGCTGAAATTGAAGCTGAAAAGGCAACACTTGAAGTCAAGAAGGCAGAGCTTCAGTCGGCTGAAAATGAGCTTATGGCAACTCAGGAAGAGATTATGGCTAAGTCTGCCGAGGTTAACAAAAAGCTTCAGGCGATTAACTATCAGACAAAACAGCTTGAAGTAAGCATCGACAGCTATAACAAGGAAATGGATAAGGTTGAGGCTGATATTGATAAGTTCCTTCAGTCACAGACGGGCACAAGACCGATGGACCCCAACTCAAAGGGTTGGGTATGGCCTGTTCCTTATTCTAATTCATACATTACCTCACCATTCGGCTACAGACATGACCCGATTTCGGGCGTATATAAATTCCATGCAGGAATTGATATTTCAATGCCGGGTGCAATGGGTAAAAAGCTTGTTGCGGTTAAGCCCGGTACGGTTATCCGCACGGTGCGCAGCAATTCAGGCTATGGCAATTATGTTATGGTTGACCACGGTGGCGGATATGTTTCACTTTATGCACACTGTAAGTCACTTGCTGTCTCTAACGGCCAGAAAGTTGCGCAGGGTCAGGTTATTGCTTATATCGGCACTTCGGGTTATTCAACAGGACCTCACGTCCACTTTGAAATCCGTAAGAACGGTGAAAAGGTTAACCCGTCAAATTACGTTTCTAAATAATTATGAATCCGTTTACAGAGAAATCTGTGAACGGATTTTTTTGTTGACAGTAAGGTTTTATTGTGCTAAATTGAACTTATAAAACAGAGGGGGATTTGCTATGCTTGATAAAATTGTTGAAGCTCTCGGTCTTGTTTACCGTGAGGAATGGGCACTGAGAGGAATTTTTGCTTATCTTGAAAATATGTTTACAGGTTTTTCGGTCAAAGGCTTTTTTGCAGGATTTATGGCTGTGATTGAACTTGTGGGTATGCTTCTTTTCGGCACTCCTGTCACTCCGAGAGGTCAGGAGCTTGACCTTACGGGTTACGAGCTTGTTATGTACGATGAGTTCGAGGGCGACACTCTTGACTATGACACCTGGTTTCACAGAGGCGACGGAAAACAGAACGGCGGTTATTCAGACAAGTCGCAGGTTTCTTTACGCGACGGCAACCTTGTTATTACCGGTGAATATCTTGAAGACGGTGCGTACGGCCCGGGATGGTATGCGGCGTCAGTTGCAACTAACGAATGGTATGTAAACGGTTATTTTGAAATCCGCTGTATCTGCAGTGACGGTGCAAACTTCTGGAGTGCTTTCTGGCTTCAGGCACATCATCCGTATGAAGCTGAGTATTCACAGGGCGGTATCGGCGGTGCCGAGCTTGATATTTTTGAATGCTTCAGCTCGCCGGGACAGCTTTTCGGTGATTGTGTAACCTCAACGATTCACTGCGCAGGTGTTGACGGCGTTCAGGAAGGCTTCCAGTCTGCAATTCTCGGTGATTTCAAGGGTAAAAACATTCACGAAGAATACAACACCTATGGCCTTGAATGGACAGAAGACGAGTATATTTTCTATATCAACGGTGTTGAAACAACACGTTCAACCTTCGGTAACGGTGTTTCAAAAGCTGAACTTAATCCGATTATTTCGATGTGCGTTTCCGATATCGGAAAGTTTGAGGGATATGAAAAGGATTATAAGACAGAATTTATCGTCGATTACGTGAAGATTTACCAAAAATAATTTTATGCTCCGTTGCTTCGGCTGCGGAGCTTTTTTCTGAAAGAAAATTTTAACAGCAGCCTTTTTAACGTTGAAAAAAATAATTTAATATGTTATGATATATAATGTATTAAATTTCGGAGGTTACGAAATGAAAAAGGCAAATAAAAAAGTGATAATTATCGCATTAGCTGCACTTGTTTTGGTTGCAGGTATCGTTGCGGGAATTATTGCACTCACAACGGGTAACGCAAGCGTTCCCGGCAAAAAGAACGAGGACGAAGCTAACGCTACTCCTGATTCGATCACACTTATCGAGAAAGGTGACGAGGTAAAGAAGGAAGACGTTACAGCAATTACAGCAGCAACAAAGCCCAACGGTACAGTTGTTGATAACAAGGGTATCACAGACAAGGAAGGCCATACTGTTTATGATACAGGTGAAAAAGATGCTGCAGGCAAACCGATTTATACAACAGGTAAACTTGATTCAAAGGGTAATGTTCTTTACACAAAGAATCAGGTAAATTCATTCGGTCAGCTTATTTATTATTCAGGTAAATATGTTGACGGAAAGCTCGTGCTTTCAGCAACAGTTGAAAAACCTGACTACACATCAAACGACAAACCGAATCCGTATAAGCCGCAGGAGCAGACAACAACAGTTACAGTTCCGCTTAAGGAAGAGTCAGATGTTAAAATCACAGGTATGAAGCGTGATTATATCCAGTTCCTTGGCGGTAAAGGTATGGATAATATGCTTGCGGTCTCTCAGTGTAAGGACGGCGGATACGTTGCAACAGTTTATTCAAATTCCTACGATGCTGATTTTGCAGATGCAAGCAAGGATTGGGCAGGACACGGTTCTGTTGTTAAGTACGATGTTGATGGTAAGGTGCTTTGGACGTACCGTGTCGGCGGTGACAGCGAAATTATGCTTAACGATGTTGTTGAGCTTAAGGACGGATCTGTTGTCGCTGTCGGATGTACTCTTTCAAGCGAAGCTGAGCCGAAAAAGACATCAAAGTCACATTCAGCAATTATTATCCGTCTTAAGGCAAACGGTGACCATATGTGGACATATGTGTTCCCCGGTAGCGAAGAGTTTACGGGTGAATTTATTCAGAGTGTTGCCGCAACTCCTGACGGTGGTTTTGTAGTCGGTGGTAAGGCTGAATCAAATGCAGGATTCTTCAAGGGTGAAGGACAGGCACGTAAGGCGTTTATCTTTAAGTTTGACAAGAACTGCAACCTTAAGTGGCGTCGTATTCTTTCAGGCTCAATGTCAAACAACATTGCTGCTGTTGACGTAAGTAAGAACGGTGATATTTTTGCAACTTGCGTAACTGTTTCAAACGACGGTGATTTTGCAGGAATTCTCTATCCCACAAAGGCAGGTGCATATAATACAGTTCTTATGAAGCTCAACAAGAACGGTGACCTTGAATGGAAGAAATATCTTCAGGGCTCAGGCAACAGCCAGTACGAAGCTGTTTGTGCAACAGATGACGGCGGTTGCGTTGTTGCAGGTTCATTTAACGTGAATAAGAGAGCAGACGGCATTTACTCTATGACATACGGTAAGTCTGACGGTTACGTTATCCGTTACAATAAAGACGGTGATGTGAACTGGGCAAGAGTTGTTGGCGGTGCAGGTGCAGATTACATTAACGCTATAACAAAAATTGACGGTGGCTTTGTAATTGTCGGTAAGACAGAATCAACAAACGGCGATTTCAGCGGTGAGATTATCGGCGGCAAGTCAGACGGATTCATTATGTATCTTAACGAAAAAGGCGAAACAAGTGCACAGCTTGTTCTCGACGGTAAGAACGAAGATCTCGGAAAGTCTGTTTGTACTCTCGCAGACGGCACAGTTGTTGTTGCAGGTTCAACAGCATCAAAGGACGGTTTCTTCCACGGTTCAAAGGCAGACAATCAGTTCAATTGCTTCGTTGCAAAGTTCACAGCAGATAAAGAATAAAATGATTAAGCAGGAGGTTCAACCCTCCTGCTTTTTTGCTTTACAAACTTAATTACAAGTGATAAAATTAAGACATAGCTTCCTGAAAGGACTGATTTTATGAAAAAGCTTTTATGTATCGTTCTCAGTGTTGTGCTGGCTGTTTCGTCTTGCTTCTTGGCTTCGGCAATGGGCGAGGTTGAGGGCAAGGTCAGCGATTATCCCGTGATTATTGTACCGGGCTACAGCTCAACAAATCTCTACTACGGTGAAAGCCTTGAAACGGGCGAAGCTGTCTGGGGACTTGATTTTGACCACGTGCTTGAAAGAGTGCTTGCACGCATTGCGGATATAGGTATCGGACTCGGAACTTTTGCTTTTGATGATGCAGAATATATAACCGACGTTCTTGCGGAAGAGATGCTTGTTCTTTTCGAAAAACTCCGTTGCAATCCCGACGGAACAAGTGCATATGAGCTTCATCAGGATTATACAGATGCTCTGCACAAAAACAATGCATATCTTATCGAAAACCGTACAGATACAATGTACAGACAAGAAGTTGAAATTTCGGAAGAAATTGCATATTATATCGGTCACGAAAATATTTATAACTTCAGCTGTGATTTCAGAATGGGTGCTGAAAGCTGTGCGGCAGAGCTTGACGCTTTCATTCAGTCTGTTAAGGAACACAGCGGTAAGGATAAGGTAAACCTTTTTGCGGTAAGCCATGGCGGACAGGTGAGTGCAACATATCTTGCTCTTTACGGACACAAGGGCGATGTTGACAACGCTGTTTTAACAATTCCCGCAATCGGCGGTGCCGGAATTGCACACGATGCGATGATGGCTTGCTTTGATTTTGATGAAGAGTGCCTGCTTCGTTTCATCGAAAACGGCACAATGACAGAGGAAAACTACAACTGGCTTGTTAAGGCAAACCAGCTCGGATTTATTGATACTCTCGCAAATTCTCTTTTCCCGAAGATTCTGCCGGCAATCGGCTATTGGGGAAGCCTTTGGGATTTCATTCCGTTGGCTCAGTATGAGGATACAAAGGCGGCACTTCTTGACAGCGAGGAAAGTGCAAGACTTATTGAAATCAGCGACCGTTTCCACTACGAAATTCTTCCGTCAATGCCCGAAAAGTTTGCAAAGTGCATTGAAAACGGAATGAATATTTCTATCATCTCAGGAACAGGCAACCGTATTCTTACAGGTATGAATGAAAATTCAGATGCGATTATTACGGTTAACGCTTCAACGGGCGCAACCTGTGCACCTTTCGGTAAAAGATTTGCTGACGGTTATGTACAGATTAATCCGTGCGACGGCAAGGATAAGATTTCTCCGTCAATGGAAATCGATGCTTCAACAGCATATCTTCCCGACAATACATGGTTCGTTGACGGCCTTTTCCACGGTATGACTTACAAGGACAATTACACAAGAGTCCTTATGATGAATCTTCTTCTGACAGACAGAATAACAGATGTTTATTCTGATGCAAACTTCCCGCAGTTTAAGTATTCAACAAACGCTTCGCATACTGTTCACGCTGCATTCGGCGGATGCGACGAGGGTATCCTCTCCGATGAAGCGAACAGCCTTGTTGTGACTAACGTATGTGCAAACAGCAACGTAAGAATTCTTGCTGTTGAGTGCGACGGAATTGACCTTCAGTTTGAAGTTGACCCGAGTGAAAAGCTTTTGCCGGGTGCAAAAACTGAAATTGCATTTACAGGTGATATTCCCGATGTTTCAGGTCAGGTTGTGAATGTAACTGTTTACTACGCTATGAACACAATCACTCCGATCGGCTACAGAACACAAGCTTTCAGAATTGTTAACGGTGAGCTTGTTGAAGATGCAGGGGATTATACCGACGCGGAAGCAACAATGCCGTTTGACGGAATAATCGATGTGAACGTAGAAACAATTCTCCGCAGTCTCGGTCTTAAAGAAGTGTTTACAATGATTTATTCAATCTTAAACTATTGGTTTGCACAGATTTTATAATTAAATAAAAATAAAAGTGACTTGCTTGGGGCAAGTCACTTTTTTCATACTTTCTTTTCGTGGAATTTAATTGGCTTTGCGGGGGCACCGACTGCAGTACAGTCAGGCGGTAAATCACGGATAACAACCGAGCCTGCACCGACAATTGTTCCTCTTTCAACAGTTACTCCCTGAATAACCTGCGAACCTGAACCGATTTCACAGGCAGTTTCAATATGAGTGGAACCTGCAACGTTAACTCCGGGGTAGCAGGTAACGAAGTCGTCAACCCTTGCGTCGTGGCCGATTGTACCGTCTGCACCGAAGTAAACATGATCGCCGATTTTCGTGTCAATGGTGATGTATGTATGGGCACAGATGATGCAGCCTTTGCCGACCTTTGATCTGCCCGAACAAATAACACAGGCAGGGTCAATCAGCGTTGCAAACTTGATGCCGGGTAAAATCTTTGTGATTTTATCAACAGCCGATTTTCTGATAGCAGCGTTACCGACCGCACAAACATAGTATGCATCGGGATAAGTCGCAACATCGGCTGAGTTACCCAGAACTCTGTAACCGTCTATGATTTTTCCTTTGTAACTTGGTTTATCGTCGATAAAACCAAGGATATTCCATTCAGGGCTTACAGCATTGATTCTTTCTGTCATCCAGATAGTTTCTCTGCCAAGTCCACCTGCACCGATGATAATTAAATCTTTCATCTTGTGCCTCCGTTTGTTAATTTTAAAACAACCTATAACACATTATAACACTAATGCGGTAAAGTTGCAAGATATGTTTTATTATACAATAGAAAAGCGCTGTAAAGATTCTTAAAAAGACTAAAGAAAAATTATTTAAGAGTAACGATGCTTACACCGTCTTCTCCCTCACCGAAGGTTCCGAGGCGATGAGATTTCACGAAGGAAGATTTCTTAAGATACTCCCTTACTGCAGAGCGAAGAACACCCGTACCTTTACCGTGAATAACAGTGAATTCACCTATACCCATTCGCAAAGCGTGGTCAATATATCTGTCAAGCTCAAGAAGTCCTTCGTCAACGGTCATACCGCGAAGGTCAAGGCTTGTTTTGGCACTCATATTCATGCGGCTTTCCATTTTGCCTGTTGCAACGGTACGCTTGCCGCCTGTTTCCTTCTTTTTCTTTTCAACAAGACGAAGAGTTTCTTCTTTAACTCTTGTTTTCATTGTACCCATCTGTACGGTTACAAGACCTTTTTTGTCTTTAAGGGTAACAACGGTAGCCTCGTTGCCGATGTCCGCAATAAGAACGGTGTCACCAATTTTAAGCGGACGCGGAAGAGTATAATTTTCGTCAGCGTCAAAAGTGCCGATAATCGGGTCAGCAGCAGAATCAATTGCATCAATGCCTTTTCGGACTGCTGCACGTGCACGTCGGGCCATCTCGGCAGCATCCTTTTCCTTTGCCTGCTGTTTGCGAAGCTCTTCAAGCTCGTTAAGAAGCTGATAAGCCTCTCTTTTAGCCTGCTCTGTAATGCGAAGAGCCTGAGCCTTGGCTTTTTCCATTTCTTTTTCACGCATTGTCTGAATTTCAGCCTTCATCTGCTTTGCTTTTTCAAGCTCTCTGTCAGCGGCTGCACGGATTTTCAATGCCTCGTTATGCTCATCTTCCATCTTTTTACGGCTCTGTTCAAGACGGTCAACAACATCCTCAAAGCGTGTGTTTTCTGTTGAAACAAGCTCCTGAGCGTGTTCAATTACGCTGTCTGAAAGACCGAGTCTTTGCGAAATCGCAAAAGCGTTTGAACGTCCGGGGACACCGATAAGAAGCCTGTATGTAGGACGAAGTGACTGCACGTCAAACTCACAGCTTCCGTTTGTGACACCGAGTGTCTGCAAAGCGTAAGCCTTAAGCTCTGCATAGTGGGTTGTCGATGCAATTTTTGCACCCTGATTTCGAAGCTGTTCAAGAATTGCAATTGCAAGTGCCGCACCCTCAACAGGGTCTGTGCCTGCTCCCAATTCGTCGATAAGAACAAGGCTTCTGTTGTCAGCTTCTTCAAGAATGCGGATTATATTTGTCATATGCGACGAGAAGGTAGAGAGCGACTGCTCAATGCTCTGTTCATCACCGATGTCAGCAAGAACTTTATTGAAAACCGAAATCTTACTCCTGTCGTTTACGGGAAGCATAAGTCCGCACATCGCCATAAGTGAGAGAAGACCGATTGTCTTGATTGAAACGGTTTTACCGCCCGTGTTCGGACCTGTGATAACGATTGTGTCGAAATCCTTGCCGAGCTGAATATCAACGGGTACAACCTTTTTCTTGTCGATAAGCGGATGTCTTGCATTGCGAAGCTCAATGATTCCCTCGTCGTTCATTTCGGGGAAAGATGCATTCATCGCATAGGCAAGCTGTGCCTTTGCAAAAATAAGATTAAGCTCGACCGCACACTCATAACTCTGCTTGATTGAGTTTGCAAAGCTGCCGACGGTTGCCGAAAGTTCAGCAAGAATACGGTCAATTTCATCCTGCTCCTGGTTTTTGAGAAGACGAATCTGATTGTTTGCTTCAACAACGGGCATCGGCTCAATAAAGATTGTTGCACCGCTTGCCGAAGAGTCGTGAACAAGACCGGGGATTTCGCTTCTGTATTCATTCTTAACGGGCACAACGTAGCGTCCGTTTCGCATTGTGATAATATTATCCTGAAGGTATTTTGAATAGTTTGTGTTGTGTGTGAATTTGCCGAGCTGTTCACGCACTTTGCCTTCCTGTGCACGGATTTTTCTTCTTATATCAGCAAGAAGAGGGGAGGCATTGTCCGCAATTTCTTCCTCAGAAATAATTGCTCCCGTGATTGTTTCCTCAAGAAATTTGTTGGGAACGAGGGCAGAAAAATAAATGTCAAGAATTGTCGCAACGCCTTCGTTGGTGCTTCTCCACTGAACGATGGAACGGATAACCCTGAGAACTGCAGCAATATCAAGCAACTCGCGAAGGCTGAGTGTACTTCCTGCATCAGCTCTGAAAAGGGCATTGTTGACGTTTGTCAGACCGCCGAAGGACGGACCTCCGAAACGTGCAAGAAGCATATGTGCATCACGCGTCTGATTCATAAGTGCCTGTGCACTTTCAAGCTCAGTTTCGGGAGTAAGTTCAAGTGCAGCAAGACGTGCATCCTCACACGCGGTGTGGGAAGCGAGCATCTCGAGCACTTTATCAAGCTCAAGCGATTTATGATGTTTGTTCATATCGCTCATCCTTTCATGGATTTGTAAAAATCAAGTGTTTTGAATTTTTTTGCTGTTTGTGTTAGAAGAAAGTTTTCTGTAACATGAGTAAGAAATTCAAGGCTTTCGTGTGGAAGTGTAAATGAAAAAAGCTTTGTGCTGTCAACGTAGCATATGTGCCGCATGGCAGAAAGCACTCCGTTCGGAAGTTTTATACAAGTATGGTCGGAAACACATTCCTTACAGAAAATCTGACCCTCAACGGGGCTGAAGAACATTCCGTCATCCGAAAATTCTTCGCAGTCGCCGCAAGCGACAAGGTCGGGCATATAACCCGCAAGTGTCATCAGCCTCAGCTCAACAATTGCTTTTAACTGAGAATGAGGACGTTTGTTTTTTGAAAGCATATGTAAAGCGTTGAGAATGAGCTTGAGGTAATCCCCGGCATCGTCCTCAACGGGTGCAAGCTCACCTGCGAGCTCGCAGAAATACTGTGCAAGAGAAAGAGCTTCAATATCGTTTCGCAGATCAAAAAATATCTCAATCGGCTGAGCCTCATCAATTGAATAGGCATCCTTACCGCGATAAATCGAAAAGTTTCCGTAAGCGAAAAGCTGAGTCGCACTCTGCGATTTGCTTTTTATTCTTTTTGCCCCTCGGACGAAAGCACGAAGCACCCCGTAGTCACGGGTGAGCAGGGTAACAAGACGGTCATCCTCGCCCGTCTGATGTTCCCTTATTATCAATCCGTCCGTGCTCAGCTTCATTTTCGTTCTCCTGTGTGATATTCCTGTATTGCAGATAATCGCCAACCTTGCCTGTTGATGCAAATTTGTACCAGGCGGCAAGCTCTTTATAGTTTGTGTTCATAAAATATCCCTCCAAATAAAAGTATTTGCAGGGATAGATTTTTTATTAAATTTTAATCAAGTCCAAAATTATGAATTAAACCTTCACGGTTTCTCCAACCCTCTTTAACCTTGACCCAGCAACGAAGGTTGATTTTGCACATGAAAAATTTTTCCATATCCTCGCGGGCTCTTGTTGAAACTCGTTTAAGCATCGCTCCGCCTTTACCGATGATGATTCCCTTGTGGCTTTCTTTTTCACAGTAAATAACCGCTTCAACGTCCATAATATCCGAATCTTCACGTTCACGCATTTTTTCAATGCTGACCGCGACACCGTGCGGAATCTCTCTGTCAAGATTGCGAAGAAGCTTTTCGCGGATCATTTCGGCAGCAATAACTCTTTCTGGCTGGTCGGTAAGAGTGTCTTCGGGGAAGAAGAAAACACTTTCCTCAGCGAGCTTGCTGAGCTCCTCAAGAAGGGCATCCATATTTATTCCTCTCATTGCGGAAACAGGAACAATGGATTCAAAATCATATACCTGAGAAAGCTCTGCAATTCTTGTCATAAGAACTTCCTTTTCGGGAAGAGTGTCAACCTTGTTGATTGCAAGAATTACGGGCATTTTAAGTTTTTTGAATTTTTCAATCAATTCAATTTCAGCGGGACGAAGCTCGCCCTGCGGCTCAACAACGAAAAGACAAGCGTCAACACCTGCAACGCTGTCGCTTACCGCCTGAACCATTTTTTCGCCAAGCTTTGTTTTCGGCCTGTGGAAGCCGGGAGTATCCGTAAAGACAAGCTGAGTGTCGCCCTCTGTAAGAACACCCATAATCTTTGTACGGGTTGTCTGCGGCTTTTCGGAAACGATTGCAATTTTTTGTCCGAGCAAACGGTTAAGAATTGAGGATTTGCCGACGTTGGGGCAACCCACAATCGCAATAAATGCGGTTTTAGTCATCAGTTTTCCTCCGTGTAATAGCTGTCGCTTCTCTTAAGGCCGAGCTGTGTAAGTACTGTTTCTTCCTTTTCACGCATACGAACCATTTCAAGTCCGCCGTTTTCGTGGTCATATCCTAAAAGGTGGAACATTGAATGAACGGTAAGGAATGCGATCTCTCTCTGAAGAGAATGGTCATAAAGATTGGACTGCATAATAGCGTGTTCAATTGAAATAACAATATCACCAAGCATTTTTGCACCTGTATCGTGGTTAATATCGTAAACTCCGTCCTCACCGAGAGGGAACGAAAGCACGTCTGTGCTGTTGTCCACATTACGGAATTCCTTGTTGAGCTGATGGATTGTTTCATCGTTAACGAATCTTACGCTGATTTCAGCGGAGCCTTCAAAGCCCTCGTGTACAAGTACGGCATTACAGCAACGTCGAACAAGCATTCTCACACCGGTGGGTATTCTGATGTCTTTCTGGTCGTTTGTGATGATTACTTTGATTTTGTCTGTCATTTTCTTTTCTTTGCCTCCTCGTATTTTTCGTACGCCTTAATAATATCCTGCACAAGCTTATGACGTACGACATCCTTTTCGGAAAAATGCACGATTTTAACATCGTCCACGTTTTTAAGAATTTTTGTGGCTTCAATAAGTCCTGAACGTTTTCCGTCAGGAAGGTCAATCTGTGTCACGTCACCCGTAACAACCATTTTTGAATTGAAACCAAGTCTTGTAAGGAACATTTTCATTTGTTCCGGAGTTGTATTCTGAGCTTCATCAAGTATAACAAAGCTGTCGTCAAGTGTTCTTCCTCGCATGTATGCAAGCGGAGCAACCTCAATGCTGCCTCTTTCCTGATATCTCTGGAAGTTTTCGGCACCGAGCATATCAAAAAGAGCGTCGTAAAGAGGACGCAGATAAGGGTCAACCTTCTGCTGAAGGTCACCGGGAAGGAATCCTAACTTTTCGCCTGCTTCAACAGCGGGACGTGTGAGGATAATCCTGTTGATTTCCTTTGCCCTGAAAGCGCTGACAGCCATTGCAACCGCAAGGTAGGTTTTACCCGTACCTGCAGGACCGACACCGATGACGATTGTGTTGTCCTCAATTGCACGGACGTATTTTTCCTGTCCGATTGTTTTGGGCTTGACGGGCTTGCCTTTAGTTGTAATGCAGATGCAGTCGCCGCTCATTTGCTTAAGCTTTTCTTCGGCACCGTCATCAACAAGGGACGTTACGTATCGAACATTCTGCTCGTCAAGAGATTCACCTTTGTTTATAAGGCTGAGAAGTCCGTTGATTGCTCTTACGGCAAGGCTGACGTTTTCGGCTTCGCCGCTTACTTTAAGGTCTGCACCGCGGCAAACGACCTTGACGGAATATTTACTCTCTATGAGCTTTATGTTTTCGTCGAAACTTCCGAAGAGGCTGACAGCCTGCTCCATACGTTCAAAATTGATTATCTGCTCGAACAAAAGGATAACCTCGCTTTTTGTGAAAATCTGCACCTATTTAATGCATTATAACATATATTACGTTAAATGTCATTGAAAAAAAGAAAAATCGTATTTATTTTTAAACAGATTTTTCGATCAATCTTTATATATTTTGCTCATTTAGTATGTAAAGTATCAATTTATACCTTGACTAAATACAAGTTTTTTGTTATGCTATACAATAGGATAGGAGGGGAATGCATGAGCAACAAGAAACCGAAGCAAAATGAAAATCAGCAGATCAAGCAGAAGCTTACCCTTCCGTGGCTTATAATTTCAATTGCATCAATGCTTACGTTCTTTGCGTTTGTTGTCGCAATGTTTTACGGTAAATATGAAGCGGAGCTTTTTGCAACGTTCGTTCTTGTTATTGCGGCAGGTGTTTTCCTTGACGGTCTTCACAAGAAAAAGCAGAATTATATATCGGGTAATATCAATTTCTTTATGGTAATACTATGTATATTGTGTGCTGTGATGATAGTCGCAATTAACAGGTAGGAAAACAATACCAATAAAGGCTTTTATACTTTTTCAGAAAAAGTATGGAAATATCAGAAAATTTGTGATATTATCAATATCACATAAAACAAAAAACGGGGGTAAATGAAATGAAAGAAACACTTGTAAAAGCAATTGCTGCCATCGTTTGCGTAGTTATCTTCTGCGTAAGCATTTCAGGCGCAGTTGAAAGCTATGTAACAGCTGAAAAAGACGTAGCTGAGTACAAGGCATCAATGGCACAGAACAGCGGTTCTGCAAACGGCGGTCTTATGGGTGGCTCATCAGATATGGGCGGTTCATCAGACATGGGCGGCTCAACAGATATGGGCGGTTCAACAGATATGGGCGGTGCATCAGACGATGCAACAGCAGATGCAGGTAATGCAGGCGACACAGCAACAGATGCTGGCGATGCAGGTAATGCAGGTAACGCAGGTGCACAGCAGCCGGCACAGCTTACAAAGGCTGACGTAATCAAGTTCTTCAACACAGAAACAGCTAAGGCAACAAAGGGTTCTTACAAAGTAACAAGAGGCGGTAAGTTCATCAAGAACATCGACGTTGGTTCTTTGACAGGCGCTCTTAACAGCATTATCACAGGTGTTGACAAGAATGCATCTCTTGACTCAGTTGTTGGCGGTTTCCTTGGTATCAAGGCTCAGCCGATCGTTGGTACAGCAAAGGGCAATAAGTACGAAGGCTTTGAAGCTAAGTACGCTCTTAAGGCTATGAACCTCACAGAAGCTGATGTTGTTGATTTCGCAGTAAACGGCAATACATACAAGATCAAGGTTAAGGATTGCACCACACCGGATGCAAACAGTGCAATCGCACACGCAACAAACGACTATATCACATTTGCTGAAGTTAACAAGGGTATCTCTGATTCAGTAGGTAATGCAGTTAGAGTTGTTCCTGAAGAGTCATCAGCAAAGTATTCAAACATCATCTTCACAGCAACAGTTGCTGACGGTAAGATTACAACTCTTGAGTACTCATACACACTTGACGCTAGCCTTAAGATCAAGCTTGCAATCCCCAGCGCAACAGGTACAGGTCAGGCTGCAATCACAGGTAAGTACACAGAGATTAAGTATTAATCTTTAAAAATGAAAAAGACATCGTCGAAAGGCGATGTCTTTTTTGTTTCTGATAAGAGCTAATGATAAAGTTTTTATATTGAAAAATTTATACAAAGGTGTTATTATGTAACTATAACGATAGACTTGGAGAGATATATCTATGAAAGAAGCGATTTTGAAATCTGTTACGGCACTTATCTGTGTGGCGATTTTTTGCTTATCAATCAGCTCAGGCGTTGATAAACTTGTTGAGGTGCAGAAGAACACTTTTGAAGTAAACGGCTCGGAGTCTGCACTTGGCGACAGCGTTTTGGAAGACAGTGGCGATATGAATTACACTCCCGATGTAATGCCTGACGGAAGTGCTGACGTTTCAGGTGAAGCTTATAATTCAGATGCTAACGATAATCAGAGTGCGGAAACAATGACTCAGGGTGCAAGCGAGGCAACACCTGAAGGAACTCCTTCCGACCCGACATCATATTCAAAAGAGCAGATTGTAAAGTATTACAATGAAAGTATGAACAAGTCTTATAATGTGTCGAAAGTAACAATCAAGAAGACGGATACTATTGCTATCAACGTCGAAAAAGTTAAGCCGGGTGGAAGTGTAGCTGCGGATCTTGTAAATAAAATTATTGAAAAATATGCCAAGACAACCGAAGAAACAAAGAGCTTTGTAAAAGGCGGAGCAACGGACGATGCGAATTATAAAGCGTCAAACTTTGCGGTTCCTGCAGAGCTTGATCCCAAGGGTGCCAAAAATGCAACGGTTACAAAGAAGGGTAACGATTATGTAATTAATATCCAGGTTTCAGCTGAGTCTTCAACACTCGAAAATTTTCCTGTGTATAATCAGCAGTGTTCGTTCCCTCTTAATCTTGCAGCGGTTGATCTTTTTGGTCTTAAAGTAACAACAGCTGACTTTAATTATCCGGGTACGGTTCTTAAGGCTGTTGTCGGGGCTGACGGTTTTGTTAAAACAGCAGAAGTGAACATGCCTATGAATGGCAGTGGCGGTGGAAATTTTATCGGTATAAATGGAAGCGCGACTGTTTCCGGTTCTTTGAAAAAGACTCTTGCATTTACATATTGATATATTTCGGTAATAGGGTGATAATATGATTCTTTATATAATTCGACATGGTGAACCCGATTATTCAACGGGTCACCTGACAGAAAAAGGATGGCTTCAGGCGGAAGCTGTCGGAAAAAGAATGGCGAAGCTTAAGGTTGACAGAATTTTTGCTTCACCGATACTTCGTGCACAGCAGACAGCAGAGCCTGCCTGCCGACTGCTCGGACTTGAAAAACAGACCGAGGAATGGGCACATGAAATCGGCGACGAAAGACTGACATCGTTCCCTGACGGTGAAATGAAATCTATTTCGTTCGTTCAGAATACGTATTACAGACAGAACGGCAATATAGATCTGCCGTTTGACAAAGCGTACGAATGCGACGGAATAAAGCAGTCTGAAATGAAAAAGGCTGTGGATTACATCGAAAAAAACGGCAACGAATTCCTTGAAAGATTGGGTTATAAAGAGGAAAACGGAGTTTACCGTATCCTGAAAGAAAATAACGAAAGGGTTGCTCTGTTCTGCCATGCAGCATTTTCAAGAGCTTGGGTTTCTGTTTTGTTGCATATACCGTTGCATATTATGTGGTCAGGCTTTGATTATGACTATACAGGTGTTACGGTCATCGAGTTCAAAAACAACGAAAACGGAATAACAGCACCGCAGTGCCTGCATTATGCAGATATGTCACACGTCTATGCAGAGGGCATTGACGACGCAGCGAACGATATTTCACAGATGTAAAAATCCGTGTCTTAGCTAAAAGTTAAGACACGGATTTTTTAATAATAAGTTAAACTTATGCAGCAAAGTTAGCGAAGAAGTTCTCGATAACATCGATGATACCTGCAGCGTCAAACTCGCCAAGGTATGCAAGAAGCTCTTCAACAAATGCAAGAATCTGAGCAACGAAATCCATAACTATTTTTCCTCCTCAATTTGTCGGATTACTCCGCAAAAAATACTTTAATTAACAACCATATCTTTGGTTGTTAGTTAAAGTATATCATATGCAACACGGTGTCGTCAATTAACAAATGTGTAGAAAAAAGAGGAGATAACATTATACAAGTTTACTAAAATGTATAATGTTATCTCAATAAATCGTTAACTTTTTCGGTCATCGCTTCCGCAGTATCTCTGTAGTACTGTGTTTTGGGATTGGGATGCTTGTTTTCATCCCAGAGCTTCTGAGCAACGGGTGCCCACTCTGCCGCGAATTTATCGCACTTCGCACAAAGATGCTCAACACCTTCCTGATTGACGAGGTCTGTTGACTTCGCTCCTGTCATTTCAACGATTCTGCGAAGGCAATCGGGATTTTCAAGAAGGGGACACGGGCGAAGGTGGTTGTCGTTAAACGGCTGATTGTGATAATAAGCCATAAACAACGGACTCTGCAACGCTTCAAGAATTGTATGTGTGCGGATGTTTGAATCTGAAAAATGAATAAACACGCAAGGCTCCATATCTCCCGCAGAGTTGATATGAATATAGTTTCTGCCGCCCGCGATGCAACCGCCAACGTATTCACCGTCGTTCTGGAAGTCCATAACAAACATAGGCTTGCCTGTTTTGCTGTTTCGCACTCTCTTGAGCCAGTTGTACATATACGTTCTTTGCTCGGGTGTGGGAATAAGTTCAGCAACGGCATCTGTGCCGACGGGCATATAGTTGAAGTAAAGGCCGAATTTAACGCCTTTTTCAATCATGAGGTCAAGGAAAGCATCGCTTGTAACTTCGTCGATATTCTTAGAAGTATAGCAAACAGAAATTCCGTAAATGCAACCGTTTTTCTTAAGAAGGTCAAGTGCCTTGACTGAGGTTTCGTAAGCACCTTCACCTCGTCGGAAATCGTTGGTTTCCTCGTTACCTTCAATGCTGATTGCAAGAGCAAGGTTACCGGCTTCCTTCATATCCTCACAGAATTTCTGATCAATGAGGGTTGCGTTTGTGTATGCAAGGAAGGTGCAGTTTTTATGCTTACGACAAAGCTTTAAAATGTCATCCTTACGGATAAGCGGTTCGCCACCCGTGAACATATAAAGGTGAGTGCCGAGTGCAACACCCTGGGTTACGATGCTGTCCATTTCCTCAAAGCTGAGGTTGAACTTGTGACCGTATTCTGCGGACCAGCAACCCTTACAACGAAGGTTACATGCACTTGTCGGGTCAAGGAGCATAATGAACGGAATGTTACACTTGTATTTTTCTCGGTTCTTTCGTACAGCGTTTGTGCCGTGGTAGCCCGCACCAAGCACGAAAGAAAGGAACATCTTTTTAAGGTTGTCACGATCAATATCGTTGAGTATACTCATCGCGTAAGTGGACCATACGTTATTGTCGTCCTGTACGGCGGTGCGGAACGAATCAAAAACTTTTTTCGGGAAAGTTTTTCCTGAAATAAAGTCAGCTTTGTTGATAAGCTTTACCATATTTGTTTTCGGGTCTTTGTCAACATATTTCAATGTTTTGTCAAGTACGAAGCCTGTTGCAACCCTTAAAATGCTTTCTAACATCGGTTCCACACCTCCTTTAAAGATATTACAAACTATTCTCTCACATTTTAACTTTATTGTCAACTGCAAAAACTTTACATCTTTTATAATTTGGTTAAATAATGGCGGTTATACACTGAAGCTGAAAAATCATTTATTGACATTATCGTTTAATTAAGCTATAATTATTTGGCAAATTATTATTTTTTTTGGAGGTTTTGCTATGAAAAAGTTTTTAAGCATTCTCCTTGCACTTGTAATGTGCTTTGCTGTTGCAGTTCCTGCTTTTGCAGTTAACACAACAGGCGACCTTAAGTTCGGCACAGACGGCAAGTTCAAGATTATGCAGATTGGCGACACACAGGATATGATCCTTAAGGATGTTGCTGAAATCAAATTGATTACAGCTGCTCTTGCACAGGAAGAGCCTGATCTCCTTGTTTTCACAGGTGACCAGCTTACAGACTTCTTCCCGGGCGCAAACGTAAAGGGCCTTAAGAAGTGTCTTTCAAATCTTTTCGATATCATTGATACATATGATATTCCGTTTATCGTAACATTTGGTAACCACGACCACGACTACGATGACATATGGCCGACAGAAGATCAGTTGGCATTCTACGAGCAGTATGAAAACTGCATTGTTCCTGAAGACAGATTTAATCCCGGTACATACAATGTTCCGATTATGTCATCAGACGGAGATAGCATTGCTTTCAACATCTATATGATGGATACAAACAATAAGCGTGCTGACAGCGACCTTCTTACAGGTTACGAAGGCGTAAAGCCGGAGCAGGTTGAGTGGTACAGACAGACAAGTGACAAGCTTAAGGCTGCAAACGGCGGTAAGGTTGTTCCTTCATTTGTTTTCCAGCACATTCCTGTTAAGGAGATCTATCAGTTCCTTGAAGAAGTTCCTTACAACGAAGCAGGCGACGATGCAGTATTCAGCATTGATAATTTCAAGTGGTATACACTCAACGATAAGGTTATCGACGGTGTTCTTGGTGAAGTTCCCTGTTCAGAGCCTCTCGAGAGCCACACAGGCCAGTATCAGGCATGGGTTGAAAAAGGCGACGTTATCAGCGCATATTTCGGACATGACCACGTTAACAGTTTCCGCGGTATGACAGATGACGGTATCATCCTTGGTTACAACGGTGGTACAGGCTTCAGCTCATACGGCAGAGGCGGCGACCGTTCAGTAAGAATTTTCGAGCTTGACGAAAACGATGTTGAGAACTACAACACATACGAGTTGACATTCAATCAGATGGTAATGGAAATTCCGTTCTATTTCCTTGATATCTTCTCACCCGCAATTATCACACCGCTTGGCAGAATCTTCAAGATTATTCTTCCCGGTTTTGTATGGGATCTTATCCTTGATTCAATGGCATAAATAAACATAACAAAAAAGCACTCTCCGCCCGGAGGGTGCTTTTTACATATGTGGATGAATTAAGATATGTACAAATTCGGGTTTGTTGAACAGATTTCAAATCAACAATTGTAGGGGCGACCATTGGTCGTCCGCAAAAAGTACTTGATTCAGTGGACGCGCAATGCGCGCCCCTACGAACCCTGTTTTAGTTAACTGCGTAGGGACGGGCGTCCTCGACCGTCCGTTAACTAAGCGTAATCTGCGGACCGTCCGGGAGGCCGATCCCTACGAGCACAGAGATAGATTGTGCAAAATCAAAGAACTCTACAAACCCGAATTTATCGGATAGGGGCTGAAAAAGGGTTGCTCCGCCGAGCAACCCTTAATTTATTATTTGAAATAGCACTTGGCGAATTCTGCGACGCAGGAAACGAGGTTTTTGATGCTTGCTCCCGTTGTGTTTATACAAAGGTGATAGCTTTCCTTTTCACCCCAGTCCTTATCCGTCATAAGCTTTCGCTGTCTTGCACGGCCTGTATCAACCTGTTTGATTTTTCTTGCAAGCTCCTTGTCAGAAAGTGCCTCGTTCTTCGGTGCGCGCCAACGGCAACGGGCAATCTTGCTGTCCATATCGGCATAAACGAAGATATTGAGCGGCTTGTAATCGCGAAGAATTACATCTGCACCTC
This sequence comes from Acutalibacteraceae bacterium, assembly GCA_045648305.1. GTDB lineage: Bacteria > Bacillota > Clostridia > Oscillospirales > Acutalibacteraceae > CAG-488. The sequence continues at coordinate 22,194 of JAZRNR010000122.1, forward strand.
TTCCGACAATAACCATATCTTTGCCTGTTTTTGCGAGTGAACGGATAATTTTTTCTTCAGCCACAAGTAACTTTGTTGCATCCTGCTGAAGGATGTCGGTGTAAAGAAACGTTCTTCCGAAGGTTACAGGGAAACCGAGTGAAAAGCTGCCGTCGAGAACCTTTTCTGCATAAGCCTCATCAAGCTCACTTTCCTTTGCAACCTGCTCAAGGATTTCTCGGTCGTAATAGTCAAAACCGAGTTCATCGGCAAGTCTTTTGCCCAACTCTCTGCCGCCACTTCCGAATTCACGGCTTATTGTAATTATCTTTGCCATATAACACACCTCCGTTATAATTTATTAAACAGATTTATTATTTCTTTTTACTTAAAAATGCAAACGGTTTTTTAGGTTCATCTTTGCTGTAATCGGACGGGGTCCAAAGATGGATAACGCCCTCGTCGTTAAGAAGCTTTACTATAATCATAAGAATCGGCAAAAGGAAAATTCCGATAAAACCGAAAAGCTGTGAACCGATATACATTCCCATAAGAGTGAGGAAAGCGGGAAGACCGACAGTTCCGCCGACGATTTTCGGTTCGATAACCTGACGCACAAGGTAGATAACAGCGTAAATGATGAAAAGTCCGACTGCAAGGCTGAATTTGCCCGTTATGAGTGAATATGCCGCCCACGGAATCATAAATGTTCCTGTGCCGAGGACAGGAAGAATATCGAATACTGCAATGATGATTGCGATTGTCAGAATGTTTCCTCCTGTGTAAATTCCGAGGAGAGAAAGAGCGTTCAATCCGATGAAAACTTCTGTACCTGTAATGCAGATTATCAAAGCATACGAACGAACAAGCTTGCCCAAAGAGGAGAAAACTACTCGTTTGCTGACAGAAAGCTTGTGACGGCTCTTTTCGGGAACCTGCTTTTTGATGAAATTCACTATCCAGTCATAGTCAGCGGCAATGAAGCAGGAGGAAAGCAATGCAATTATAATTGCCACAAAAACTGTCGGAATACCTTTAACTGTTTTCCAGACTCCGCTTAATGGTCCTGCGAATGAAGAGAAAGAGAATCCTTCACCACCTGAAGTTGAGTCAACAATTGTTGATGCAACCTCGCCTGCGCTCTTGTCACGGATAATATCAAACCATTCGGTAAGATTTTCGGTAACCGCGGCTTCGAATCTGTCAGGAATAACCGGCACAATGCTGAGAGTCCAGTTTTTCACATCCTCAACAAGAGAAGGGAAGTCTGTGATTTTTGCCGAAACGAAGCTGAAAAGCTCTTTGACCGAGTCTACGAGCTTAATGCCGATAAGCGAAACAAGACAACCGATTGCAGCATACAAAAGCAGGATAAGGAAAATTGAAACCGGTCCACGCTTGATGTGAAGCTTTTTTGTTATGAGATTGGTTGGCTTCTGTACGATTGTTGCAATAAAAAATGCAAAAATGAAAGGGAATAAGGCCCAAAGGCAGTATTTGAAAAACAAATACGCAAGACCGAGAACGATTGCAAAATAAACAAAGTTGATAATTCGTTTTCGTCTTAATTCGATAACGTCCATTTTAAAGAATACCTCTTTATTTTTTAAGATTACGCAGTTTTTTCAGATTTTCGCCGCCGATAATTTTCACAAGAGCCTTTTTTACTTCTGTTTTGATTCTGACACTCTTCGGCAGCCAAAGCTGAGCGAAATGATGAATCGCAACGCTGTCGTCCGTGATGTAGCTTATGCCGTTGATGTAATCATAGGGGCTGAAAAAAGTCCTCGGATAAATTGTGATATCACCGACAGTCTGCATCTTGTTGTTACGCTGAAGTCCTCTTTCTTCAAGAAGCTTTGTAAGAAGCACTACGTTTGTATCTGTATATTTTGTGCCGTCCTCGTTGAAATATGTCAGACCGTCATAGTGGGAAAGATATGTCTGCATAAGCTCGTGACCTTTTTCAGTTCCCATAACACAGGTGCCGACGAAGTTGCCCTCTTCAAAGCCGAGGAACATTGTATGGTCAAGGAACCTGTCGAAGCTGCCAAGCACTTCAACGTCTGTGTCCATATAAATTCCACCGTAGTTGTAAAGAACATATGCTCTTACATAGTCGCTTACAAAGGCAAAGTTTCTGTCGCTGTATGCTTCGGCAATGAAAGTGTTTTTTGAAAGGTCAAAGTTGTCCTCGTTCCATTCAATAATACGGTAATCGGGGAGGTTTTTCTTCCAACTTTCGATACATTTTTTGACAAGAGGCGGTTTTTCACCTCTGCCGAACCAGCAGTAATGAATCGTTTTTTTCATCAGGGACAGCTCCTAATCTGTTTTCTACCTTTATATTATAACAATTAAGGCTCTATTTCAATTAAAAAGATGTGAATTTTTTAAAATTTTTTTGAAAATTCTCTTTATTATTCTGACGGATTGTGTTAAACTATTCGGGTATATCCGATATAAGGAGTTGGAAGTATGGAAATAGCAATTATGGGTTACGGTGTCGTAGGCTCAGGCGTTGCGGAAGTTATCGCAATGAACAATGCAAGTATTGCTGAAAAAAGCCTCCAGGACAGCGTAAATGTTAAATACATTCTTGACCTCAGAGATTTCCCGGGCGACGTAAATGAAAGTAAGCTCGTGAAAGATTTCAACGTAATCGTCAGCGACCCCGAAGTTAAGGTTGTTGTTGAAGCAATGGGCGGAACAAACCCTGCTTTCGATTTCGTTTCAGCTTGCCTTAAGGCAGGAAAAAGCGTTGTTACATCAAACAAGGAGCTTGTTGCAGCTAAGGGTGATATCCTTCTCAAGCTCGCTGAAGAAAACAATGCAAACTTTATGTTTGAAGCAAGTGTCGGCGGCGGTATTCCCGTTATCCGTCCGATGGCTCAGTGCCTTGCTGCAAACAGAATTGATGAAGTTGCAGGTATCCTTAACGGTACAACAAACTTCATCCTCACAATGATGATTTTCAATTCAATGAGCTTTGAAGATGCTCTCAAGCTTGCACAGGATAACGGCTATGCCGAAAAAGATCCGACAGCAGATATCGAAGGCTTTGATGCCTGCCGTAAGATCTGTATCCTTGCTTCACTCGCTTTCGGAAAGCACGTTTTCCCCGAAAGTGTGTATACTGAGGGTATCACAAAGATTACTCTTGAAGACGTTGAATATGCTCGTTCATGGGGCGGTGTTATCAAGCTTCTCGGAAGAGCAAAACGCGTCGGTGATAAGATTTCTGCAATGGTCAGCCCTGCTTTCGTTGCAAACACAAGCATTCTTTCAGGCGTAAACGATGTTTTCAATTCTGTTTTCGTTCGCGGCAATGCTGTTGGTGATGTTGCATTCTACGGCAGAGGTGCAGGTAAGCTTGCAACTGCAAGTGCTTGCGTTGCAGACGTTATCGACTGTGCACGTCACCTTGAAAAGCGTAAGGCTTTTGGCTGGGGCGATGCAGTTGAAAATTACGTTGTTGACCATAACGACGTTGAAACTTCTTTCTACGTAAGAGCAAAGGGCGACAAGATTTTTGCACTTAAAAAGGCAGAGGAAATCTTTGGCGATATCAGCATTCTCACACGTGAAAATGCTCCCGAGGATGAATTTGCTTTTGTTACTCCCGTAGCAAAAGAAGGCGAGCTTGTTGAAAAGCTCGGAAAGCTTGAGGATATTGAAATCCTCGGCAAGATAAGAGTAGAAAATTATTGATATAAAGTGGTGAATTATTATGGGACTTATTGTTCAGAAATTTGGCGGTAGTTCAGTTGCAAATGCAGAGCGTGTTATGAACGTTGCAAAAATCGTAACTGATACCTACAAAGCAGGTAACGATGTTGTAGTTGTTGTTTCTGCTCAGGGCGACACAACAGACGACCTTATCGCAAAGGCAAAGGAAATCAACCCCGGTGCTGCTAAGCGTGAAATGGATATGCTTATGGCAGCAGGCGAGCAGATTTCAATCGCTCTTCTTGCTATGGCAATTGAAAAGCTCGGTTATTCAGCAGTTTCTCTTCTTGGCTGGCAGGCAGGCTTCAGCACAGACTCTGTTTACTCTGCAGCAAGAATCAAGAAGGTAGACACAAAGCGTCTTAAGACAGAGCTCGGCAACAAGAAGATTGTTGTTGTTGCAGGTTTCCAGGGTCTTAACAAGTATGACGACGTAACAACACTCGGCCGTGGCGGTTCAGACACAAGTGCAGTTGCAATTGCAGCAGCTCTTCACGCTGACAAGTGCCAGATTTATACAGACGTTGACGGCGTTTACACAGCAGACCCGAGAAAGATCAAGAACGCAAAAAGACTTTCTGAAATTACTTATGACGAGATGCTTGAGCTTGCAACTCTCGGCGCACAGGTACTTAACAACCGTTCAGTAGAAATGGCTAAAAAATATAATGTGGAGCTTGAGGTTATTTCAAGCCTTAACCCGATTCCGGGCACAATGGTAAAGGAGACAGCTAAAATGGAAAAAATGTTAGTAAGAGGCGTAACTAAAGATACAGATGCTTCAAGAATTTCAATCAGCGGACTCAACGATGTTCCCGGTGTTGCATTCAAAATCTTCTCAAGCATGGCTGCAAAGAATATCAACGTAGACATCATTCTTCAGTCAGTTGGCCGTGACGGCACAAAGGACATCGCTTTCACAGTAAGCGAAGCACACGCTGACGAAGCAGTTGAAGCTATCAACAAGCTTCCGTTCATCGGTGATGCAAAGGTTGTTCGTGACGACACAATCGCTAAGATTTCTGTTGTTGGTGCAGGTATGGAAACTCATCCGGGCACAGCTTCAACAATGTTCGAGGCTCTCTTCAATCAGGATATCAACATCCAGATGATTTCAACAAGCGAAATCAAGATTTCTGTTCTTATCGACCAGAAGGATGCTGACAAGGCAGTTGCTGCTGTTCACGAAGCTTTCTTCGGTAACGACTGATTATAATTTAAAAACAAAAGTGCTGTTTTGAAAAACAAAACGGCACTTTTTATTGCAATTTTCCGAAAATTTGGTTATTATATTATTGTGAAATTTTATGCAAAATTTGGAGGAATACTATGAGAACTGTAACAAAAATTAACGGGAACTGGGCATTCTCTCTTGAAGCAAAAGCTGTACCTGCTTCCTATCCTTCTGATTGGAAGGTGCTTGACCTTCCGTACACATGGAACGGCGAAGACGGTCAGGACGGCGGTAACGATTATTACAGAGGCAAAGGCTATTTTGCAAAGGAGCTTTCAGCTGCAGATTTCGGCACAAACGATGTGCACTATCTTCAGTTTGACGGTGTAAATTCATCTGCTGAAATTTATTTCAACGGCAAGAAGCTTGCTGAGCATCACGGCGGTTATTCAACCTTCCGCGTAAAGGTTGAGGATATTAAAGAAAACAACCTTCTTGTTGTTGTTGCAGACAACACAGCAAACGACAGAGTATATCCGCAGACAGCTGACTTTACATTCTACGGCGGTATTTACCGTGACGTTAAGATTGTCAGCGTTGGCAAAAATCATTTTGACCTTGATTATTACGGAGCACCCGGAATCAAAGTTACTCCTGAAATCAAGGGCGCAGATGCAGAAATTGAAATCGAAACATATTTTGACTGTAAGGATGCAAAGGTAAAATACGAAATCATCGCTGACGGTGAGGTTATCGCAGAAAAGACAGATGATGACGATGCTGAATTCGAAATCAAAAACGTTCATCTCTGGGACGGTCTTAAGGACCCGTATCTTTACACAGCAAAGGCAACACTCATTGTAGACGGTGAGGAAGTTGACGAGGTTTCAACACGCTTCGGTTGCCGTTCATTTAAGATTGACCCCGAAAAGGGTTTCATCCTTAACGGCAGAGAATATCCTCTCCGCGGTGTATCACGTCATCAGGACAATCCCGGAATCGGTAATGCACTTCTTTATGAGCATCACAAGAGAGACGTTGACCTCATTGTTGAAATGGGTGCAAACACAATCCGTCTTGCTCATTATCAGCATTCACAGGATTTCTACGATCTTTGCGACGAAGCAGGTCTTGTTATCTGGGCTGAAATTCCGTATATTTCAAGACATATGGCAAACGGCTATGATAACACAATCTCTCAGATGAAAGAGCTTGTTTCTCAGAATTATAACCACCCGTCAATCGTTGTATGGGGTCTTTCAAACGAAATCACAATCGCAGGTGCAGACGATCCGCATCTTATCAAGAACCACAAGGATCTTAACGACCTTTGCCATAAGATGGACAAAACACGTCTTACAACAATTGCGGCTGTTTCAATGTGTACAATGGATTCTGAATATATCCACATCAGCGACGTTGTTTCATATAACCATTACTTCGGCTGGTACGGCGGTTCAACAGAAATGAACGGCCCGTGGTTTGATGATTTCCACAAGAAGTATCCGAAGACTCCTATCGGTCTGAGTGAATACGGTTGCGAAGCTCTTGACTGGCACACATCAAATCCTGTTCAGGGTGACTACACCGAAGAATATCAGGCATACTACCACGAAGAGCTTATCAAGCAGATTGCTGACAGACCGTATATGTGGGCAACTCACGTCTGGAATATGTTCGACTTTGCTGCCGATGCACGTGCTGAGGGCGGCGAAAACGGTATGAACCATAAGGGTCTTATAACTTTCGACAGACAGTATAAGAAAGACTCTTTCTATGCATATCAGGCATGGCTTTCAGACAAGCCGATGGTTCACCTTTGCTCAAAGCGTTATATTGACAGAGTTGAAGATAAAACAAAGGTAACAGTTTACTCAAACTGCGACGAGGTTGAGCTTTTTGCAAACGGTGTCAGCGTTGGTAAGCAGAAGAAGGGCAAGTATCCGTTCTTCTACTTTGAGGTTGAAAACAAGGGCGAAACAACACTTGTTGCAAAAGCAGGCGACCTTGAAGACAGCGGAACAATCCGCAAGGTTGACGAGCCGAACGAAGCTTACGTTATGAAAGAGGAAGGCTCCGTTATCAACTGGTTCGAAATCAACACTCCTGACGGACGTTACTCAATCAACGATACAATCGGTGACATTCTTTCAACAACAGGCGGCAAGATTGCGGCAGTTAAAATCGGTCTTAAGGTGAAAAAAGCACTCTCTTCAGGCAAGGACGGAAAGGCTGAGGTTGCAGGTTTTGACACTTCAGGAATCAAGATTAATAAATCTATGCTCAAGGGTCTTTACGCTATGGCATCAGGCTTCACCGTTAAACGTGTGTTCTCAATGATCGGCGGCGGTAAGTTCACAAAAGAGCAGATTCTCGAAATCAACGCTATCCTTAATAAGGTTAAGAAAAAGAATAAGTAATTTTATAACACAAAAGCTCTCCGTAAAGGGGAGCTTTTTCTTTGCTGTCTTGACTTAGGTTTTGGCGGATGATATAATTTTTATATATGTTTTTCAGAGGTGATTTGATGAGATATATGGATGCATCACTTTCTCCTGAAGAGAGAGCAGAAGACCTGCTTTCACGAATGACTCTTGAGGAAAAAGTTGCTCAGCTTGACATTTTCAGAGGTGTTGAATTTACAACAAAGCCTCATAAAATACATAACTGCTCGCTTGATGACGATGCAGAGCCTGACTATGAAAAGCTCGAAAAACTTCTCGGCAATACGGGTATCGGCTTTATGCACGATGCTTACACAACACCGAAGGTTTTTAACCGCTATCAGAAGCTTATAATGTCAAAAAGCCGTTTCGGCATCCCGTGTATTTTCACGGGCGAAGCTCTTCACGGAATAAGCTGGCCGGGTGCTATGGTTTTTCCCGTTCCTCTTTGCCTTGCGGCATCTTTTAACAGAGATATCGTCAACCGTACAGGTAAGGCAATCGGTGCGGAAACCCGTTCAATCGGTATTCACGAAATTCTTGCTCCGAACCTTGATGTTGCACGTGAGCCACGTTGGGGTCGTGTTGAAGAAACATTTGGTGAGGATACATATCTCTGTGCTGAAATGGGTTATCAGATTATCACGGGTGAGCAGAAGAATGGCGACTTCAGGCGTGACGATGCCGTACTTACCGAGCCGAAGCACTATTGTGTTCACGGTATTGCGGAAAACGGTATCAACTGTGCAAATGCAAGAGCAGGCAAGCGTGAAATTGAGCAGTGCTATCTCCCTGTTTTTGAAAAAGCAATTGTAAAAGCAGGAGCGAACAACGTAATGGCTTGTTACAATGCAATTGACGGTGAAGTTGTTATCAGCTCAAAGCATTACCTTACGGATGTTCTTCGCGGCAGATACGGAATGAAGGGTTATGTCCGTGCGGACTGGGGTGCAATCGAGCGACTTGTCAAGGCACACAGAACCGCTGCAACTCACGAGGATGCAATCCGTGATGTTTTCAATGCAGGTATGGATATGCAGGGCTGCAGCGACTATTCAAACGAATTCTGGCAGGGCACAATTATTGACCACGTTAAAAACGGCAGAATTGCACCCGAAAAGGTGGATAAGTCCGTTTACAGCGTTCTTCTTCTTAAGTTTATGCTCGGTCTTTTTGAAAATCCGTATGCAGATGAGGAAAAATACAAGTCAGTCATCCGTTGCGACGAGCATAAGGCTTTGGCTTATGAATCTGCAAAGCAGGCGATGACTCTTATTGAAAATAACGGCATTCTTCCTTTGAAGGATGTTAAGAAAATTGCACTCGTCGGCCCGTCATCGGCAAGGCAGAGGATTGGTGGTTATTCTTCAATTCCTCTCGGATACGAGATTAAGTCGGTTTACGACGAGCTTAAAGAAGCTCTTGACGACGATGTTGAGATTTATCAGAACTCAGGCTGCGGAATCCCGAAGGGTATTCAGGCAATTAAGGCAGAGGACGGACAGCACCACCTTGTTGAAGTCTGTGACGAAGAGGACGAAAGCGGAACAATTGAAGACGCGGTTGCTGCTGCAGAAAAGAGTGATGTTATCATCTTTGTCGGTGGCGACAACACATACACAAGCGGTGAAGGTCACGACCGTTCGGATTTACGTCTTCCGGGCAGACAGCGTGAGCTTATCCTTGAGCTTGCAAAAACAGGCAAACCGCTTATCATCGTTCTTGAAAACGGTAGAAGCATCGACCTTTCCGAAGAGTGCGAAGTTGCAGATGCAATTCTTCTTGCATGGTTTGGCGGTGAATTCGGAGCTAAAGCGATTGTTGATACCCTCTTTGGCAAGAACAATCCCGCAGGCAGACTTCCTGTTTCCTTCCCGGCGGATTCAAACAGAATTCCTTGCTATTACACAAGACTTCCGAATTTCTTTGATAATATGTTTGAGGGTGACCGTGCGGCACGTTATCCCTTCGGTATGGGTCTTTCGTACACAAAGTTTGAGTATTCCGACCTTGTGATTGAAAAGACGGGCAAGACAGACTTTAACGTTAAGGTGAACGTTAAAAATATCGGTGATGTTGACGGTGACGAGGTTGTTCAGCTTTATGTCAACGACGTTGTTTCGTCGGTTATGACACCGCTTAAGTTGCTTCAGGGATTCGAAAGAATTTCGCTGAAGGCAGGCGAAGCAAAGACTGTTGAGTTCAGACTGGATTTTGAATCGTTCAGACTTCTTAACATAAATTATGAATGGGTTGTTGAGGATGGCGATTTTGAAATTATGGTTGGTGCATCCTCAGAAGATATAAGACTTAAAGAAACAATTACCATTATAAAAAACTGAACAGGAGTATTTGATATGTATTTTGATTTTATTGATAAGATTAAGTATGAAGGACCGAAGACAGAAAATCCTTTTGCTTTCAAATTTTACGATGCAGACCGTGTAATCCTCGGAAAGCCGATGAAGGAACACCTTCCGTTTGCAATGGCTTGGTGGCATAACCTTTGTGCAACAGGCAGCGATATGTTCGGCAGAGGCACAGCAAACAAGAGCTTTGACACAGTTGAAGCTACAATGGAACACGCAAAAGCTAAGGTTGATGCAGGTTTTGAATTTATGCAGAAGCTCGGTGTTGAGTATTTCTGCTTCCACGATGTTGACCTTGTACCCGAAGCAGAAGACATCAAGGAAACAAACCGCAGACTTGACGAGATTACAGATTATATCCTTGTTAAAATGCAGGAAACAGGCATCAAGTGTCTCTGGGGTACTGCAAATATGTTCTCAAATCCGCGTTTTATGAACGGCGCAGGAAGCACAAACAGCGCAGATGTTTATTGCTTCGCAGCTGCACAGATCAAGAAGGTTCTCGAGCTTACAGTCAAGCTTGGCGGTAAGGGCTACGTTTTCTGGGGCGGACGTGAAGGGTACGAATCACTCCTTAATACAGATGTTAAGTTTGAGCAGGAAAATATCGCTCGTCTTATGAAAATGGCTGTTGAGTACGGTAGAAAAATCGGTTTCACAGGTGACTTCTTCATCGAGCCGAAGCCGAAAGAGCCGATGAAGCACCAGTACGATTTCGATGCTTCAACAGCAATTGGTTTCCTCCGTCAGTACGGACTTGACAAGGACTTCAAGATGAACATTGAAGCAAACCATGCAACACTTGCAGGTCATACCTTCCAGCACGAGCTTCGAATCAGCGCAATCAACGGTATGCTCGGTTCAATCGATGCTAACCAGGGTGACCTCCTCCTCGGCTGGGATACGGACGAATTCCCGTTTGACGTTTACGAAACAACAATGTGTATGTACGAAGTTCTCAAGGCAGGCGGTATGAAGAACGGTGGCTTTAACTTCGACGCTAAGAACCGTCGTCCAAGCAACACAAAGGAAGATATGGTTCACGCTTTTATTCTCGGTATGGACTCTTTTGCACTCGGTCTTATCAAGGCTGCAAAGCTTATCGAAGATGGCAGAATTGACAAGTTCATCGAAAAGAAATATTCAAGCTTCAATGAGGGCATCGGCAAGACAATCCTTGACGGCACGGCAACTCTTGAATCACTTGCAGAAAATGCAGAAAAGCTCGGTGCTTGCGAGGATCCGGGCTCAGGCAGACAGGAATATCTTGAATCAGTTGTTAATCAGATTTTCTTTGGTGAATAATTATGAAATATGTTTTAGGAATTGATCTCGGCACTTCGGCAACAAAGACTGTTCTTTTTGACGAGAAAGGAAATGTTGTTGCATCTGCGAGCCGTGAATATCCTCTCTGTCAGCCGAAAAACGGTTGGGCAGAGCAGGATCCTCTTGACTGGTACAATGCAGGAATAGAAACGATTGCAGAGGTAGTTTCAACGAGCGGAATAGAAAAAGAGGATATCGTTTCTCTTGGCATTTCGGAAGTCGGA
>JAZRNR010000123.1:0-15395 GCA_045648305.1 Acutalibacteraceae bacterium
GATAGGAGTAATGATGTTCATAATAGAGGGTGCAAGAGAGTAAACAACAGCCTTTACCGCAAGCACGTCTGTTCTTTCCTGTGTGTTGGGAGAAAGAACGTGGATAAGGTTTGTATAAGCATCATTAAAGAAGTTAAAGAAGAACTGGAGCAGAAGATTGAAGATAAGCACCAGCACAAGCTTTACAAAATAGCCGCCCTCCATACCGAAAATCGGATTCGGGAACCAATTATAAAGAGACTCATAAGGGAACCACACATAGGCCAAGCTGATAAGGGCTGTGGGAATACCCATAGAAATAAGGTATGGTCTGTATTTACCCGCTTTGTTTCGCGTATTGTCAATCATAGTCGCTCTGACGGCTGTCAGCGGAATATTGGCAATCGTAGAAATTATATAAAGGATGTACATATGTGTTGGTGAAACGCCGATTGCATCACCGACAATCATATTGTTGATACCAACCAAAAGATTACTTCCCATGTAGATCAGGAAATAAGCACCGATACCGCCGCCGGCATAAGCGGCAATTTCCTTGAAGGTCATATAACGACCGGGCATCGGGATTTTCCAATACACTTTAAGGTCTGAAAGCAATCCCCCTGCCTTCTGAGCTAAACCTGTTTTGTTAGCCAAAACTTCAACCCCTTTTAAATTTTTTGTGTGCATACAAAGCACACTTTTCAACATACTTTTGCATTATAACATAATCCGATATTTTTCGCCACAACTAAATAATAAAAGAAAAATATTTGTTTATTTTGACCATTTACAAAAGCTTCTGTTAGTGTATATTGCCAAAACAATTGCAGTTACGGCAGTTTGTAACCTGCTGTGAGGTAGATATCATACCAATCTTCCTTTGAAAGAGTGATGTCTGCTGCCTTTGAAATTTCTTCAAGTCTTGTCATATTGGTGCTTCCGACAACAGGCTGCATCTTTTCAGGAAGGCGTAAAAGCCATGCAATTGCAATTCCCGTATCCGTTGTGCCGTATTTTTCTGCAAGAGTTCTGAGCTTTTCGTTAAGCTCTTTGTATTCGGGATGTCCGAGGAAGGTTCCTGCAATAAACCCCTGCTGAAGCGGTGACCACGGCTGAATTGTGATTTTGTTGAGTCTGCAGTAATCTCTTAAATAGCCGTCATAGTTTATTCCGTCTTTGTTCTGAAGATTAACATTTGCACCGCTGCTTACCATTGTCGCATTTGTAACGCTTAACTGCATCTGGTTAATTTTTATATCCTGCTTTACACAGATTTTTAGCAGTTCAATCTGCGATGCACTATGATTTGAAACACCGAAGGCACCGACTTTTCCGCTTGATTCAAGATAATCGAAAGCTTCCGCAACCTCTTCAGGTTCCATAAGCAAGTCCGGACGGTGAAGAAGAAGAACATCTATTTTTTCAACGCCGAGACTTTTAAGCGAATTATTAACTGAATTTATGATATGCTCCTTTGAAAAATCATACATTCCCCTACGGATTCCGCACTTGGTCTGAATTATGATTTTATCACGGAGAGATTTATTAAGAGCAAGTCCCGCACCGAAAACCTTTTCACACTCACCGCCTCCGTAAATATCGGCATGGTCAAAATAGTTATATCCAAGCTCGACAGCCTGCGAAATGTACTGTTCCGCCTCCGATGCACTCATATCTGAAATACGCATACAGCCGAGGGCAACCTGAGAAACTTTGATGTCTTCTGAGAAAGTATTGATATATTTCATAACAAACCTCTTTTCTTTTTGATAAAACAATAATACTGTATAGTGAAAAATTAATCAAGTGTTAATAATTCTATTGACGAAAATTTAATAATTTTGTATCATATAACCAAAGAACTTTGAAAGAGGTGTTTTTTTGAACAGAAAGTTTAAAAAACTGTTGTCCGTTTTTCTGGCAATAGTTATGGCAGCATCCGTTCTTACCCACGCATTTGCAATGAGTGGCGATATCAATCCCGACATCATTGCTGAAACATCCAAAACTGCAGTGCAGATTGAGGCCGAGGGTATCGTCCTTCTTAAAAACGAGGATAACACACTTCCTCTTGAAGGAAAGAAGCTCAACGTTTTCGGTGCAGGCTCAGTTTGTCCGTTTATCGGCGGTTCAGGCTCAGGCAGTGTTATTTCCGAAGACCCTGTCACCTTCTACGATGCACTTGAAGATGCAGGTATTGAATACAACGCTGACCTTCGTGCACTTTATGAGAAATACTGTGACACATCCGCAACACCTAAAACCGATAACACAGTTCTCAACAATCTTCTCGCTCTTATTTTTGCAAAGAGTTCGCTTGACGAGCTCAAGCCCGAAAAGCTTACTGATGAAGTTATGAGCTCTGCAAAGGCTTTTTCTGACACAGCTGTTATTGTTATCAGCAGAACAAGTGCAGAAGGCACAGACCTTGCAGAAGAAGTTCTTCAGCTCAAGGAAGAGGAAAAAGCTCTTCTTGAAAAAGCTGATGCAACATTTGAAAACATCATTATTCTCTTCAATACTGCTAACGTTATGGAAATGGGTTGGCTTGAAGAATATGAACACATCAAGGCTGCGGCACTTATCTGGATTCCCGGTGAATTCGGTATGACAGCTGTTGCTCAGGTACTCAACGGTGAAGTTAACCCCTCAGGTAAGCTTGCAGATACCGTTGCTTACAAAGTCAGCGACCATCCCTCAAACGTATGCTTCGGTGACAACAAATATGACGGTGCTTCGGAATACTATGTTGAATACCTTGAAGGTATTTACGTCGGTTACCGTTACTTTGAAACATTTGCAAAGGACAAAGTTCAGTATCCCTTCGGCTACGGACTTTCATACACAACTTTCGAAAAAGAAATCGTCCGTTACGATACATCTGACGGAGTTATTACCGTTGATGTCAAAGTAACAAACACAGGCGACAGAAGCGGTAAGGAAACTGCACAGATTTATTACAGTGCCCCCTACTACAACGGCGGTATTGAAAAGAGTGTAATCTGCCTTGGCGGTTATGCAAAGACAGACATCCTCGCTCCGGGTGAAAGCGAAGTTCTTACCGTAACATTCAAAGCCGATGATATGGCTTCATATGACCACAAAAACAATCAGGCATGGGTACTTGAAAAAGGTACATATAAAATAATCCTTGGCGAAAACGTACGCGAACACATTGACAGCTTTGAATACAAAGTAGCTGCTGACAAGATTATCAAGTACGATAACGTTACAGGCACAGAAATCGTAAACAGATTTGATGACGTTCACAACGGTTTCCAGGTTCTTTCAAGATCAGAAGGTACACCTTCATTCCCCACATACAGAGAACTTGAAGCAACAAAGCAAGTAAAGAACGTTGACCAGCTTCCCGAGCCTCAGACTGAGGGTGAAGCACCGAAAATCGGTGTGGAATACGACGAGTTCATCACTCTTCAGGATGTTTACGAGGACGAAAGCCTCTGGGACGCATTCCTTGACCAGCTCACACTCGACGAAATGACATATATGGTAATCGATGGCGGTTACAACACAAGAGGAGTTGAGCGTCTCGGCATCCCACACACCTGGGATAACGACGGTCCTTCAAGCATCAAGGGACAGAACGGTCTTGTTTATGACGACAGCGGTACAGCTTACCCCTGCGCAACTGCTCTTGCATGCACATGGAACGTTGAGCTTGCTGAAACATTCGGCATCGGTGTCGGCAAAGAAGGTAAGGATATGGGTACGGATGTATGGTACGCACCCGGCGCAAACATTCACAGAAATCCGCGAGGCGGCAGAAACTTTGAATATTATTCAGAAGATCCTCTTCTTTCAGGTAAGATGGCAGCTGCCGTTATCCGCGGCTGCAGCTCACAGAACCTTGTTGTTACAATCAAGCATTTTGTTATGAACGACCAGGAATCGCACCGCGAAGGTGTTTTCACCTGGGCAGACGAGCAGACAATGAGAGAAATCTATCTTAAGGCATTTGAGATTCCCGTTAAGGAATCTGATTGCAGGGGCGTTATGTCTGCATTCAACCGTATCGGAACAAAATGGTGCGGTTCAAGCTCGGCACTTCTTAATGACGTGCTCCGTAACGAATGGGGATTTGAAGGCTTTGTTGTTTCCGACTATTCATGGAACTTCACAGGCTCGGGTTACATGAGTCCTGTTCTTGCTGTTTACGGCGGTAACGACACTATCCTCACGGGTATATGGGCAGTAAACGTTATTTCTCACGTTGCTGCTGTCAAGCTCGCATATCACAGAGATCCTGTCGGTTTCGGTACAGCATTACGTCAGGCTTGTAAGAACCTTTGCATTATGAAAATGCATACAAAAGCTTTCCTTGAGCCTTACGAATATGATGGTTCACTCGGTACATTCCTTGAAAGTCCCGACGAGTGGGAATTCGAATCACCTTACATCTGGTCAGGCATCAGATTTGTTCTTAACAATGTTGTAAATGTAATTATTTACGGCGTAGGCAAGATTCTTTAATATTATCCTATATACAAAAACAGCACCGATTCCTCACGGTTTCGGTGCTGTTTTTGTTGAAAAATGAGCTTATTTATGATACTATTAATCAAATTAATTTTGAGGAGAATTTTCGGTGAATTCTGTTAAAGCTTTTATAAAAAAGGAAGCCGTGCTTTGTATATCACTCATCTGTGCGGTTGCCACAATGGTTTTTGTCCCTCCCGATATGGAGTACGTCGGATATATCGATCTGCACGTGCTTTCATTGCTTCTTTGCCTTATGGCTGTTGTTGCGGGTTTTCAGAGCTGCGGTATTTTCCGTTGTCTTACGTACAGTCTTCTTAAAAAATGCAAAAGCGGAAAACTGCTCGGTCTTATTCTTGTGCTTCTCCCCTTTTTCAGCTCAATGCTTGTCACAAATGATGTTGCACTTCTTGTTTTTGTTCCGTTCACAATCGGTCTGCTTTCGGAAATGAAGTGCGAAAAATCTGCAATACCTGTTCTTGTTCTGCAGACGGTTGCGGCAAACCTCGGAAGTATGGCAACGCCCGTCGGCAATCCGCAGAACCTGTTTTTATATTCTGAATACAATCTTTCGATTTCTGAATTTTTCGGCACTACCCTTCCGTTGACAGCACTGAGTTTAGTTATTCTCAGTGTATCTTCACTTCCTGTTTTGCCGAAAGAGTTACCTCATATTGATTTAAAAGAAGAGAAAATCGAAAAGCCCGCTTTCCTTGCAGTTTACTGTATTTTATTTGCAGTCTGCCTTCTTACAGTTTTTCACGTTCTGAACTTTGCCGTCTTGTTGGCAATCACAGTTATTGTTATATCAATTATGGACAGAAAAATTCTGCAGAAGCCCGACTATGCTCTTTTAGCAACCTTCGTGTGCTTCTTCATTGTTTCGGGAAACCTCGGCAGAATTGAAGCCGTAAACGCTTTTCTGAACGGGCTTCTTCAAAAAAGCACCCTTCTTACATCTGCAGGTGCAAGTCAGATTATCAGCAATGTACCGGCAGCTGTTCTTCTTTCAGGATTTACAGACAACTGGAAAGAATTGCTTGAAGGCGTCAACATCGGAGGTCTCGGAACCCCGATTGCATCGCTCGCAAGCCTTATCACCCTGAAGCTTTATCTGCGTTCAGAGAATGCAAATGCAGGAAAATTTATGCTTGTTTTCCTTGCGGTTAACGTTATCGGTCTTATACTCCTAACCGCTTTCTGCTTGTTATTGTGAAATATTACAAAAATGCAAATTTCTTTTCTACATCGCAAAATGTTTATTTAATTGAAAATAAGGCTGATTCGTGATAAAATGTTTTTATGTAAAATTAAGGAGGTTTATTATGGGTACTAAACCACTCAGACATCCGGAAAAGAAAAACAAGAACCTGAAGAACAAAAACTTTGTTCCGAAAAAAGAAGCACAGGCATATGCCATTGCCGCTCTCGGTCAGGGTCTTGTTTACAGCTGTATGTCCAGCTACATCACAGACTATTACATGAACGTTCTCTACCTTACACCGATGTTCGTTATTCTTCTTATGCTCCTTGCAAGAGTATGGGACGCAATCTACGACCCGATGATGGGTATGATTATGGACAGAAAGAGCACAAAATGGGGCAGAATGAAGCCTTATCCCGTTCTGACGGCTTTGCCGATTGCTGCTCTTACAATCCTTATGTTCGTTAATCCCGGCTTTGATACAAAGAATCAGAGCGTATGGCTTTACATATTCACAGCATTCGTTTACGTTGCCTGGGGTATGATTTACACCGTCAGTGACGTTCCCTTCTGGAGCATGCCGAACGTTATGACACCGAACGCAAAAGAACGCGGAAAGATTATTTCTTACGGTAAGACCGTCGGCGGTATCGGCTCCGCAGTTACTGTTGCTCTTCCGATTATCGTCGGCTACATTGTAGCAGATATGGATCTTGAAAAAGCAAACATACTCAAATATGCAATAATGGCAATTTCCATGGCAGTAATCGGTATGCCGTTATTCACACTTTCTTCTTTCAAAATCAAGGAAAGAATTCAGATTCCCGATGCACAGAAAAGAGCACCCGGTGAGCCTTCAACCCTTAAGCGTATCTTCTCCTGCAAGCCGCTTATGCTCGTTGTTCTTTCAGGTATGCTTTCATTCGGCAGATATATGCTTCAGGCTGCAGCTCCTCACGTTGCTCGCTATTCAGGTTTCTACATCGGTAAAACTGCTCCGCAGACAGTTGACGAAATCAACTCAAACATTTCAACTGTTGCACTCGTTATTCAGGTTTGTGCCGCTGTCGGTATGTTCGGTGCAATGGTATTCCTTCCGAAGCTTTATAAGAAATTTGAATATAAGCACATTATGATTGTTTCCTGTATCGGCGGATTCATCGCAAGCTGCTTTACTCTCCTTATTGGTTGGACTACGAAGAATCTTCTTCTCTGCATTCCGTTTATGCTTATTTCAGCTATCCCTCTCGGTGTTATCAACAACGTTTCATTCGCAATGGTTTGCGACTGTCTTGACTTCATGGAGTGGAAAACAGGATTCAGAAACAACGGTCTCGGCTCAGCCTGTCAGTCATTCGTTAACAAAATCGGTAATGCATTTGCAACCGTTATGATTATTCTTATGTATATGCTTGTTAACATTGACGTGCAGAATCTCAACGTCGGTTCAGGTCCCGAAGTTGTTGCAGCAATCAACAGCCTCGCTCCGACACAGAACTTCGCGATGTTCTCACTCGTTACAATCGTTCCCGGTCTCAGCCTTCTTCTTTGTGCAGTCCCCCTCTTCTTCTACGACCTTGTCGGTGAAAAGAAAGAAACTGTATTCTCGGAACTTGCAAAGCTCAGAAAGCAGAGAGGCATCAACATTGAATCATAATTTTCACGTCACCGCAGATAACACTGCGGTGATGTTTTTTAAATCAACATAAAAGAATTTCTCTGTTGTTCATTTTATCTGTAACTCGTTTTATAATATATCCGTAATCAAAAAGGAAGATTCATAAAATGAATACAGACAAAATTTTAGCAGAAGCAATCGCAAAGGAATATGCCCCGAAGAAAAGTTCAAAAATAGTTGCGCTGAAAAAGCTTGATGCAAAAGCAAAGCTCCCTGCAAACATTTTTGCTTACACTTTCGGAATTACAACAACACTTCTTGCAGGACTTGGTATGAGCCTTGCAATGAATGTCATCGGCGGTACAACTGCTTTTATGATTCTCGGTATTATTCTCGGCGTTATCGGATTTGCAGGTTGCGGAATAACCTATCCCGTTTATAAGAAACTGCTTGAAAAAAGCAAAAGCAAATACGCTTTTGAAATTGTTGAGCTTGCAAAAGAAATCAGCGATGCAGAAAAGAAAGAGTGAAACTGATGAATAAATCAGAAAGTAAATATTTCAACACTGCCCTTCGAATGGACAAAGCATTTATTGAAATTTTAGAAACCAAAGACTTTGAATACATTACGGTTAAAGAAATATGTGACAAAGCCGGTGTTAACCGTTCAACCTTCTACCTTCATTATAACAATACCGTTGATCTGCTTGAGGAAACAGGCAAATATTTAAAGGAAGAATTCCTTTCGTATTTTTCTTGTAATCTCGATAAACTCAAAGCTGAAAAACCGATTGAAAAAATTCACACATGTGAGCTGTCAGAATTAAATTTTATTTCTGATGATTACATTGTGCCGTTTCTGACATACGTCTTTGATAATAAACGGGTTTTCTCCACAGTGCTTTCCCATGGGAATTCATTTGACTTCAACAGCTCTTTTGAAAGAATGTTTGAACATATCTTTGACCCGATTCTTTCACGCTTTCATTATCCTGAAAAGTTCAGAAGGTTGGTTATGATGTTTTACCTTAACGGAATCATAGCTGTTATAACAGGTTGGTTAAAAGGAAACTGTGCCGAATCAACCCCTGAAATTTCAAAAATAATAATTTCCTGTATTTACGGACTGAACGCGGATTTTGATTCCTACATAAAGAAACTTAATGTCGAATAAAAAATGAGCTGTAAAAAACCAAAGTTTTTACAGCTCAATCTTTTTATTTAATGCTTTTGAAGAATTTCCAACTGCATTCGATATTGTTTATAAATCCAACCATTTCAAAATCCTTCGGATTGTGTCTTACGATATAATCGATATATGAATCAACAATCTCGGCTATAAGAATATAACCCGACGGATTCATATGGCCAAGCATAAAGAATTGTTCTCTGAAACGTTCATCAAACAACGGACCGTATTTGTTAAGATCGATTACATATGCATTTTCAAAATGCTCTGCAAGGCTGTACAACACCTTATTTACGTTTTCGATATGATCTCCGCTCCAATTGAGCACGGGATCGTTCGGGAAGGTTACGAAAAAAAACTTCGCGTCGGGACTGATTTCCTTGTATCGGGCAACAATCTGTGCATAATATCCCACATAAGTTTTTCCGTTTTCACGGTAATCAGGCTTCACATCGTCAAGAGAGCCGAGCTCCATATGTGCATTACAGATATCATTGACTCCGAGTGCAATAACATAAGCCAGAGCAGCTTTCTCAGCGTCCCAGAAACCTTTTTCTTCGGCATAGGATTCGATATACTCCTTGGCCGTCATACCGCCACGAGAGAAGCTGTAAGCCTTAAGACCGTTCTTACGTGCGATATGCTGACCCCAAGAATATTCAAAAAAATCGTGATAGCCCTTTGTACCGTCATCGCTGAGGGTTTCGAACTCGCCCGAGGACATACTGTCGCCCACAAAAGCTATTGTTCTGAAAATTGATGTATGGCTATAACCGCTGACTAGAGTGTCAAGCGGTTTTTCGTTTTCTTTGTAAAGCTTTTCTTCCCAATTCATAGTTTCATCACCTTATTAAAACTCGGGTTTGAAAGAAGGCATCATTTCAAGTTTGAAAAGATTCATAACATGTTTTCTGTCAATGATTTCCTTCTTAGCCTTGTCTTCTATTTCACCTGTTCTGATATATACATCGAGTTCCGCATACGTAAAGCCAAGGTTTTCTTCGTCTGTCTTTCCGCAAAGTCCGTCAATAGGAGTTTTGTCAACAAGAATATCCGGCAGACCAAGAAGGCGTCCAATCTCTTTCACTTCCGTAACAGTAAGGTTTGACATAGGAGAAAAATCGCCTGCTGCATCTCCGTAGCGTGTTGAGTAACCCACCCAATCTTCCGAGAGATTGCAGGTGTTACATACTCTGCCGTTACAGCTCTGCGACACGGCATAAAGAGTTGACATTCTTATTCTTGGCGGCAGATTCTGTTTTGTCTGTGCGGTGAGTTCAAGTTCAGCGGGTAAACTTCCGAGCAGGCTGTCAACAGCATCTTTTATGTTGACAACATAATGCTTTATGCCAAGATGAGTAACAAGAAGCTGAGCCATATCGATATCGTGCTGAACACCCTGCGGCATCAGGACGCCTATTACTCTGTCTTTGCCGAGAGCCTCAACACAAAGTGCTGCAGCAATTGAACTGTCCTTGCCACCTGAAATACCGATAACCGCATTGCAGCCTTTGCCGTTTTTTTCAAAGAAATCACGTATCCACTGTACGCACTCATTTTTTACAACTTCTGCATTGAACATAGAAAATGCTCCTTTATACCATTAAAGAATTGAATCAATATTGAACGAAAAAGCTAATTCGCCTTTTATAAGATTTACAACCAACTCAAAGAACGCTTTGATATAATCAAAGCTTGCTGTAAAGAAATTCTTTTCAGCCTTATCAAAATCTTCATCAGTACCTTCGAAAGTAGTAACAGTTGCATTATCGACGTTAAGCAGATACTGAGGATATTGCTCGTTATCTACAGTCAGGTCATATCGCATAATCTCTGCTGCAGGAGCTTCAAGCGGTGCAAAGTAATTGTGATGCAAGTCCTTTACAAACCATGTGTTTTCAGGGAAAAGACAGGTTGATGCATCTATTTTCTTATCAGGAGAGATATACTTCATATTTTCAGGAGAAACCGATGCAAGATATTCTTCGGAAAGCACCTTGTCATAGTCCGCACAGGTTGCACCGAATGACTGTCTGTAAACGCTTGTATCTGCATCGCCCTGTGTTGTTGCACCTTCATAAAGCGGGAACTCAGGGAAATTATATTTTACGAAAATATTGAAGTTGATACCTGCATCTTTCATTTCAAGCATTGTATCAATAATATTAACCTGAATGTTGTAATAATAATCGTCTGCTTTAGCAATAAAACCTACATATTCAGCTCTTACTTCTTCGGTATTGAATATAAAATCCCTTGCCTGCTCGTAAAGCTCAGGAGTTACCATTGCCCAATATGAAAGCCAGCCGCCGAAAGTATTGCGAAGAAGCAACGGGAACAAGTCTGCCTTAAAGTTATCAACGAAAGACATAAACGCTCCGCCTGCAACACCGAGAGCTTCAGCCTGTCTCATAAGTTCAACCAATGCGAGTGCAAATGATGCACAGGTATCGTCACCGATAAGACCCTGCTCGTCGATATAATAATTAAGGAAGGATGACATAGCTTCATTGCCAAGAGTAATCTGACCTGAGAAAAGAGCACTCATAAAGTCGATACCCATAATTGAAGAAGAGAAATAGGAAATATCTGAAATATGCTGTTTTGCATGCTCTTTATAAAGTTCAAGATATGTTGCGATAACGTTTGCACCATAGCAACGTCCGATAAGCTGAACCTTTTCCTTGCCTGTTGCATCCATAACATTATTAATATGAGCTTTAAGCTCGTGAGCAGTTTCTATCGGAGATTTACGCCAGTCATACCAGAATCGGCAATCCCACACACCGTAGCCTGAAGTTTTACCCTCAAGATGGCTTGTTACGGTTTTATTCTTAGTATAGCTTCCGTTTGTAACATCACCGTTTTTATCAAGAATCAAATCCTTGAAAATCGGTGACCACGAAGCGTTGAATTCCTCTGCATATGCAGTATAGTCGTTAGTAATCATACCCATTGCAAGGTCTTCAAGGCACGGACCGAGAGTCGTCTTTATTGTACCGATAATATCAGCCTTAAGCGGATATACCTCTTCGCCCTGTGCGTTGTAAATCGGATTTGTGTGTGCACCGACAATGTAGATTGTCGGATACTCTTCAGGCTCTGTTGCAAAAGTCGGAGCAACACAGCACAAGGTCAGCACAAGACATAATAAAACTGACAATACTTTTTTCATGTATATACCCCCTATCGGACAACATTTATTATATCAAATTAACATTATATAATCAATACAAATATAAACTGATTATTTTTTTACGCCCCAGATACACTCATTATTTTCTCCTACCGCAGAGAAAACAATCTTCTCCTTACCTGTATTCTCTTCTTTCTGCTTACAGAACACACCTTCAAAAACAACACCATTAACAGAAAATGTAATATAAGCTGTGTTTTCTTTTACTGTCCAGGTACCTTCTGCTTCTTTTGAAGACGATGCTGTATTATGTTTTACGGCCTCAAAAACCTTGAGATTTGAAATCGTTCCGTCAGCATTGAGAGTGACAGTCTGCGTCGGTGCAATTATATCGTTCACGTCCGCCCAATCGCTGCATCCGTTGCTGATTGTGCCGTGATTGATAAATTCGTATTCACCGATAAGCAACGATTTATCAAAACCAACATAATCTATAGTTTCACCTGTATACTCAAACGGAAGAACTGTTGCCCAGCCATTCTGAGTTCTTGCCATCTGATGAGCTCTTACCTGATGCCACTCGTTGCCATAATTGAACCTTGTATGATACACATGGAACATTTTTCCGTCCTCGGTTACAATTGACGAGGAATGTCCACCCGCAAGATATGCCGTTTCAAGACACTCTAAATTGTAATTGCCGAAAAGCTTGACACCGCTGTTCACATAATCCAGAGCATCGTTTCCGAGTGCATCCAGGTACGGGCCGTCAACATTTCTGCTTCTGTACTCTCTGATATTATAGCCGCCGAGTGCATTCAGACCGCAGTATGTTATGTAAAGATAATAGTAATCGCTGACAGGATCATAGGTTATGTACGGACCTTCACCTGTCCACTCATTCATTTCGTTTGTACAGCTGAGCCTTTTACCGAAATAAATATCGTAACCGTCAGTTTTCTTCATATATTTATAATCGGGTTCGCCTGTGTCTTCAACCAACGGGATAATATAAACTCCGCCCGAATATGAGCCGTATACCATCCAGAGTTCACCGTTTTTATCATAAAAAACTGTCGGATCGATTGCATTTGGGAAAACGGAATTATCGTAGTAACCGCCGACATTAAACCACGGAGCCTTTCTTACATCGCGGAGCGAAAACGTACCCTCTTCAAGAAGAGTTCCGATATTGGTGAACGAATAATGTGTCGGGTATTTCGGAACTACCGGGCCACGTGTAATATTGTCAAAGCCTGAATATACAATCGTTTTAATATTCTCATAAGGACCTTCAATATTATCACTTGTTCCGAACCAGATAACTGAATTAACAGTACCCCATACCGATGAGCAGGCATAATAGCAGTACTTACCCATTTCTTCGTTATAAATTACATCTGCCGCCCATACGCCTGTTTCCCATACACTTTCTTCGTAGCCGTGCAATTGTTGGAATGCATCTGTCCAGCTAAGCGGAAGCGAGAGGGACTGACGCAACGTACTTCCCTCGGGAACAAGCAAGCGGTTACTGTCCAGAACTCCGCTTCCGACGTTTTCCCAGTTTCGCAGATCTTCACTTTTACCTGCACATACATGCGAACCGAAGACATAAAAAGTTCCGTTCTTATCCTGTACAACCGATGGGTCATGTACGCTTACTCTGTTACCTTCAACATAGCAGGACTCTTCACCAGGCAGCAGATACTGACGTGCTTCAACTCTTTCAGCCGCAGGTAAATCAATAAGATTAGAGAACATGCAGATTACTGCGGTGAAAACCGAAAACAATTTATAAATAAAAGCATTTAAAAAGCTCATTACACTATTCCCCTTTCATAATTAATATAATAACACAAAATATGTATTAATTACAACCGAAAAGCGTTGCATACGGAATAAATTCCGTTATGCAACGCTTCTTGAATTATTTCACTTCTGCATTTTTATGCGGTACGTTTTCAGCAACTGCAGCTATAAGCTCGGCTGCCGGAAGCACCTCAACACCGTCATCAAGACAGCTTACAAAATAAGCAAGGTCATCGGGACCAACAGTCCACGGATGAACATTGATTACAGTATAACCGCTGATTGAATTGATATCTGCAGAGTAGCTGTTTACAATTTCAGCCTGTTCCTTAAGCCACTCGTTTGTGACCTGAGCAGCATCGCCTGACGGGTGCCACAAAGAGAATCTGACTGTGATGAACGGTTTATCGTTTGCGAAGTAAACCTTACCTCTGCCACCTGCATAGTACTCATCATCAAACTGAAGAATTCCGCCGTCGATATTATCATAGCGTGCGAAGTGTTCCAGTCTGTTTGTATAAACCCAATCATCATAAGCAGTTGCGGGCGGGTCATTGAGAAGTGTAACAACACGAAGACCCGAAGCCATCATTGTTGCTGCAGTACGGTCCGCAAAGTTGCTTACTTCCTTTGCAGACATAAAGTTTATTCTCGCATAGCCTGCACCTGACGGACCTGAAATAAATGAATCTCCCTTATTGTTATCCATAGCTTTCTTAACCGCCGTCGAAGAAAATTCATTCATCTGCGGAGCAAAAGTCCAGGTTACCGGTGTGTCGATATTATAACTCTGCCATGTATGGAATTCCTGATATCCGTTAGAAATCCACTGTGCATTATCACCGTCGCTGTATACAATTGCAGCATAGTGCTTATTCGGATCAAGCTGCGGAGCCTGTGCCTTTTCAGCCATAGGTGCATTTGCAATACGGTTACAGGTAAGAACACTTGCATTGAAGCTGTGGTCAGACGGGATTACATAATGACCGAAGCGTGAAGCACACTGAGTATACTTAACCTCAAACTTACACCAACCGAGAATCATAGAAGCGGGTTCAAGATCTTTGAAAAGCTGATCACGGAATGTACGTGCAAGGTAATCGTCATCCTCAACGTAACACATAAATATTCTCTGCTGGACACCAAGGTCGCGAAGACCCGAAGCCATCCAGTAAAGATGAATCAATGCATCCTTACGGAATTCATCCTTATATTCAGAATAGAATTCACGCTGTTCAGCAAAATCGAGCTTATTATCGGTAAGGTCTTCTTTCTTTTCAAGACCGATTGCCTTTACTCTTTCCTCAACAGACTGCGGAACAGCAAGCCAACCGAAAACTGTTGTATAGTTGAATGCCATATTTATCTGTTCTGTTGTATCTGAGTTGGTATAAAGTACATAGCCTTTATCCTTGATATGTGAAATATAGCGCGGAATAATGTTTTCAAGTGTCCATTTGTTACCGTTTTCATCCTTGTAGAGAAGCTTGCATCCTGCCGCCTCAAGATCTTTAAGCTCTGCTTCAGCTTCAAAACCACCGAAGTTTATAAAAATTGAAGCTTCTTCCCTGCCTACAAGACCCTGAAGTGACTGTACTGCGGCACGCTCATCCTTTGAAAGACCGCTTACAACGATGATTTCGTCAGCAAGAGGTTTCGGGTCAAATGTGCCCGCAAGTTCTTTCAACTCTTCAGTGCTGAGCGGATCCTGAACAGCACCCGGAAACAGTGCCGTAACACCGTTTGAAATAAACATAAAAATTGATAACTTTAAAGCGACTGCAGTTTTTATAGTAGCCATAGTATCGCCTCCTTGGATTTAATATAACACTTTTTTTACAAAAAGACAATATTATTGCTGAAAGTTATACACAATAGTTAAGTCAGACTTTTCTTACATCTTAATCAAAATTTTGAAATAAACTACACAAACAGCACCCCCCTGAATAAAGAATACCTG
>JAZRNR010000124.1:0-2194 GCA_045648305.1 Acutalibacteraceae bacterium
ACGCTTGTCAAGAAGTGCAGGCTTGATGCAAAGCTCTTCGTCATTGTACATTTCAAGAAGCTGCTCTTCGATTTCCATACATACTTCTGCTCTTGTCTTGTCATCAGTTCTCTGATGCTCAAGCTTTGCCTCTCTGCAGTAATAATACTGAAGATATGATGAGGGAAGACCCTGGACAGCCTTGAGGCAATCAAGATCAAAGCCGTCATCCTTGATGTTAGCCATAACCTTCGGTGAGAAGCCTGACTCGATAAGACCGGGAAGAAGTTCCTCGCCGTTCTTCTTTACTGATGTGATCCAGCTGAGGTGGTTAAGACCAACGTACTCGATGTCAACATCCTCGCCTGTAATTTCCTTAACATCGTCAAGCATATCGATCGGCACATTGCAAAGACCGATATTCTTAACATTTGTATGGTTAAGAACGAACTCAGTGATAATACCTGAGGGATTTGTGAAGTTGATAAGCCATGCATCGGGGCAGATTGCTTCAATTCTTTCGCAGATATGCTTGATAACAGGAATTGTTCGAAGAGCCTTGAACATACCGCCGATACCTGTTGTTTCCTGACCGATAAGACCGTACTTCTTCGGGATGCTTTCGTCAAGATGACGTGCGGGAAGCTTACCTACACGGATCTGTGTAACAACGAAATCTGCACCCTGAAGAGCTGTATCAACATCGTCTGTTATAACAACTTCGCAATCAACGCCTGCTTTTTCAAGCATACGGATGCAAAGATTACCTACTATATTACGTTTTCTCTCGTCGATATCCATAAAAGAAATCTTCTTGAGCTTAAGTGTGTCCTGAGCCTTGAGGAAACCGTCTACGAGTTCGGGACAATATGTACTACCGGAGCCGATAACAGCAACTGTAATTTCTTTCATTTGAAAAACCCTTTCTTATTTATACTGCTGGAAAATCCAATTTACGCAACCTGTAACAGGAGGCTGTGTGAGCTTGATGAAGCTGAGCTTTCTGCCGCTTGCCATAACTGCCTTATCCATAAGAGCCTTAAGGTAAATTTCTGACGGAAGCTTTGTGTGGATTGAACCTGAAAGAACAACCTCAACAACTTCATCTGTGAAGTTAAGTGTATTAAGGTGAGCAGTAATAAGTGCTGCTCCTCTTTCTGCCATTTCGTCGATGATATCAAGCACTACCTTGTCGCCAAGCTTTGCTGCATCAAAGAAGAAGTCGATAAGACGCATAATGAATGTGTCAGCATCATCTTCCTCAAACTTTGAAACGAGTGCAAGGAATTCTTCCTTTGAAGAGAGTGAATACTCATCAAACACCATTTTTGTAACTGCAGTCTTACGAAGACCGAGATATACGTCATCATAAACAATCTTATAAGCCTGAGTAGCAATCCAATGACCGTTACCAACGTCACCTGAATACTCAGAAAGACCTGCAAGCTGAAGCATCTTACCGTCGTTATCGATAGCGTTACAGCAAGTACCTGTGCCGCAGTTGAAGCCGATTGCTGCGGGGCCTGTTGAGCCAGCCTTTACAACAATAAAGCCGTCATTATAGATTTCGAAATTTTCAAGGCCGTAATCAAGAAGACGCTTTGTCATCTCGTCGTGCTGGAACTGATGGTCAATACCTGCAAGACCCATAAGAGTAAAAGAAACATCCTTGATTGAAATTCCTGCTTCTTTTGTAAGGCTCTTAAGACCATCCCAGATGATATCTGCTGCCTCATCGAAGCTTCCTTCCATATTTTCGTGGTTGCTTCCCGGTCCTTTGACCATAGCAACAATTTTTTTGTCCTCATCAAAAAGGGCATAAGCGGTTTTTGTTCCGCCACCGTCAACACCAATGTAGTAACTCAATTCGGTATCTCCTTTGATTTTATTTCAAAAACTTTAAAAGTAAATGAGTCGGTTTGTGCACATAAATATACACAATAGCATTATACAATATATAACGAATAAAAACAACTGTTTTTTACACTTTTTTGTAAACAACAATGCCAAATTCAGTCTCGGTTTCAAGGAAGCTGAGCTTTTCAAGCTTCATCTGATCTTCACGTCCTGTTTTATAATAATACGGTGTCATTTTGAACAGATTGACTATATCTTCGTTTGTTTCAAGGGTTATCGAATTGTTTGTTTTTATAAAATCAATCCGTTCAAACCCTGCAGGCATTTCTTCGTTGACCTCGTTTTTGTACGGTTTCTC
>JAZRNR010000125.1:0-9307 GCA_045648305.1 Acutalibacteraceae bacterium
TTGTCGAAAACAACTTCGCTGTCAGCTTCAACGTCAAGCTTCTCGATGAAGAGAGTATCTCCTGCTTCAACCTTGTACTGCTTGCCGCCTGTAACGATGATTGCGTACATTCTAACTAACCTTCCTTTATTATGGACTCGCTACGTGGGGCGGATAAAATCACTTTATGTCGCAAATGCGACGCCCGTAATATGCGGTATTTCGAATTATAGCATAACAGTCAAGCTTTGTCAACTGTTATTTTCAGTCTTTTTTGCTGACGTCTGTGTCAATTTCTCCGTTATCCTCGGGAAGGATAAAAGCAAGCACAATGTAAAGCAAAGTGAAGGGGAAACCTGTTGTAAAAATTGCGGCAATAGCAAAAATAACACGGATTATTGTGGGGTCGATATTGAAAAAGTTCGCAATACCGGCACAAACGCCACAGAGCTTTTTGTCTGTTGAGCTTTTGTAAAGTCTTTTGTTAGTCATGTTTCTTATTCCTTCCCGTTTTGTATTCTTGTTGCAGTAATTGTGTTCTGCATAAGTGTTGCAATGGTCATCGGACCAACGCCACCGGGAACAGGAGTGATGTAACTTGCCTTCTCTTTACAAGCTTCAAAATCCACGTCACCGCAAAGCTTACCGTCGTCCATTCTGTTGATGCCGACGTCGATGATAACTGCACCGTCCTTAACCATATCGGCAGTAACAAAGTTCGGTCTGCCGACAGCCGCAACAATAACATCTGCGCCTGCAACAACCTCTTTAAGGTTCTTGGTACGTGAATGGCAGATTGTAACCGTTGCATTTTCCTTGAGCATAAGCATTGCCATAGGCTTGCCTACGATATTGCTTCTGCCGATTACAACGCAGTTTTTACCGTCAAGGTCGATGTTTTCATAACGGAGCATTTCCATAATTCCCGCAGGTGTGCAGGGAAGGAAATTGAAATCACCGATCATAATGTGACCTACATTCTCGGGGTGGAATGCATCAACGTCCTTTTCAGACTTTATAAGATTGAGAACCTTTTTTTCGTCAAGGTGCTTCGGCAGGGGAAGCTGGCAGAGGATGCCGTTAACTGATTTATCATTGTTGAGTTTTTCAACAAGCTCGATCAGTTCTTCTTCCTTTGTTTCTGCAGGAAGAACATATTCAAGCGAACGGATTCCGCAGAATTCGCAAGCCTTCTTCTTGTTGTTTACATAAACTCTTGAAGCCGGATCGTCACCGACGAGTATAACTGCGAGGCACGGCTCAATGCCGTTTTCTTTAAGCTCTTTTACTTCATCCGAAACGCGGAGCTTTACCGCTTCGGAAACTTCTTTACCGCTGATGATTTTATACATCTTGTTTTTCCTCGCTTTCTGCAGTTTCAGCATCAACTGTTTTCTTGGATTTTTTTGATTTTCTTACTTCGTAAACTTCGCCTCTTGCTTCAGCTTCTTTTTTCAGTTCTTCTTCAAGGAAGAAATCGATACCGACAATCGGCTTCGGATTCTTGGTGTACTTACGGATAAGAACAACAAGTGCGATGAAGCAAACGAGTGCGAGAGCTGCGGAAATAACCTGTGAAACACGAAGAGTTGTGCCTGTGATGTAAAGGCTGTCTGTACGAAGTCCTTCAACAACAGCTCTTTCAAGTCCGTACCATACACCGTAGCAAAGGAAAATCTGTCCGCTGAACTTGCGGAATTTCTGACAGATGAGATAGAGAACAAAGAAACCGAGAAGGCACCAGATTGATTCATAGAGGAATGTCGGATGAACAGCTTTGTTCGGATCCATTGTTATTCCGTTTGCCGCGAATTCGTCCTGATGTCCGATTATGTATGTGGCAATTTTGCTGCTCCACATACCCCACGGCAGGTCTGTGTTTGTGCCGAAGGCCTCCTGATTTGCAAAATTACCCCAACGGCCGATACCCTGACCGATGAGAAGGCTCATTGAAGCCATATCAAGAAGATTCCAAAAATTCATTTTGCGAACCTTGCAGACGACGAATGCGGCCGCAAGACCGCCGATAATGCCACCGTAAATTGCAAGTCCGCCTTCCCATATGGCAAAGATATCAAGCGGATTATCTTTGTAAAGATCCCATTTGAATATACAATAATATAATCTTGCACCGATGATGCCGAAGATTGTGCCGTAAATAAGCACGTCGAGCATCTTGTCAAGGCTTATCTTCCATTTATAAGCCATTCGTCCTCCGAAGAGTACGGCAAGCAAAAAGCCGAAAGCAATAATTGCACCGTACCAACGGATTGTGATATCTGCTCCGAAAAGATTGAAATCCGCAAGGATTGAGGAAACATTCATACTTCCCGAAAGTCCGTTAAAAAATACTTCTACTGTATCGTGCATTTTTGTCACCTCAGTTGTTTGGTAAAATTACAGAAAGTGTACTGTAGTTTTCGTCAAGAGTTTTGTTAAGAAGCTCCCTGATGTCTTCAACAGTTACTGTTTTGTAGGTTTCAAAATCGGTGAAAACGTCCTCGTCTGCAAAATATGAAACAGCCATATTGTTTGCAAGTCCGTCAACGTCGTTCATTCCCATAATCATTCTTCCGTAAAGTTTTTTCTTTGTGCGTTCAAAAACTTTTTCGTCAAAACCGTTTTCGCGGAAATGTCTGATTTCTTTTTTGATTTCCTCGCTGACAGTTTTCGGGTCGTTGCTTTCACCTGCGAAAAGTACGCACGAGTAACCGAAGCCTGTGAAATATTCAAAACCGAAGTTGTTGTTGATAAGATTAGCATCGAAAAGTCGCTTGTAAAGGTCAGTTGACGGTCCGGAAATCATATCAAGGAGAATTTCCATAGCAATTTCTTCTTTGGCTGTTCTTTCGGGAGTGTCCCATTCCTCTTTGAAGCCGAGCATAAACTGCGGAGTTGCAACTGAAAGCTTTTTCTCGCAGTAATCTGATTTAACTTCCTTCGGCTCTTCAATAATCTTTCTCTGTGCCATTTTACCTTCAACGGGTTTAAGCACCTTGTCAGCAACTTCAAGAACCTCTTCAACGGTTGTGTTTCCTGCAACAGCAAGTACCATATTGTTGAGATTGTAGAAATTGTTGTAGCAATCGTAGAGCATATCTGCCGTAATCTGTGCAATTGATTCCTGTGTTCCCGCAATGTCAATTCTTACGGGCAGGTTGTGGTACATATTGCGAAGGCAGTTGAACATAACCTCCCAGTCAGGAATGTCCTTGTACATATCAATTTCCTGACCGATGATGCCTTGTTCCTTTTCAACAGTTGCCTGAGTGAAATACGGATTCTGAACAAAGTCGAGGAGAATTTCAAGGTTTTCTTTGAAATTGCCTGAGCAGGAGAAAAGATAACCTGTTCTGTCAAAGCTTGTGTAAGCGTTAGCTGACGCACCTGTTTTTGCAAATCTTTCAAAAGCATCAAGGTCTTCGCTTTCAAAAAGCTTGTGCTCAAGGAAATGAGCCGTGCCTTCAGGAATTTCTCTGAAAGAGCCGTCCTTGGTTTCAATCATTGTGTCGATTGAACCGTACTTTGTTGCAAAAATCGCATAAGTGCTTGTGTAGCCTGCCTTGGGCATGATAAGAATCTTAAGACCTGACGGGTGGTCAATGTCATAATACATTTCGTTAAGAAGCTCATTTCTGATTTCATTAATCTTCATCGTCGCTGACCTCCCCGTTAGATTTGAGCATAAACACGGTGTCGAGAGTAATTGTCTTTGCAACTTCGACGACCTGAGATTTCTCAACTTCGTTTATTTCCTCAACGTAAGCTTCGGGAGTTTTGAGTGACTCTCTGAAAATCTGTGAGGAATACCACGCGCAGATTGATTCTGGTGTGTCGTTGTTGCTGATGATTGAATCGGTAATACTCTTGATAGAAGAGGAGAAGTCTTCATCGGAAAAATCACCCTTTGCAACAAGCGAAAGCTGATTTAAAATTTCATTTCTTGCTTTTTCTTCGTTTGCATCTTCGATACCGCTTTGTACCATAACGATACCCTTTGAAGAGAAAAATGCAGCGGAGCAATAGTAGCAAAGGCTCATCTTTTCGCGTACAACAGAGAAAAGCTTTGAATAAGTGCCACCACCGAAAATATCAACGGCAATTCGCATCGGCACGGAATTATCGTATTCGTCAGCCATAGCCGTGCGGAAGCCCATAACGAGCTTGCCCTGCTTGATGGGCATTTCTTCGCAGATATATTCGGGCTGATTGACTTCATTTACGAAAACCGTGTTGATTTTAGCAATATCTCTTTTAATTGAGCTGAAACGGTTCTTAAGCATCTCGGCAACGGGGGCAACGTCCATACTGCCGACCATTGTGACCTGAATAGTAGCCTTACAAAGAACCTCTTTCCAGGCGGAGTAAACTTCTTCGGGAGTGAGTGCCTTTACCTCATCAACTGAACCTAAGCGGTTGATGCTGTAAGCCTCATCCTTGAACATTATTTCTTCGCAACGCATAAGTGCATAACGGCGCTTGTCGTTCATTTCGTTTTCGATAGCTTCAACGAGAAGACGCTTTTCCTGCTCGATGATGTCAGCGGGGAAGCTTTCACCTTCAGTAAGAGGGTCGAAAATCATATCCGTAAGAAGCTGAACACATTCAAGAGCAACCGTATCTCCGTCAAGGGCGAAACGGTCGTCGATAGCTGTGAGGTTAAAAGAAAGAATCTGTGACTCACCGCGTTTGAGAACACCTGCAGAAACAGATGCTCCGTAAAGCTCGTCAAGCACACGGTTAAGAGTGATATAATCGGGATATTTTGCACATCTTCTGTGAAGAATGAAGGGGAGAATTGCCCTTGCAGATGTGCCTGAATCAAGCGGCATAGCCATACTGATATTGATACGGCAGGTCTTGAATTTGTCGGTGCCCTGCGCATAAAGGCGTACGCCGTCAGCGATGTTTTCAAAATGCATAAAAACACAACCTTAATAAAAATTTGCTATATTTAAATTAGTATACCACAAATCAGACAGAAATAAAAGTATTTTAGAAAAATATTACCACATACTTTCAGTAATATAAATGTAAATCATTGTTGAAGTTTTGAAATATATATGTTATAATGCCGTTATCGGAAGTGTCGGTACGGCATTTCTAAAAAATCAGGGAGGATTTATAATGAAAACATTATTTTCAAAAATCACAGCAGCAATCCTTGTTGTTATGATGATGTTCAGCATCGTTCCCGTAATGGGATTGGAGCTTTCATCACAGGCAGCAGGAAACCCAAAATTTTCGTTGAATTATGCAGACGAAACAGCAACACAGGTTGTTCTTGAAGTCAAACTTGAGAGCGGCAGCTTCGGAGCAGTTGACTTTGGTGTTACATACAACTCAGCTAAGGTTAAAAAGTGCACAAGGATTGCAGTTAGTACAGATATCGCTCTTGCAGGCGGTGTTCAGCAGGGTTATGCTCAGACAGGTCTCTACAGTGCAGCTATTGAACCTGCGTACGACAAAGCAGGCAGCGTTATTGCAACTTATACCTTTGAAAAGGTTCCCGGAAAGTACGTAACAAAGGATGACTTTGCTCTCAAAGTTTCAAACTGTGACGATGCTAATGGTAACAAAGCAGATTACAGCGTAGTAAACAATCTTCCGACAGTTCCGGCTAATGAAACAAAGCCACCAGAGAAACCGGCAGAGCCGGTAAAAACAGTGCTTACAGGAATAACACTGACTTCAAAACCGAGCAAGACAACATATACTGTAGAGGATACATTAAGCACATCAGGTATGGTAGTTCAGGCGACGTATAGTGATGGCAGTAAGAAAAATGTGACAGGGTACACCTGTTCTCCGACGAAACTCTCAACAGAAGGATCGCAGAATATTACTGTAAGTTACACGGAAGGAGAAATAACAAAAACAGCGTCATTCCTTGTAACAGTAAATAAAAAAGCAGAGAATCCGATAAAAAAAGAGCTTGAAGGAATAATACTGACTTCAAAACCGAGCAAGACAACATATACTGTAGGGGATACATTAAGCACATCAGGTATGGTAGTTCAGGCAACTTATAGTGATGGCAGCAAGAAAAATGTAACAGGGTACACCTGTTCTCCGACAAAGCTTTTAAAAGAAGGATCTCAGAAAGTTACTGTAAGTTACACAGACGGAAGTATAACAAAAACAGCATTGTTCCTTGTAGCAGTAAATAAAAAAGCAGCGAATCCGACTAACCCGACATCAACAACATCAACAACAGCTACAACACCGACAACTGTACCTTCTTCAACAGAGTCAACAACAGTACTTGCTGTAAGTAGCGGCAAGTGCGGTGATAATGCAGAGTGGTTCTTTGACGAAACAACAGGTACACTCATCATCTCAGGCTCAGGCGATATGTGGGATTATTCTGCAGTTGAACCTGAATGGGTAACAAAGCACGGTATTTATATCAAGGAAGTTACAATCAGCTATGGTATCACAAGCATCGGCGCAGGCAGCTTCAAAAATTGCCTCAACCTTGAAACAGTTTACATCCCGTCTTCTGTAGTAAGAATCGGTGCAGGTGCTTTCGACGGTTGCTACAATCTCAAGAATGTATATTTTGATGGCACAGAAGAAGATTTCAGAAATCTCTTCCCGCAGGCAGAATCAATCTTCGGTTCAACAGCTAACTTTAACTTTGATTCTTCAATCGTCGTAGATAGCGATCAGTATGAAGATATGACAGATGCTGAGAATGAACCTGAAAATCCTGCAGATAAGCTTAATGGCAACAAAAACACACTGATTATCATCATCGCAGTTGCTGCTCTTCTTATCGTTGTTGTCGCTGTCCTTCTTGTTCTTAAAAGCAAGAAGAAAAAGGCACCGGCAAAGGAGCAGGAAATAACTGCTGAAGAGGAGCCGTTCCAGTATCTGGATCAGTTCCAGCAGTATCAGGACCAGAACAACGATCAGAATGATCAGAAATAATAACTCCAAAAACTAATTAAACAGGTAGCTTTCGGGCTACCTGTTTTTCTTTTCCGGAATCTTACATCTTGACAAAGAACGTCTTTTATCATATTATTTAGATGAACTTTTCAACAGAGGATGAGAAAAATGAAAGAATATATTTCTCGTATCAGAGAAAACTGTAAAACATGGGAAATCATCGTATGGTGGGTTTTCCGCGGACTTATGATTTATGCGTTGATTGCGAGTATAATCGGAGTTAAAAACGGCACAAGAGATGCGGCAGATATTTCGCAGGTTCTTGCAAACTTTGCGGCAATGTTTGCTTGGGAAATTATGATGATGTTCCCGAAAAATACTCTTTTCCGTCACGTTCCTTCATACATTCAGCTTCTTATTACGTTTATGGCTTTCTGTGGTTCGTTTGGCGGCAAGTTTATGAATTTTTACTACGACCTGAGCTGGTGGGATTCAGGTATGCATTTCCTCAACAGCGGTCTTGCTGTTCTTTGCGGATATGAAGCGGTCGTTGCAATGCAGAAAAGAGATAAAAAAGAGTGTTCAGTTGCAATCGTAGTGCTTGCTTCGTTCGGATTTGCTCTTTTCTCAACAATCTGTTGGGAGCTCTTTGAGTTCTTTGCAGATCAGTTTATGTGTAACCCTGAAACAGGGGCTATCGGAGATGCACAGCATTGGTGTTACGAGCTTGCAAAGGGCACAGCAAAGGAAGCAACAATTTTTGATCCGATTTATCCTGAGCGTTGGCCGATTATGGACACAATGGCAGACACCGTTCTTAATGCAGCGGGTGCTGCGATCGGTTGGGTTGTTCTTAAAATTTTCCCGTTCCATCACAAGGGAAAGAATGACATCAACAAGCAGATTGCAGAGCTTAATGCAAAGCCTGTAAAAAAGGCAAAGAAAGAAACTGTTACAAAATAAAAACAGAGGATTGGTAGCTTTTGCGACCAATCCTTTTTTATCTGTTAAGTTCATCAATTACAACATCATAAAAATGACAGAGCTCAATTTCGCAGGAGTTAAGAAGCGAAACAATTCTTTCTGCGGTGTTTCGGTTAACGGAAACGTCGGCAAACTTTGAAAGAGGGGAACCGTTTGCCTTGTCTGTTGCTTCAATTCCATATGTGAGAATGAAGGTTCCGTTGTCAAGAACAAGTGCACCTTTTGTGATTGAATATAAAGCTTTCATAATAAACCTTCCAACAATGTGAATTTAATTCACGTTTCGCTAATATCATACACCTGATACAGAGAGTTGTCAATATGGTTTGCATTTTTTTGCAGTAATGACGAAGCCGAAATGCAAATAAAACCGAAACAAATAAAATAATGTCGTAAAAAGAAAATCCGAAGTATACGATTGTTGCGTTTTTGTGTCTTGCGAAAAGGGGAATATAAAATCTTGTTTTGTCGACTTATGAAGAATAAATGTAAGATGAAAATTCGTGCCTACTAAATGCAGAAAAAACTTATTTCAGAAAAACCAAATATTGTATAAATATCTCTTAATGGTATAATTGTGCCTTTGAATGCACAGATTGTCATTTTCACTAAATACCATTTGTATATGCCTTGAAAAAAAGCTGCTTTTGTGGTATCATAAAAAAGTCACAGGAGGTGTGATTATGCTTTTGCAGGAATCAGGCGAAATGTACCTTGAATCGATATATGTATTAACTAAAAAAAGCAGTGCCGTGCGTTCAATAGACGTATGTGAATATATGGGATATTCAAAGCCGAGCGTCAGCCGTGCAATAGGTCTTCTTAAAAACGGCGGATACGTAACCGTCAATGGAGAGGGTCACCTCAGCCTTACGGAGGTTGGTAAGGATGTTGCAGAGAAAATTTATCAGCGTCATACAATGCTTACGGAATTGCTTGTGCGTCTTGGCGTTTCAAGAGAAGTTGCAGCAGAGGATGCATGTAAAATTGAGCATGTTATAAGCGAAGAAACAGTTGCGGCGATAAAGAATTATGTCGAAAGTGCGAGTGAGTGATTTGAAGTATTCTGTTGACAGAATTGAAGAAGGCTTTGCAGTCTGTGAAGACGAAAACGGAAAGGCAGCAAACATTGAAATCGGAAAGTTGCCCGAAGGCGTGAAAGAGGGCGACCTTATTTCTGTCGATAACGGAGAAGCTGTTATTCTTACAGAAGAAACGGAAGCACGGAGAAAAAATCTTGCAGAAAAAAGAAGAGCACTTTTTGAAAGAAAGAGAAGGAGAGTCGACTAAGACTCTCCTTTGTTATTGTACCCGAACCCTTTATAATGCTTTTTCTTTCTGCTTGTCGGAAGACCCTGAGAAATTTTCGGGAAGCTGTTGTCGCTGTCTGCCGTCGGCTGAATGTTGTAGGTGCCGTATTTATGCAGAAGTTCATCGCAGGTTTCAGGCT